>NZ_JBHTUV010000014.1:0-69244 GCF_042793475.1 Microbacterium sp. NPDC056569 | reverse complement strand
GGCGGCCCCCGCCCCGCGCGGGGGGGGGGCCCCGGGGGGCCCGACCGCGGGGCCCGGGGCCGGGGGGGGGGGTGCGCCCCGGGGGGGGGGCCGCCGCGCGGGCGCCCCGGGGGGCGCGCGCCACGGCTCCCGGTCTCAGATCGTGAAGGGAGCGAGGCGCGCGGCGAGGTGCTCGCCGACGCGAGCGTGCACCGCGGTGCCGCCCTCCTCGTGCTCCTGCGACAGGATCATGCCCTGCTCGTGGATCGCCGAGACGAGGTCGCCGCGGTCGTAGGGCACGAGCGCCCGCACCTCGACGGCCGGGAGCGGCAGGGTCTCCTCGATGAGGGCGCGCAGCTCCGCGATCCCCTCGCCCGTGCGGGACGATGCGAACACCGCCTTCGGTTCGAGTCCGCGCAGCAGCAGGCGGGCATCGTCGTCGATCAGGTCGGCCTTGTTGAAGACGATGATCTCGGGGATGTCGCGCGCACCCACGTCGCCGATCACATCGCGCACCGCCGCCAGCTGGGCGGCCGGGTCGGGGTGCGAGCCGTCGACCACGTGCACGATCACGTCGGCCTCGCCGACCTCTTCGAGCGTCGAGCGGAACGCCTCCACCAGCTGATGCGGCAGATTCCGCACGAACCCGACGGTGTCGGTGAGCGTGTAGATGCGGCCGTCGCCGGTCTCGGTGCGGCGCACGGTCGCGTCGAGCGTCGCGAACAGGGCGTTCTCGACGAGAACCCCCGCACTCGTGAGGCGGTTGAGCAGCGACGACTTGCCGGCGTTGGTGTACCCGGCGATCGCGACCGACGGGATCGTGTTCCGCTTCCGCTCGGCGCGCTTGGCATCGCGCGCGGGCGCGAAGTCGCGGATCTGCTTTCGCAGCTGTGCCATGCGGGTGCGGATGCGTCGGCGGTCGAGCTCGATCTTCGTCTCACCGGGACCGCGCGAGCCCATGCCCGCGCCGCCCGCGCCGACCTGACCACCGGCCTGGCGGCTCATCGAGTCACCCCAGCCACGCAGGCGCGGGAGCAGGTACTCGAGCTGTGCGAGCTCGACCTGGGCCTTGCCCTCGCGGCTCTTGGCGTGCTGGCTGAAGATGTCGAGGATCACCGTCGTGCGGTCGATCACCTTGACCTTGACGACGTCTTCGAGGGCGCGTCGCTGGCTGGGCGCGAGCTCGGTGTCGGCGATCACGGTGTCGGCGCCGACCGACGCGACGATGTCGCGCAGCTCCTCCGCCTTGCCGCGGCCCACGTAGGTCGCGGGGTCGGGGTGGGGACGACGCTGCAGCACACCGTCGAGCACGACGGCGCCTGCGGTCTCGGCCAGTGCCGAGAGCTCGCGCAGCGAGTTCTCGGCGTCCTCGGTCTCGCCCTGCGCGTGCACGCCGACCAGCACGACGTTCTCGAGTCGCAGCTGCCGGTACTCGACCTCGGTGACGTCTTCGAGCTCGGTGGAGAGCCCGGGGACGCGTCGGAGCGCCGCGCGCTCCTCGCGATCCCACTGGTCGCCGTCGGTGTCCGCACGCCCGATCGTGGCCTCGTCCTGGAGCGCCTGAGCGGCTCCGAAGACGTGCACCCCCGAGCGCGCTTCGGCGCGCGCCAGCACGCGATCCACCGGGTCCACCGGCGTCTCGTCGGTGCTCTGGGGTGTCGTGGTATCCGTCATGTGTTCCTTTGCTTGTTGGCGTTGGATGCCGTTTTCCCGCGTTCATCGGCCGGTTCGCGGCATCCGTGAATTCTAGCTTCCCGTTGTGCAGAGCACCTCCGCTAGGCTCATCGGCTATGGGGAGTGACCACTATTTCAGTGCGACGCCCGCCAGCCCCGAGAATCGGCGCCGCATCCGGGTCACACTCGCCGGACGCGATCTCGAGGTCACGACTGCCGGGGGCGTCTTCAGCCCCGATCACGTGGACTCGGGAACCGCGGTGCTGCTGTCGAACACTCCCCCGCCTCCGGCGAGCGGGAACTTCCTCGACCTCGGCTGCGGGTGGGGGCCGATCGCACTCAGTCTCGCGCTCGATGCGCCTCACGCCACGGTGTGGGCCGTGGACGTGAACGAACGAGCGCTCGATCTGGTCCGCCGCAACGCGGCGGCACTCGGGCTCGACAACCTCAACGCCTCGCTGCCCGACGATGTTCCCGACGACATCCTGTTCCGCACGATCCGGTCGAACCCGCCGATCCGCGTGGGCAAGAACGAGCTGCACGGCCTCCTCGAGCGCTGGCTCCCCCGGCTCGACGAGCGGGCGGACGCGTGGCTCGTGGTGCAGCGCAATCTGGGGTCCGACTCCCTGCAGCGGTGGCTCGCCGCGACGCTCGACCGGCGCTTCAGCGTGCACCGGGCGGCGACCGCGCGCGGCTTCCGCGTGCTGAGGGTGCGCCGTCACGGCTCACCGCCGAGCGAGCCGATCGACCTGCCCGGGCTCCCCGAGATCTGACGCCCGCTACGCGAGCGTGACCTCGCCCGTGTAGACGAGGGTCGCGGGGCCCGACAGCAGCACATGCCGCTCGCCGTCGACCTGCGGCATCCGCACGCCCAGCGTGCCCCCGGGAACCTCGACGACCCAGTGGTCCGGCGCCGCGGGCCCGGCCCAGTGCCTCACCGCGAGCGCCGCGGCCGCGACGCCGGTGCCGCAGCTGAGCGTCTCGCCGACGCCGCGCTCGAACACGCGCATGCGGATCGAGCCCACGCCCTCGTGCACGAGCGGGTCGCTCGGCACCACGAACTCGATGTTGGCGCCGTGGGGCGGCTCGGGCTGCAGCAACGGCTGCACGGCGAGGTCGAGCCCTTCGAGCTCGGCGTCGTCGGGCAGTGCCACGACGACATGCGGGTTGCCGACGTCGATCCCGACGCCCGGGCGGGGAGCCCCGCCGCCACGCGTGCGGACGAGCACGCCCGAATCGTCGACGACGAAGGGACCGAGATCGACCTCGTACCCGCGGTCGCTGCGGGTGACCGTCTTGATGCCGGCACGCGTGCCGATCTTGAGCGGGGCGCCGTCGACATCGGCCCAGCCGACGTCGACGAGATAGCGGACGAACACACGCACACCGTTGCCGCACATCTCGGCCTTGGAGCCGTCGGCGTTGCGGTAGTCCATGAACCACTCCACGGCGTCCGATGAATGCGTGGATGCCGCCAGCAGTTCCCTGCCCTCGTCGATCGCGCTCGCGCGCACCACGCGCAGGATGCCGTCGCCGCCGATGCCGAAGCGCCGGTCGCACAGCACCGCGACCTGGTCGTCGGTGAGATCGAGCGCGCCGTCCGCGTCGGGGACGATCACGAAGTCGTTGCCGGTGCCGTGGCCCTTGGTGAACGCGATCGTCTGCGGCATCGCACCAGTCTAGGGGCGCGATCCGAGGCGTCGGCCCGCGCCGCCGCCGGTCAGTCGGCGATGAGGCGCTTGCCGGTGTTCCACGTCTCGAAAGGCTCGTAGCCGAGCGCGTCGTAGAAGCCCTGCGCGATCCCGTTCTCCGGCCGCACCATGAGCTGCACCTTCGGGCAGCCCATGTCGGTGAGGAGCTCCTCGGCGTGGGAGACGAGCTTGCGCGCGATCCCCTCGCCGCGCCGGTCGGGTGCACTCGCGAGGTAGTAGAGCCAGCCGCGGTGACCGTCGTACCCGGCCATGACCGTCCCGACGAGGGTGCGGCCGTCGACGGCGACCAGGAACAGCTCGGGCTGCACGGAGAGCTTGCGGCTGATGTCCTGGTACGGGTTGTTCCACGGCCGCGTGAGTCCCGCCTGCTGCCACAGCGAGACGACCGCCTCGGTGTCGGAAAGGTCGAAGGCCCGGATCGCGATGCTCATGACCACGAGTCTGCCAGGGCGATGGGATCCGTCCCCGGATCCACCCACCGGAGGGCGTCGTAGCGCTTGAACCACGACACCTGCCGCCGGGCGTACCGGCGGGTCAGCGCCTGCGTCTCGGCGATCGCCTCGGCCTCGGTCATCTCCCCCGCCAGCTGCGCGAGCGCCTGCGCGTAGCCGATGGCGCGGCGCGCGGTCACGCCGCGCTCGAGCCCGTTCGCGCGCAGCTCCCTCACCTCGTCGAGGATGCCGTCTCGCCACATCGCCTCGACCCGGGCGTCGAGGCGTCGAACGAGCTCCTCGCGCGGCACCGTGACGCCGACGATCCGGGTGTCGTCATGCCACAGCACGGGTTCGTCGGGAAGCGTCGCGCCGTGTGTGCGCTCACCGAGCTCGAGCACTTCGAGGGCGCGCACGATCCTCCGGCCGTTGCGCGGATCGACCTTGGCGGCGGTCGCGGGGTCGAGCTCGCGCAGGCGGGCGTAGAGGGCGCCAGGACCGTGCTCGTCGAGCTCCGTCTCGAGCCGGGAGCGGAGCTCTTCATCCCGCGGCGGAAAGCGGAAGTCGAACAGCACGCTCGAGACGTACAGGCCGGATCCGCCGACCAGCACGGCGTCGGCGCCGCGACCGTGGATCTCGCCGATCGCCGCGCGCGCAGCATCCTGATACCAGGCGACCGCCGCGTCGTCCGTGACGTCGAGCACGTCGAAGAGGTGGTGACGGATGCCGCGCCTCTCAGCCTCGACGAGCTTCGCGGTGCCGATATCCATGCCGCGGTACAGCTGCATGGCGTCGGCGTTCACGATCTCGGCCGGGCGGCCCCGCGCGGCGAGTGCGTCGGCGAGATCGAGCGAGAGCGCGGTCTTGCCGGTGCCCGTCGCGCCGACGATCGCCCAGAGACGCGGCGGCGCGGCGGCGGCGTCGGCCGGGGTGCTCACGGACGGATCAGACGCCGATGCGCAGCGTGGGCAGTCCGAGCGAGACCGCACGCGGAGCGCCGGCTGCGCCTGCCGAAGCGTCGCCCGCGGGTGCCGGGATGCCGCACGACTCCGCCTGCGACCGATCCCACGCGTCGCCGGACCGCGTCCGGCGGATGCGCAATGGCGCGCCGGCGGTCGAATCGGCGAGCAGGTGGAAGGGCGCGGCGTGCGTCACGACGACCGAGACGACGTCGCCGGGTCGCGGGATGTCGGAGCCCGCAGGAACCTCGAAGTGCACGAGCCGGTTGTCTTCGGCGCGGCCGGTGAGGCGGTGCGTCTCGGCGTCCTTCTTGCCCTCGCCCGTCGAGACCAGCACCTGCAGCTCTCGGCCGAGCTGCTTCTGGTTCTCCTCCAGCGAGATGCGCTCCTGCAGCGCGACGAGGCGCTCGTAGCGCTCCTGCACGACCTCCTTGGGCACCTGGTCGGTCATGGTCGCCGCCGGAGTGCCTTCTCGGATGGAGTACTGGAACGTGAAGGCGCTCGCGAACCGCGCCTGCTCGACGACGCGCATGGTGTCTTCGAAGTCCTCGTCGGTCTCGCCGGGGAAGCCGACGATGATGTCGGTCGAGATCGCGGCATCGGGCATCTTGGCGCGGACGCGGTCGAGGATGCCGAGGAACTTCTCGCTGCGGTAGGAACGGCGCATCGCCTTCAGGATGCGGTCGCTGCCGGACTGGAGCGGCATGTGAAGCTGCGGCATCACGGCGGGGGTCTCAGCCATCGCATCGATGACGTCGTCGGTGAAGGCCGCCGGGTGCGGGCTCGTGAAGCGGATGCGCTCGAGGCCCTCGATCTCACCGGCGGCGCGCAGGAGCTTGCCGAACGCCTGGCGGTCGCCGAACTCGACGCCGTACGAGTTGACGTTCTGACCGAGGAGGGTCACCTCCATGGCACCGTCGTCGACCAGGAGGCGGATCTCGTTGAGGATGTCGCCCGGGCGGCGGTCCTTCTCCTTGCCGCGCAGGCTGGGCACGATGCAGAACGTGCAGGTGTTGTTGCAGCCGACCGAGATCGACACCCAGCCGCTGTAGACGCTGTCGCGCTTGGTGGGGAGCGTCGACGGGAAGATCTCGAGCGACTCGAGGATCTCGAGCTCGGCCTCGCCGTTGTGGCGCGCCCGCTCCAGGAGGCTCGGGAGCGACCCCATGTTGTGGGTGCCGAAGACGACGTCGACCCACGGCGCCTTCTGCTGCACGACGGCCTTGTCCATCTGCGCGAGGCAGCCGCCGACGGCGATCTGCATGCCCTCGTGCTTGTCCTTGCGGGACTTGAGGTGACCGAGCGTGCCGTACAGCTTGCCGGCCGCGTTGTCGCGCACGGCGCACGTGTTGATGACGACGACGTCCGCTTCTTCGCCCGCCTCGGCGCGGACGTAGCCGGCGCTCTCGAGCGAGCCGGAGAGGCGCTCGGAGTCGTGCACGTTCATCTGGCAGCCGAACGTGCGCACCTCGTAGGTGCGGGCACGCCCGTCGACGTCGTGCGCGGCCGCGGACGGCGCGATGAGAGTCGGGGTGGCGGAAGGGGAAGACATGATCCCGCCATTCTACGAGCCGTCCGCATGCGCGGAGGCTGTCAGTGGATGCTGCGTCCCCGGCTGATCAGGGAGCGGTCGGGGCGCCTCGAGTCGACCAGCGCGAGGCCGAGGTCGGCATGTGCTGCCTTCGCGGCATGCGCTCACGGCTTCGGCGTCAGTCGAACCTCACGCGCCCGGAGGGGCGGATCGCTTCGTCGAGCGCCTGCCGCGCGGCGTTGAGCGCTGCCGAGCCGCCGTAGCCGCGCCGCGCGAGCTGGCCGGCGAGGCGACGAAGCGCGACGTCCCGCTCGAGCCCGCGCATCGAGCCCGCCTTGGAACGGGCGAACTCGAGTGCGCGCTCGGCGTCATCGTCGGGCAGCTCCGCAAGCGCCGCATCGGCGATGTCGCGGGGGACGCCTCGCTTCGTGAGGCTCTGCGAGATCGCCTGCCGCCCCTGGCCCTTGCGATCGACGCCGGTGTGTACGAGCTGCTCCGCGAGGCGGGCATCGTCGAGGTAGCCGCGGGCGAGGAAGGCGTCGAGGATCGCCTCGACACCTTCGCCGCCGAGTTCGTACTGGCCGAGGTAGGTCTTCGCCTCCGACACGGAGAGCTGACGGGCGCGGAGTCTCTTCAGCAGGCCGAGCTCGGCCGCGTCGGCGGCACCTCCTGCCCCGCTTCCTCGGCTGCCATCGGAGCGAGCTCTGCCGGCGCGCTCGAGCTCGAGGTCGATGGGACGGGCATCCCGCTCAGGCTCGGTGCTCGTGTCGCGGTCGCCCCACTCGGTCCGCTCGGCCGCTGCAGGTGGGTTTGCCGGCGGCGTACTGGGCCGGGGGCCGGAGGTGCTCCGTATCTCGGGGATGCGGCTCTCGAGCACTTGACGGAGGTCGGCCGCGGTCTTCGGGTAAGCGCCCGCGCTGCGGTCGCCGAAGATCGAGGTCACGGGGGCGAGCCCGCCGCCGTTCTCGGCGTCGGACTCGCCGCTCATCGCTCACCCCGCTTGTCGAGCTCTGCCGAAACAAGCACCATCACGCCGGGCGGCGCGCCGCCAGCTCGTCTGCGACCTCGCCCGTGGCCTTGGGCACGCCGATGCCGAGCTTCGTCTTGATCTTCGACTCGATCTCGGCCGCGACGTCCTCGTTCTTGATGAGGAAGGTGCGCGCGTTCTCCTTGCCCTGGCCGAGCTGCTCGCCGTCGTAGGTGTACCAGGAGCCAGACTTCTTGACGATCCCGTGCTCGACGCCGAAGTCGATGAGACTGCCCTCACGCGAGATGCCGACGCCGTACAGGATGTCGAACTCGGCCTGCTTGAACGGCGGCGCCATCTTGTTCTTGACGACCTTGACGCGAGTGCGGTTTCCGACCGCGTCCGCTCCGTCTTTCAGGGTCTCGATGCGACGGATGTCGAGACGCACCGACGCGTAGAACTTGAGCGCCTTGCCGCCGGCGGTGGTCTCGGGCGAGCCGAAGAACACGCCGATCTTCTCGCGCAGCTGGTTGATGAAGATCATCGTGGTGTTGGTCTGGTTGAGCCCACCGGTGAGCTTGCGCAGCGCCTGCGACATGAGGCGCGCCTGCAGGCCGACGTGCGAATCACCCATCTCGCCTTCGATCTCGGCCTTGGGCACGAGCGCCGCGACGGAGTCGATCACGATGAGGTCGATCGCGCCGGAGCGGACGAGCATGTCGGCGATCTCGAGCGCCTGCTCGCCCGTGTCGGGCTGCGAGACGAGCAGCGCGTCGATGTCGACGCCGAGCTTCTGCGCGTAGTCGGGGTCGAGCGCGTGCTCCGCGTCGATGAACGCCGCGATGCCGCCGGCGCGCTGCGCGTTGGCGATCGCGTGCAAGGTCAGCGTCGTCTTACCCGACGACTCCGGGCCGTAGATCTCGATGATGCGGCCACGCGGGAGACCGCCGATGCCGAGTGCGACATCGAGGGCGATCGAGCCGGTGGGCACGACCTCGACGGGAGCGCGCTCGTCGCTGCCGAGGCGCATCACCGAGCCCTTCCCGAACTGCCGGTCGATCTGGGCGAGGGCCGATTCCAGGGCCTTCTCGCGGTCAACGGGTGATGGCATGACGTGCTCCTCAGTGCTCGCGTTCCGTCGCCTGTAGGCTGTCGCGCTCCGCCCCGGTGGGACGGATGCTGCGACAAGGCGTGAGGTGTCGTTCGACGCTGTCCACGTTAGGGAGGGGCTCCGACATCCGTCTTCGCTCCCTCCGGGTGCGTGGAAAACACGCTCTCGACACCTGCTGTGCAGGAGCCTACGCGGATCTCGAACAAGTATTCGAGGAGACACGCCGAAGCGCGGTGGGAAGATTCGACCTCAGCGGCGGCGCGGCTCGAGGCGCCCGACGCCGTAGCGCCGCTCGGCCGGAACGTCGAGCTCCTCGCACAGGGCGAGCCACACCTCGCGCGGATCGACGCCGGCATCGATCGCCTCGGCGGCCGTGCGTCCGCCGACCTTCGACAGGTACAGATCGGTCACGACAGCCGTCGCGCGTGCGCCGAACTCGTCGCTCACCGCACGATTGAACTCACTGCGACGCATTGAGGCAGATCAGAGGATCAGCGCAGCGACAGCTCGGCGTCGACCGAGGCCACGAGGTCGTCGGGGACGACGTCGGGGAAGGTCTGCAGGCCCTCGAGCACCGAGATGCGATCGCCGACCTCACGCATGATGGTCGAGATGGGAACATCGAGCGCCTCGGCCACCGACGCGAGGATCTCGCTCGAAGCCTCTTTCTGGCCGCGCTCCACCTCGCTCAGATAGCCGAGAGCCACGCTCGCGCGGCTCGCGACCTGGCGGAGGGTCCGCCCCTTCTGCTGGCGGAAATCACGAAGCACTTCGCCGATCTCTTGACGTACCAGGATCATCAGGGCCCCTCCTCACTTCTGATTCCACCGCTTCCGGGTGCCCAACAGTACAGCACCGGATGATGCCAATCTAATCCCGTGAACTGGGCAATGGGTGGGAATCACGGAATGTAACCGAGACGAAACACCGTCTGTTCCCGGACTCGGTCTCACGGATGACGGATGCCTCACAGCAGAGTGAGCGCCAGTTCCAGCACGCTCTGCACCGTCGCGGTGCGGATCTCGTCGCGCGTACCCGCCAGCGCGAGCGCCGAGACCACTGCCGTCTCGGGCGTGGCGACGGCGATGTAGACGGTGCCGACCGGATGCCCGTCCTGAGGATCCGGGCCGGCCACGCCAGTGGTCGCGAGCCCGACGTCGGCCCGCAGCACACGGCGCACGCCCTCCGCCATCTGCTCGGCGACGGTGGGATCGACGGCGCCGCGCGCGGCCAGCAGATCCGCCTCGATGCCGAGAGCCGACGACTTGAGGTCGGTGGCGTACGCGACGATCCCGCCCCGCACGGACGCCGAGGCGCCGGGAACGTCGACGAGTGCGGCCGTGACGCGGCCACCCGTCAGTGACTCGGCAACGGCGATCGACCAGCCACGGACGTGGAGGGCCCGCAGCACCGCGGCGGCAGCATCCGCCCCGCTCGACGGCTCGTGCGTCACGCGTCCCGCCGCTTCGCGCGGGCGGCGCGCATCTCGGTCACGATGTAGTCGATGCCGCTCGCGATCGTGAGGACGACGGCGATCGTCATCAGCACCGCGTTCACCCAGAAGATCCCGTCGCCGACGAGGGTCCACAGCGGCAGCAGCGCGAACGAGAGCGCGAGGCCCTGGGCGAGCGTCTTCAGCTTGCCCATCCAGGCGGCGGCGAGCACGTGGTCGCTGACGACCATGAAGCGGTAGACCGTGATGCCGATCTCGCGGATGAGCACGACGATGGTGATCCACCACGGCAGCTCGCCGAGGATCGACAGGCCGATGAAGGCGAAGCCGGTGAGCACCTTGTCGGCGATCGGGTCGAGGAGCTTGCCGAGGTCGGTGACGATCTCGTGCTTGCGCGCGAGGTAGCCGTCGATCCCGTCGGTCGCGATCGCCACGATGAACAGCACGGCCGCCCACCACCGGAGTGCGCCGTCGGCTCCGCCGTCGGCCAGGAGCATCCACAGGAAGACCGGCGCGCACAGGATGCGCACGATCGTGATCGCGTTGGGCAGCTGCCGGGGGATCGCCATGGCCCGAGCCTATCGGCGCTCACGATGCCGTCGCCGCCGGTCCTGCCGCGCCGGAGGCATCGGTCGCGGCGGGTCAGTCGCGGCCGGTGAGACCCCAGGCGTCCTCGGAGCCGTCGTCGCCGCTCTCGACCACCGGGTACCCGTCATACTGCGAGGCCACCGCGTCCGCACCGTAGCGATCGTCCGCCGGCGGTGCGGGCGGCGCAGCCGGCGCGGCCGGCGCCTGCGAAGGCACGTCCTCGCCGCGCATGCGCGCGAGCACGGCCGGCAGCTGCTCGACGGTCACCAGCACGTCGCGCGCCTTCGACCCCTCGGAGGGGCCGACGACCTCGCGCGACTCGAGGAGGTCCATCAGGCGTCCAGCCTTGGCGAAGCCGACGCGGAGCTTGCGCTGGAGCATCGAGGTCGAGCCGAACTGGCTCGACACGACGAGCTCGGCCGCCGCGAGCAGCAGTTCGAGGTCGTCTCCGATGTCGGCGTCGATCTCCTTCTTCTCAGCCACTGCGGCCACGTCGGCGCGGTACTCGGGACGTGCCTGGTGCGTGACATGCTTGACGACCGCCTCGATCTCGCTCTCGCTGACCCAGGCGCCCTGCACGCGGAGCGCCTTCGAGGCGCCCATCGGCAGGAACAGGCCGTCGCCCTGGCCGATGAGGCGGTCGGCGCCGGGCTGGTCGAGGATGACGCGGGAGTCGGTGACGCTCGTCACGGCGAACGCCAGACGCGAGGGCACGTTGGCCTTGATGAGGCCGGTCACGACGTCGACGGAGGGTCGCTGCGTCGCGAGCACGAGGTGGATGCCCGAGGCGCGCGCGAGCTGCGTGATGCGGACGATCGAGTCCTCGACGTCGCGGGGCGCGACCATCATGAGGTCGGCGAGCTCGTCGACCACCACGAGCAGGTACGGGTAGGGCTTGAGCACGCGCTCGCTGCCGGGGGGCAGCGTGATCTCGCCCGCGACCACGGCCTTGTTGAAGTCGTCGATGTGACGGAAGCCGAACGACGCGAGGTCGTCGTACCGCATGTCCATCTCCTTCACGACCCACTGCAGCGCCTCGGCGGCCTTCTTGGGATTCGTGATGATGGGGGTGATGAGGTGCGGCACGCCCGCATACGAGGTCAGCTCGACGCGTTTGGGGTCGATGAGCACCATGCGCACGTCGGCGGGCTTCGCCCGCATCAGCAGGCTCGTGATCATCGAGTTCACGAAGCTCGACTTGCCCGAGCCGGTGGAGCCGGCGACGAGCAGGTGCGGCATCTTGGCGAGGTTCGCGATGACGTAGCCGCCGCCGACGTCCTTGCCGACGCCGATCGTCATCGGATGCGTCTGGCTCGTCGCGGTCTGCGAGCGAAGCACGTCGCCGAGCGTCACGATCTCGCGATCGGTGTTGGGGATCTCGACACCGATGGCGCTCTTGCCCGGGATCGGCGCGAGGATGCGCACCTCGTTGGAGGCTACGGCGTACGCGAAGTTGTTCGTGAGCGCGGTGATGCGCTCCACCTTCACGCCGTGACCGACCTCGATCTCGTACTGCGTGACGGTCGGGCCGCGCGAGAAGCCGGTGACGCGTGCATCCACATTGAACTGCTCGAGCACACTCGTGATGGCGCGCACCGTGTCGTCGTTGGCTTGGGAGCGCGCCACGTGAGGCGATCCTGCGGCCAGCGAGTTGACGGACGGCAGCCGGTACGGCGCGGACGGCGAGTCGACCGCCGCGACCGAGCCGATGCCGTCGAGCCCCGGCAGCGTGCCGTCGTCCTCGATGACCTCCGCGTCGTCGCGCAGCGACGTGCGCGACGAGGTCGCCGCCTTCGCCGCCGACAGCACGGCAGGATCGATGACCTCGGTGAGTGCGTCGGTCGCAGGCGCCGGCGGAGGGGTCACGGGCGTGGCCATCGCCTGCTCGAACCCGCCCTGCGACGTGCCGGGCGTCAGCAGCTCGGTGAGGTCCTGCGAGCCGAGGCCGCCCTCCGGGTCCTTCTCGCGCCCCGTCTTGTTCCGGCGCCAGAACGGCAGCGAGGAATCGCCCTCGTCGTCCGCAGCGGCCGGGGTCGCAGCATCCGTCGCCTTCTCTTCCCGCGGTTCGGCGCCGAACATCCAGGCGTAGAGCTCGCCGAGGCGGCGTCCGATGCGGTTCGGGGGTGTCTTCGTGATGATGAGGATGCTGAGCACCGCCATCAGCGACAGCACGATGTACGCGCCGACGTCGGTGAGGACCATGGCGAGCGGCTCGCCGAGCATCCAGCCGAACAGTCCACCCGCCTCGCTCAGTGCGGGAAGCAGCTCGCTCGGCTGCGGACGCCCGCCTGCGACGTGGCAGAAGCCGGCGATCGTCAGGACGAGCAGGCCGAAGCCGATGCCGACGCGTCCGTTGTCGTGCACGGAGGACGGATGCCGGAACATCCAGCCCGCGAGCAGCAGCAGGAGCACCGGCATGACGAACGCCTCACGGCCGATGAGCGCACCGACGCTGTACGCGCTGATGATCTTGGCGACCTCGTTGCCGATGAAGAACCACTCGTTGACCGCGCCGCCGATCGCCAGCAGCACCAGCAGGAACGGGAAGCCGTCGCGCCGCTGGTCCTTCTCGAGCGCCTCGGGGCCGAATGCGCGGAACAGTCCGCCGGTGGCGTGCGCGAGGCCCATCCACGCCCGCACGACGATCGGCGGGCGGTCGGGTTCGTTCACGTAGCGCTTGGGCGCGGGTGCCGGCTTGGCGGCCGCGGGCTTGCGCGTCGACGAGGACGCGCCCGAGCGCGCGTTCGTCGACGCGCTCGAAGACGCGCGCGACCCCTTGGTCGGGCTTGAGCTCCTGGCCATTCCCCCACGGTAAGCCGACACCCCGACATTCGCCCGGAACCACGCCGCCCCGGGCCGCACGCCGGGCGCGTCGCCCACCGCCCCCGGACACCCCGATGCGTCAGCGCAGGCGCTTGACCATCGTGTCGCGGCCCGACCCGCTCTGCGTCACCGCGAACCCCTCGCTGCGGTACAGGGTCGACGCGAAATTGCCCCGCTCGACGCTCAGGCTGATGCGGGCGAACCCGTGCGCGCCCGCGTGCTCGCAGAGCCGCTGCAGGAGTGCCCGCCCGACGCCGTGGGCGCGCCAGATGGGTCGCACGCCGATGATGAGCTCGGGGACACCCGTGCCGACGTACCCGAAGCCCGGATCGTCGCGCGGCAGCATCCGGTACCAGGCCGCGCCGACCGGCTCGCCGTTCGCGTCCTCGGCCACGAAGCCCGCGTCGCCCGGCCGCATCCAGCCGGCGACGTAGCGCCGGTGGTCGTCGCCGCCGATCACCTCGTGACGCGGCCGCGCACCGCCCTGCCGCCAGTTCGCCGCCTCGACGACCATGTCGCCGAGGAAAGCGCCGTCGGCTGCCACGGCAGGTCGGATGCGGAACGAGGAGGCCACGATGCCGATCGTACGACCCGCGTGTTACGCCTCGATGACGAGAGGAACGATCATCGGCCGGCGGCGGAGCGACTGGTTGACCCAGCGGCCGATCGTGCGCCGCACCACCTGCGACAGCGCGTGCTGGTCGCGGACGCCGGACTTCGCGGCCTCGGCGAGGGCTGCGGCGATCTTCGGCTTGACGTCCTCGAACACGGCGTCGTCCTCCGCGAAGCCGCGAGCGTGCACCTCGGGCCCGGAGATGATCCGGCCGGTCGACGCGTCGACCACGACGATCACCGAGATGAAGCCCTCCTCGCCGAGGATGCGGCGGTCCTTGAGATCGGCGTCCGTGATCTCGCCCACCGTCGACCCATCCACGTAGACGAAGCCGAGGTCGAACTGGCCGACCACGCGCGCGTCGCCGTTCTTGAGGTCGATCACGGTGCCGTTCTCGGCGATGATCGTGCGCTCGGGGTCGATGCCCGTGTCCTGGGCGAGGCGTGCGTTCGCCATCAGGTGACGGTACTCGCCATGCACCGGCAGCACGTTCTTCGGCTTGAGGATGTTGTAGCAGTAGAGCAGCTCGCCGGCGGCGGCGTGGCCCGACACGTGCACCTTCGCGTTGCCCTTGTGCACCACGTTCGCGCCGAGCTTGGTGAGTCCGTCGATGACGCGATACACGGCGTTCTCGTTGCCAGGGATGAGGCTCGACGCCAGGATCACCGTGTCGCCGGGACCGGGCTCGATCGCGTGGTCCAGGTTCGCCATACGGCTCAGGACGGCCATCGGCTCGCCCTGCGAGCCGGTGGACATGTAGACGATCCGGTCGTCCGGGAGGTCGCGCGCCTTCTTGTAGTCGATGAGCACGCCCTCGGGCACGTGCAGGTACCCGAGGTCCTCGGCGATCGTCATGTTGCGCAGCATGCTGCGTCCGAGGAGCGCCACGCGGCGCCCGTGGGCGGCCGCCGCGTCCAGCACCTGCTGCACGCGATGGACGTGGCTCGAGAAGCTCGCCACGATGACCCGGCGGGGCGCCCGGCCGATGACCTGGTCGAGCACCGGTCCGATGGCGCGCTCGAGCGGCGTGAATCCGGGGACGTCGGCGTTGGTCGAGTCGACGAGGAAGAGGTCGACGCCCTCCTCCCCCAGGCGGGAGAAGGCGCGCAGGTCGGTGAGCCGGCCGTCGAGGGGCAGCTGGTCCATCTTGAAGTCGCCCGTCGCGAGCACGAGGCCCGCCGGCGTGCGGATCGCGACCGCCAGGGCGTCGGGGATCGAGTGGTTGACGGCGACGAACTCGAGCTCGAACGGCCCGAGGTTCTCGCGCTGCCCCTCCGCGACGGTGAGGCTGTACGGTCTGATGCGGTGCTCCTTGAGCTTCGCCTCGGTGAGCGCGAGCGTCAGTCCGGATCCGATGACGGGGATGTCGCTCTTCAGCTTCAGCAGGTACGGCACCGCACCGATGTGATCCTCGTGACCGTGCGTGAGCACGACGCCGACGATGTCGTCGAGGCGCTTCTTGATGGGCTCGAAGTCGGGGAGGATCAGGTCGACGCCGGGCTGGTGCTCCTCGGGGAACAGCACGCCGCAGTCGACGATGAGCAGCTTCCCGCCGTACTCGAACACCGTCATGTTGCGGCCGACCTCGCCGAGGCCGCCGAGGGGGACGACCCGGAGGGTTCCCGCTTCGAGCTCCGGCGGGTCGTACGGGGTGGTGGGCATTGCGAAGCCTCCTCCGGGCGTCCAGACGCCCGTCATCTGCGCGCCGTCCGTCACACCGCGACGGCGCGGTCTGTCATCTCGTGGTGCCCGACACCTTCGGCAGCGCGCCACCGGCGGCGGCGTTGCGGTCGGGGCGGAAGTTCGAGAAGTCGGCGCCGGGCACGTCGCTCACGAGGGCGAGCTCGTCCTCGATCTTCGCGGCCTCCCACTCCTCCGGCCCGACCAGCGGGAGTCGCACGCGCGGGCTCCCGATGCGGCCGAGACCGTGGAGGATGTACTTCGCCGAGACCGTGCCGGGCACATGCGTCATCACGGCGCGCACGAGCGGCTCGAGCTGCTGGTGCGCCGCGGTGGCGGTCTTCAGGTCGCCGGCGTTCACGGCGTCGACGATCGCACGGTACGGCTGCGCCGCGATGTTCGCGGTCACGCCGATGAGGCCGGTGGCCCCGATGGCGAGGTGCGGCAGCACGTTGGCGTCGTCGCCGGAGAAGTACATCAGGTCGGTCTGGTTGAGCACGCGGCTGACCTCGCTGAAGTCGCCCTTGGCGTCCTTGATCGCGAGGATGTTCGGGTGCTTCGCGAGTCGCAGGATCGTCTCGTAGCGGATCGGCACGCCCGTGCGGCCAGGGATGTCGTACAGGATCACCGGCAGGTCGGTGGCGTCGGCGACCAGGCGGAAGTGCGTGAGGATGCCGGCCTGCGTGGGCTTGTTGTAGTACGGCGTGACGATCATGATGCCGTCGGCGCCGACCTTCTCGCTGGCCTTGTAGAGCTCGATCGCGTGCGCGGTCTCGTTCGACCCGCCACCCGTGATGATCTTGGCGCGGCCGGCGGCGACATCCTTCCCGACCTCGACGAGGCGGATCTTCTCGGCGTCGGTGAGCGTCGACGTCTCACCCGTGGTGCCGGTCACGACGATGCCGTCCGCGCCGGCGGTGATGACGTCGTCGATGTGCTTCTCGACAGCGGGCCAGTCGACCTCACCGTCGGCCGTCATCGGGGTGACGAGCGCGACGAGCACCTGTCCGAAGGGATTGCCCGTATGCGTCATGCACTCAGGTTATCGGGATGCCGCGCCCCGGCGCGCCCGGTGACCCCCGGCGGCGGTCAGCGGCCGCGCTCTCCGATGCGTGCAGCGACGGATGGCGGGGCGAATCGGGCCAGGGCCACGAGAGCCTTGTACCGCAGCGACGGGATCGACACCGCCGCCCCGCGCGCCGCATCGCGCAGCGACTCGGCCACGACGTCGCGCGCGTCGAGCCACATCGCGTCGGGCACGCCCTCCTGCCCCGGCGGCAGCCCGAGGCGCTCGTGGAAGTTCGTGTGGGTGTAGCCAGGGCACACCGCGGTCACCGTCACGCCGCGCGGGCCGTAGCGGCCGTTCGCCCAGCGGCTGAAGCTCACGAGCCAGCCCTTGCACGCGCCGTAGGTCGAGCGCGGGATGAACGCCGCGACCGACGCGACGTTGATGATGCGCCCGTGTCCGCGCGCCAGCATCGCGCCCAGCGCGGCGTGCGTGAGGCGCATCGGCACCTCGACGTGCAGCTCCAGGTGACGCACCTCGTCGTCGATGTCGTTGCGCTCGAATGCCAGCGGCAGCCCGAACCCGGCATTGTTGACGAGGATCTCGATCGGCCGGGTCTCGTCGGCGACACGCGCCTCGACGCGCTCGCGCTGCCTGCGCTTCAGCAGGTCGGCCCCGAGCACCTCGACCTCGACGCCGTAGGTCGACCGCAACCGGACGGCGAGCTGCTCGAGCGCCTGCCGGTCGCGCGCGACGAGCACGAGGTGCGCGCCCTTCGCGGCGAGCTGCCGCGCGTACTCCGCGCCGAGACCCGAGCTCGCACCGGTGATGAGCGCCGTCTTCGCCATGCGCGCCAGCCTATTGCCGCGTCACTGCGCGCCGCGCTCCGGCGGCCGCACCAGTCGCAGGAATCGGTAGCGGATGCCGGATCCCGAGGTGTGCCAGCCGTCGACCGGGTCGGTCGCGACCGTGACCCAGCCGGCGCGGTCGGGCGCCAGGGTGTCGCCCTCGACCGCGACGTCGAGCTCCGTGACCTCGAGGAGGTCGGCGAGGCCGATCGCCTCGCGGAACAGCTGTCCGCCGCCGATCACCCAGATGCGCTCGGGCGCCCCCTCGCCGGCCAGCGTCAGCGCGGCCTCGAGCGAGCCGGTGCGCTCGGCGCCGGCATCCGTCCAGTCCTCCTGACGCGTGATGACGATGTTGCGCCGCCCCGGCAGCGGGCGGAAACGCGCGGGAAAGGACTCCCACGTTCGGCGCCCCATGACCACCGTCGCGCCGAGCGTGAGCGCCTTGAAGTGCGCGAGGTCTTCCGGCACATGCCATGGCATGCCGCCGTCGGCGCCGATCACGCCGTCGTGGGCCTCCGCCCAGACGAGGCCGATCGGGGATGTCATACCGCGACCGCCCCGCGGATCGCGGGGTGGTGCTGGTAGTCCTCGAGCACGAAGTCGTCGAAGCGGTAGTCGAAGATCGACTCGGGCGTCCGCGCCATGCGCAGCGTCGGGTAGGGGTAAGGATCGCGCGTGAGCTGCTCCCGCACCTGCTCGACGTGGTTGTCGTAGATGTGGCAGTCGCCGCCGGTCCACACGAAGTCGCCGGGCTCGAGCCCCGCCTGCTGCGCCACCATGAGCGTCAGCAGCGCGTACGACGCGATGTTGAAGGGCACGCCGAGGAAGAGATCGGCGCTGCGCTGGTAGAGCTGGCACGACAGCTTGCCGTCGGCGACGTAGAACTGGAACATCGCGTGGCACGGCGCGAGTGCCATGTCGGGGATGTCGGCCGGGTTCCACGCGGACACGATCAGGCGGCGGGAATCGGGGTTCGCGCGGATCTGGTCGAGCACGAGCGCGATCTGGTCGATGTGCTCGCCCGACGGGGTGGGCCACGAGCGCCACTGCACCCCGTAGACAGGACCCAGCTCACCCGAGGCATCCGCCCATTCGTCCCAGATGGTGATGCCGTTCTCCTGCAGCCACGCGACGTTCGACTCGCCGCGCAGGAACCACAGCAGCTCGTACGCGATCGACTTGAAGTGCACGCGCTTGGTGGTGATGAGCGGGAAGCCCTGCGACAGATCGAACCGGATCTGCCGGCCGAACGCACTCGTCGTGCCGGTGCCGGTGCGGTCGTCCTTGTGCGTGCCGTTCTCGAGCACGTCTCGCAGAAGGTCTTCGTACGGGGTCGGGATCGGCGTCGTCACGGCTGCCACGATACCCGCGCCGTCGACCGCGGCGGCCTGCCCGCGCCGCGCGCCTTCCTCACACCGCGCGCACGCCTTCTGTTACATCGGATCCGTCATATTCGTCTATTCGGCCTCCATTCAGGTGAAAGCGGTTAGCCTGGTGTGCTGTGAACCTCGTCGGCGCCCTCATCGCCCTCGCCGCGCTCCTCGCGGCGACGGTGGCACTCGGTGTCTTCCTCAATTGGCGTCAGTCCCACGCCCGCCGCAACGTCGAGCACGAGGTGGTCGAACCCCACCGCCTCGGCGCCGACGGGCTCGGCGAAGTCGCCACCCTCCTGCAGTTCAGCACCGAGCTCTGCGCGCGGTGTCCCGGCGTGCACCGCACACTCGCGGCGATCGCCGACGACCACGAGGGCGTCCGCCATCTCGACGTCGACCTCACGTACCGCCCCGACATCGCGAAGCACTTCCACGTCCTCCAGACGCCCACCACGCTCGTGCTCGACCGCAACGGCGTCATCCAGACCCGGTTCGGCGGCGCGCCCGGGCGCGACGTGCTCGAGCTCGAGCTCAACCGCCTGATCGCGGAGGACGCGAATGTCTGACCGCACGGATGCCTCGACCCCGCGCGGCATCGATCCCCGAGGTCCGCGCTTCGCGGCCGGGATCACCGCGCTGCTGCTCCTCATCGACGTGTTCCTCGGTCTCACCGGGCTCTCGACTGCACAGACGGCGCAGGGATGGGCGATCACCACGGCGAGCGTCGCCGAGCGGTTCCTCGATCCCGCATTCCTGCTGCTGCTCGCGACGACCCTGCTGTTCCTGTGGGGCGTCCTCTCCCCGCGCACGGCGCCGTGGGGCGTGCTCTACCGCAGGCTCGTCGCACCCCGCCTGGCTCCCCCGACCGAGCTCGAAGACCCGCGTCCGCCGCGCTTCGCGCAGGGCGTCGGCCTCTTCGTCTCGGCGCTCGGCCTCGTGCTGCAGCTGTTCGGCGTGCCGTGGGCGCTGACGATCGCGGCAGCCGCCGCGTTCATCGCGGCGTTCCTGAACGCCGTCTTCGGACTCTGCCTGGGCTGCCAGCTGTACCTGCTGCTGCAGCGCGCGGGCATCGTCGGCCGCGCACGACCCGCCTCGGCCTGACGCGACGCCGCCGCTCGGCCGGTACCGCGGGGCGCAGCATCCGGTGTCAACCCATCGCGGCGGCCCAGCCCGACGCCATAGGCTGACGCAAGACGCCCGGCACGCGGGCGCCCCGCCAGCGAGGAGGCCCACATGACCGTCACCAGCGAAGCAACCACGGCGTGGAAGGGCGGGCTGTTCGACGGCTCCGGCGAGACCACCTTCGTGTCGTCCGGCCTCGGAACCTTCCCCGTCAACTGGAAGGCGCGCAGCGAGGGCTCGACGTCGGTCACGACGCCGGAGGAGCTGATCGCCGCCGCGCACGCATCGTGCTTCAGCATGGCCTTCTCCCTCGCGCTGGCGGAGAACGGCACTCCCCCGGAGTCGATCGACACGACCGCATCCGTCACGTTCAAGCCGGGCACGGGCATCACCGGCAGCCACCTGAACGTCAACGCCGTCGTCCCGGGACTGGAGCCCGAGGACTTCGAGCGGCTCGCAGAGGCCGCGAAGCGCGGCTGCCCCGTCTCGCAGGCCCTGGCGGGGATCGAGATCACCCTCGAGGCGACGCTTGCCTGAAGGCCGTCCGGCGGGTGACGGCGGTCGGAGGATCGTCGTCGCCGGGGCGTCGGGCCTCATCGGCCGGGCGCTCGTCGACAGTCTCCGCGCCGACGGGGTCGAGGTGACGACGCTCGTGCGCCGGCCCACCGAGGACCCGCACGAGGTCGAGTGGCTCACGACGGCCGCACCGCTGGATCCGGCGGTGCTCGACGGCGCGGAGGCGGTGGTCGGGCTGAACGGCGCGAGCATCGGGCGGTTCCCCTGGACGACGTCGTACAAGAGCACGCTGCTGTGGTCGCGCATCGCACCGACGCGGGCGCTCGCCCGTGCGGTCCGGGAGCTCGGGACCGATGCCCCGCACTTCGTGTCGGCGTCGGCGGTCGGCTACTACGGCTCGATCCCCGGTGAGCGGATCGCGGAGGACGCGCCGCGGGGCGACTCGTTCCTCGCGGACCTCTGCGGCGAGTGGGAGGCTGCCGCCTTCGGCGCGGGGACGGATGCTGCGGTCTCGGTGCTGCGCACCGCTCCGGTCGTGCACGCCGACGGCGTGCTGAAGCCGCTGATGCTCCTCACGAAGCTGGGCCTCTCCGGCCCGATCGGCCGCGGGACGCAGGCGTGGCCGTGGATCTCGCTCGCGGACGAGGTGCGGGCGATCCGCCACGTGATCGACGCCCGGCTCAGCGGGCCCGTGAACCTCGCAGGACCCACGCGCGCCACCGCGAACGACCTCGGGTTCGCCCTCGCGGTGCGGATGAACCGCCCGTTCCTGCTGCGCGCGCCGGTGTGGGGCATGAAGCTCGTGCTCGGCGCCGACGCGACGGAGGCGATCCTCACCGCCGACGCCCACGTCGTGCCCGATTCTCTCGAGAAGTCGGGTTTCGCGTTCTCGCACCCGACGGTCGAGGACGCGATCGCGGCGGCCGTGCCCGCCGCGTCCTGATCGAGCGCGGGGTTCAGGCGGGGCGGTCGGTCTTCTCGAGGCGGATGGCGGCGCGCACGGCCTCGCGCGCGCGACGGCGATCGCCGGCGGCGTCGTAGGCGAGCCCGAGGCGGTACCAGGCCCGCCAGTCGTCCGGGTGCGCCTCGACGTCGGCGCGGTACGCCGGGAACACGGCCTCGCCGTCCTCCCGCAGCACGCGGCCGCTGGGGCGGACTGCGACCTCCTCCTGCGGCAGAGCGTCCTCGGCCTCGAGACGCCTGCCGAGCTGCTGCGCGCGCACGCCGAACCACAGCTCGCGCCCGAGGGCCCACGCCGCGATGACGGGCAGCACGACGAGCGCGGCGCCCATCGCGATGCCGACCGGGTCGCCGCTGACCAGGAGCAGCCAGGCACGCTGGCCGACGAGCACGATGTACAGCGCGAGCAGCGCCGCCATCACGGCGACGCCGATGCGCGCGCTCATGCGCCGGTGGCGCGGGCGACCTGGCCGGGGACGCCGCCCTCGTCGACCGGGCGCGTGTCGGCCGTCGCGGTGCGGCGGCCGATGCCGATGTCGATCAGGCTGTCGAGGCCGACGATCACGCCTGAGGCGTCCCGCGCAGCGGCGAGGGCGAGACGGATGCCGGGGCCGTAGGCCTGCGCCGGCTCCACGGTGTCGTGCACGATCGCGAGTGACTCCCCCGCTCCCGAGAGGATCGTCTCCTGGCGAGCGACGACACCCGGGCGGCGGAGCGAGTGGATGGGCACGCTCGCGACCTGCTGGCCGCGGGCGCGCTGGTCGACGTGAGGCGACTCGACGGGCCCGACGCCGTCGCGTGCGGCGGCGATGAGCTCGGCCGTGCGCACGGCCGTGCCGCTCGGCGAGTCGATCTTGGTCTCGCGGTGCGCCTCGACGATCTCGATCGAGGGGAAGAAGGGCGCCGCCGCGGCGGCGAGAGCGGAGCCCAGCACCGAGCCCAGGGAGAAGTTCGGGACGAAGAGCGCCCCCGTGCCCGCGGCCTCGACGAGCGGGCGTACCAGCGCGATGCGCTCAGCCGACCAGCCGGAGGTGCCGACGAGCACGTTGATCCCACGCTCGATCGCCGCACGGACGACATCGATCGACACGGCAGGGGTGGAGGCATCCACCACCAGGTCCGCGCCGTCGAGCTCCGACAGCTCCGACCGCGAGGAGAGCACCGCGGCGACCTCGAACCCGGGCTCCGCCTCGACCGCGTCGCGGATGATCGCGCCGAGCTTGCCGGTGCCGCCGACGATGGCCACGCGTGTCGTCATGCCTCCATCCTAGGCGGCGGCCCGGAGCCGAGCCGGGCCGGGGCGCCGCCGGAGGGCGCCTACGCTGGACACGTGGTGACACTCCGGCCCTCCCCCGTCGACGCCCCCGACGCACACGAACTCCTCGCCGAGTACTTCCGTGCACGCACGGAGGGATTCGCGGACCAGGGCGTCTCGTACCGCACGACCTTCCCCGACCCCGCGGCGTTCGTCCCACCCGCCGGCATCTTCGTCGTGCTCGACGACGAGGAAGGCGTCGCCCAGGGCTGCGGAGGCATCCGTCTCATCCCGGAGGGGCCGCTCGGCACCCGGTACGAGCTGAAGCACCTGTACCTGCGGCCGATCACGCGCGGCCGCGGCTGGGGACGCCTGCTCGTCGAAGACCTCGTCGAGCGCGCCCGCGGCTTCGGCGCCGCCGAGCTCGTGCTCGACACGCACCACTCGCTCGAAGCCGCCGGCGCGCTGTACGCCCGCACCGGGTTCGTCGCGGTCGAGCCCTACAACGACAACCCGAACGCATCGCGCTGGTACGGCAAGGCGCTCTGAGCGACGAGCGCGTCAGACGGGGTAGACCTCGGGAAGACCGGTGCGCAGCTCGACGGGCAGGTGCGCGAGGTCGTTGTGCGAGAGCAGGGTCCACGGGCGGCCCTGCTTCTGCGCGATGACCGTCAGCCCGCAGTGCGCCTGGTTGAGCGTCATCCAGCGCCAATCGGGCGCCTGCAGCACCTCGCGCACGAACCATGCGATCACGAAGTTGTGCGTGATCAGGAGTTCGTGCACCTCACCGCGCTTGCGCGCCAGGAACTCGCTCACGGCGTCCGACATCTGCGCGCGCCCCGCCTCGACCTCGGCCTCGGTGACCGAGCCGAAGAACGGCTCGAACGCCGCCGGGGTCTCGTCGGTCATGCCGGTCGGCACGCAATCGAACAGCAGCGCGGACGGCTCGGGCGTGAGCGACGGCATCCGCTCGGCGACGGCGCGAGCCGTCTGGCTCGCGCGCTCCAGCGGCGAGTGCCACAGCGCGTCGAACGGCACCCCCGACAGCCGGTCCGCCAGCAGGGCGGCCTGCCGCCGCCCGCGCGGCGAGAGGGGCCCGTCGACGAGTCCGTGCTCGGCATCCTGATGCTCGCCATGCCGCACGAGGTAGATGTAGTGCGTCACGCAGTTCACTCCGTCGGGGATCGCGTGCCCGGGCAAAGGCACGTCTTCCACCCTACGACACCTCGTCGTGGCGGCTCAGCGCCTGTGGACGGCGAGTCCCATGCGCGTGGGCGACTACTCCGAGGCGCGCGCGATGTCGGACAGCTGACCGCGGCTCAGACGAACGCCCACACCCTGCACGAGCTCCTCGACGTGCTGCGGGGCGTACGCGTTGACGATGGGCGCGGTGACGAGCTTCTGGGCGAGCAGCCACGCGACGGCGACCGCCGCATCGGGAACGCCGAGCTCGGCGCCGACGGCATCGAGCGCGCGCAGCGTGCGGCTCCCCCGGCGGTTGAGGTTCGCGGCCAGCTGTGCGCCGCGCACCGAGAGGGCACCGCGGATCTTGGAGCGCTGCCGGCCCGCGAGGAATCCGTGCTCGAGCGCATGCGACGGGGTCACCGCCATGCCCTGCGCCCCGGCGACGAGACGAAGGTCGGCGTCGAACTCGTGACGGCGCAGCACGTTGAACGGGACGTCGAGCACCGTGATGCGCGGGTACCCCGCCGATGCGAAGATCCGGGCCTCGACGAGTTGTGCGGCTGCGTAGCCGATGGCGCCGATCGCCCGCACCTTGCCGGTCTCGACGAGCCACTCCGCCGTGGCGAGCGAGTCTTCGAGCGACGAGGCGCGATCGGTCGTCGCGTCGAGGTAGAGCACGTCGATGCGGTCGGTGCGCAGCCGGTTCAGCGAGGCCTCGACGGCGCGGACGAGGTTGACCGGACCGAGACCGGGGTTGTCGGCGTGGCCGCCCACGCGGACCGCGAGCACGATGTCGTCGCGCAGCCCGCGCGACTGCAGCCACTGGCCGATGATGTGCTCGCTGCGACCGCTCGAGTAGCTGTCGGCCGTGTGCACGGCGTTGCCGCCCAGCTCGGCGTAGGTGTCGAGGATCGCGTGACTCGACTCGAGGTCGACGTTCCACCCGAACTCGGCCGCGCCGAGGATCAGCGGGAAGATGTGCGAGCCGCTCTCGCCGAGGGCGACGCGCACGTTGCTGCCGATGGAAGGACCCTGCACCGGGATCGGGGCCGAGGGATGCTGGCCGCGCGCGACGGCGCCCGGCGGCGCGGAAGCGGCATCCGGACTCGACGACGGGAGCGTCGAGTCAACGCCGAAGTAAGCCATGTGCCACCCCCTCACGAGATCCCCTGCAGGATGCCGTGATCACTATGCGCGCCCCCCGGCGCTTACACACAGGGTAGGCCAGTCCGGACAGCGAGCCGTTCACTGAGGCGAACTTGGGATAAACATTGCATAACGCTTTGGTCACGAACCGCTGGTCCCTAAGGGTTCTGTCCCCTGTTCGGCGGACAGAGTGCGCCATCGCCCTACCGGACGGCCCTACGACGGATGCCCGCCCCCTCGCGGGGACGGGCATCCGTGGTTCGCCGGCCGGGTGCACCGGACGGCGCGGGCGATCAGCCTTCGGCGGGAGCCTCCGGGCCCTCGCTGGCCGCAGCGCGACCCTCCTGGTCGGCGGCCTCCTCGAGCACCGGCTCGAGCGAGAGCTTGCCGCGGTCGTCGATCTTCGTGATCTTCACGAGGAGCTTCTGACCGACCGAGAGCACGTCCTCGACGTTCTCCACGCGCTTGCCGCCGGCGAGCTTGCGGACCTCGCTGACGTGCAGCAGCCCGTCCTTGCCGGGAAGGAGCGAGATGAAAGCGCCGAACGTCGCGATCTTGACGACCGTTCCCAGGAACTGCTCGCCGACCTCCGGGTTGGTGGGGTTGGCGATCGCGTTGACCTGGGCGCGCGCGGCCTCGGCCGAGGGGCCGTCGGTCGCGCCGATGTAGACGGTGCCGTCCTCCTCGATGGAGATCTGCGCGCCGGTCTCGTCCTGGATCGCGTTGATCGTCTTGCCCTTCGGGCCGATCAGCTCACCGATCTTGTCGACCGGGATCTGCACGCTGATGACGCGCGGCGCGGTCGGCGCCATCTCGTCGGGACCGTCGATCGCGGCGGTGAGCACGCCCAGGATCGTGAGGCGCGCGTCCTTGGCCTGCGTCAGCGCGGCGGCGAGGACCGACGACGGGATGCCGTCGAGCTTCGTGTCGAGCTGGATCGCCGTGACGAACTCGCTCGTGCCGGCGACCTTGAAGTCCATGTCGCCGAGGGCGTCCTCGGCGCCGAGGATGTCGGTCAGCGCGGCGTAGCGCGTCTGGCCGTCGACCTCGTCGGACACGAGACCCATCGCGATGCCGGCGACCGGGGCGCGCAGCGGCACACCGGCGTTCAGCAGCGACAGGGTCGAGGCGCACACCGAGCCCATCGACGTCGAGCCGTTCGAGCCGAGTGCCTCGGACACCTGGCGGATCGCGTACGGGAACTCCTCGCGGCTGGGCAGCACCGGCACGAGGGCGCGCTCGGCCAGGAAGCCATGCCCGATCTCGCGACGCTTCGGGCTGCCGACACGGCCGGTCTCACCGGTCGAGTAGGGCGGGAAGTTGTAATGGTGCATGTAGCGCTTGCTCGTCACGGGCGACAGCGAGTCGATCTGCTGCTCCATCTTGAGCATGTTCAGCGTGGTGACGCCCAGGATCTGGGTCTCGCCGCGCTGGAAGATCGCCGAGCCGTGGACGCGCGGGATGACCTGCACCTCGGCGTCGAGCGGGCGGATGTCGGCGAGGCCGCGGCCGTCGATGCGGACGCCCTCGGCGAGGATGCGCCCGCGCACGATCTTCTTGGTGACGGACTTGTAGGCGGCGCCGAATTCGAGCGTCGCGACCGCGGGAAGCTCGCCCGCTTCGACGGCTGCGAGCAGCTCGGCCTTGACGGCGTCCTTGATCGCGTCGTCGGCGTTCTGGCGCTCCTGCTTGTCGGCGATCTGGTACACCGGGACGAGCTGGTCGTACGCGCGGCCGGCCACGAAGTCGTAGACCTCCTGGCTGTACTGCGGGAACACCGGGTAGGGCTGGATCTCCTTCGCCGCGGCGTTCGCCACGACGTTCTGCGCCGCGACGAGCTCCTTGATGAAGGGCTTCGAGGCCTCGAGGCCCTGCGCGACGATCTCCTCGCTGGGCTTCGTGGCGCCGGCCTTGATGAGGTTCCAGCTGTGCTCGGTGGCCTCCGCCTCGACCATCATGATCGCGACGTCGCCGTCGGGCAGGACGCGGCCGGCGACGATGAGGTCGAACACGGCCTCCTCGAGCTGGGTCACGGTCGGGAACGCGATCCACTGGTCGGCGTGCTCCCCGTGGCCGGGGATGAGCGCGAGGCGCACGCCGGCGATCGGACCCGAGAACGGCAGCCCGGAGATCTGGGTCGACAGCGATGCCGCGTTGATCGCGAGCGCGTCGTAGAACTCGCCCGGCGCGATCGAGAGCACCGTGACGACGATCTGCACCTCGTTGCGGAGGCCGTCGACGAACGACGGGCGCAGCGGGCGGTCGATGAGACGGCACACGAGGATCGCCTCGGTCGAGGGGCGGCCCTCGCGACGGAAGAACGAGCCGGGGATCTTGCCCGCCGCATACGAGCGCTCTTCGACGTCGACGGTCAGCGGGAAGAAGTCGAAGCCCTCACGAGGCGACTTGCCGGCGCTGGTCGCCGACAGGAGCATCGTCTCCTCGTCGAGGTACGCGGCGACGGCACCCTGTGCCTGCTGCGCGAGTCGTCCGGTCTCGAACCGGACGGTGCGGGTGCCGAAGCGGCCGTTGTCGAGAACGGCTTCAGCGGCGGTGATTTCAGGACCTTCCAAGAGGTCTCTCCTTCTTTGTTTAGGCTCGCACGCGCGTTTCGCGCACGAGCTCGTGCGAAGGAGCAGGAACAGGCAGATCTCGGCGCGCGGGAGTGCCGCGGGGTTCGCCAGCGCTGGTCACCAGTAGAAGATCACCCGACGTCGGACGGCGGGGAATCCACCACAGGGGACCAGCTTCCTGCCGGCCTGCTCCGTGTAGCTCACATGTGGAATTGAGCGGTTGCCGCAGGGCAACCCGCCCAAGCCTATCAGCAGGGCTCCCGATGACCCCCACCCTGGCGGGCGTCGGATGCCGCCCCTAGGGTGGGGGCATGAGCACCGACGAGAAGCCGGCGTCTGCGGCATCCGATGAGATGAAGCGAAAGTTCAAGGAAGCACTCGACAAGAAGAACGCGAACCACCGCCAGGGCGAGTCCCACATGGACGCCGACTCGGCGATCCACGGCACCCACGGCGCGGTCACCAAGCGCGAGTTCCGTCGCAAGAGCGGATAGGAGCAAGGTCATGGTCTTCGACCCGACGTTCCACGAGATCTCGAACGAGGCCGACGAGCTGCCCGATCTGGACGGCTCGGACGAGGCGCCTCCTCTGGAGGACGTCGAGGAAGACGAGCTGCCGCCGTACGGCGAGGAATGATCGCGAGACGGCCATGAGCGACTTCCGCGAGCGCATCCCCGACGACGAACGGGACGTGCCGGTCGACGACAGCGTGGAGTTCGAGCTGCCGCCGCCGACCCTCGATCCCCTCGAAGCGGTCGAGGAGGACGTCGACGACCTCGAGCTCGAGGAGCGCGAGGCGGCGATCGAAGCCGGCGAGATCAGCCCGGACGACTGAACGGGCGGGCGCGGGTCTCCCCCGCGCCCGCCCGTCCGTTCGCTCAGCGCGAGAGCAGTTCCTCGCGCTCGCGGACACGCCGCTCCTTGGCCTCCGCCTCGGTGATCGCGGCCTCTTCGAGCCCCTGCACGCCGACCGCCTCCGCCGAGGTCGACATCCCATCGTGGCCGTCGCCCGACAGCGTGGTCTCGTCGAACGGCAGGTCGCCGGCGAGCACGCGGCGCGCGCGGGCGGCGTCGAACTCCTTCGTCCACGTGCCGATCAGCACGGTCGCCACGGCGTTGCCGGTGAAGTTCGTGAGCGCGCGGCCCTCCGACATGAACCGGTCGATGCCGACGATCACCCCGACGCCGTTGACGAGATCCGGCCGGTAGGCCTGCAGGCCGCCCGCGAGCGTCGCCAGACCCGCACCCGTCACGCCCGCCGCGCCCTTCGACGCGATGATCATGAAGACGAGCAGGCCGATCTGCTGGCCGATCGACATCGGCGCGCCCATGCCGCTCGCGATGAACAGCGACGCCATCGTGAGGTAGATGGCGGTGCCGTCGAGGTTGAACGAGTAGCCGGTCGGGACGGTGATGCCCACCACGGGCTTCGAGACCCCGAGGTGCTCCATCTTCGCGATGAGTCGCGGCAGCGCCGACTCGGAGGACGACGTGCCGACGATCAGCAGGTACTCACGAGAGAGGTACTTGATGAGGCTGAAGATGTTCACGCGCGTCACGACGTACAGCAGGGTGCCGAGCACGGCGACGATGAACAGCACGCAGGTGATGTAGAACGCGATCATCAGCGTGCCGAGGGCCCAGATCGCGGCGATCCCGGTGTTGCCGACGACCGCGGCGATCGCGCCGAACGCCCCGATGGGCGCGAGCCACAGGATCATGCCGAGGATGCGGAAGACCAGCGCCTGCAGGTGCTTCACCGCGTTCATGATCGGGGCGCCCTTGTCGCCCATCTGCTGCAGTGCGAAGCCGACGAGGAGCGCGATGAAGAGCACCTGCAGCACGCTCTCGCCCGTGAACGCCGAGAAGAACGTGGTCGGGATGATGCCGAGGATGAACTCCTGCGTGGTCTTGGCCTCGGCGGTCGCCTCGTACGTCGCGTTGGCCATGTTCAGGCCTTCCCCCGGGTGCAGCAGGTTGCCCACGACCAGGCCGATCGCCAGCGCGAACGTCGACATCACCATGAAGTACAGCAGCGCCAGCCCGCCGATCTTCCCGACGGTGGCCGCCTTCGCGATCGAGCCGACGCCCACCACGATCGTGCAGAAGATGATCGGCGCGATCATCATCTTGATGAGGGCGACGAAACCCTCGCCGAGCGGCTTGAGTGCGACGCCGACCTCGGGCCAGACCAGCCCGACGATCGCCCCGAGGACGACGGCGGCGATGACGGAGAGGTAGAGCCAGGTGTGCTTGTCCCACGCCTGCTTGCCGCGTCTCCAGTTGAAGCCGGGGAGTGTGAACGACGTGGTGCGTGTCGAGAGAGCCATCATTGCCTCCTGCGGGATGAACAGCGGTGTTTCCGCGGCGCCGCTCGAAGTGCGGCGTGACCACAGCGTGCGCGCCGCTGCGTCGCGCCGCGATTTGCGGTCGTATTGGTCGCGGCCCAGGGCTCCCTCTTCGCACCCGTCACCGGCGAGGATGGATGCGGCGGCATCGACGAGGAGAGCCATGTCAACGCGGACGGAGCAGGGCAGCGCGGCATCGCGCGTGTTCGTCGTCGTCGCCGTGTCCGCCGCCGTGATCGTGGCAGCACTGGCCGCCGTGCTCGTGCTGGACGCGGAGCGGTCGGAGCGCGACGAAGCGGCAGAGGTGACGCGCGCGGTCGCGTCGTCCCTCGCGTCGCTGCCGGAGGTCGCCGAGTCCCTCGACGCGCCGGACCCTTCCGGGACCCTGCAGCCGCTCGCCGCGGACGTCATGGCGCGGACGGGGCTCGACTTCGTCACGATCATGACCTCGGACGGCATCCGCGTCAGCCACCGCGACCCCGCGGAGATCGGCCGGCACTATCTCGGCACGATCCCGAGCACGCCGGAGGTCTTCACCGAGGAGTTCACCGGCACGCTGGGCCCTTCAGTGCGGACGATCGTGCCGGTGACCGCGGACGGCGATCTCGTCGGCTGGGTCTCGGTCGGCGTCACGATCGGCAGCATCTGGTCGAAGATCCTGCCGCGACTGCCCTTCGTCGTGTCGATCGCGCTCGCGCTCCTCGCCGCGGGCCTGGTCGGCGCGTGGCTCGCCCGCCGTACCACGCGGCGCGTCGCAGGCGACCTGCCCACCGGCACGATCCGCGACGCCGTCGCCTCGTACGAGTCGGTGCGCACGCTCGGCGAGGCCCTGCGCGCGCAGACGCACGAGCACGGCAACCGCATGCACACCGCGGTGTCGCTGCTCGAGCTCGGCCGCACCGGCGAGGCGATCGAGATCCTGACCGAGACCTCGCGGCAGAGTCAGGAGCTCGTCGACCAGGTCGCCGCGCGGCGCGGCGGCGACCCCACGGTGGGCGCGCTGCTGCTCGGGAAGGCCGCCCAGGCGCGGGAACGCGGCATCGAATGGTCCGCCGAGATCGACCCGGAGGCGCCGCGCAGCGTCCTCTCGCCCGTCGACGCCGTCTCGGTGGTGGGGAATCTCATCGACAACGCGATGGATGCTGCGGCCGCCGCCGACGCGCCGCGATGGGTGCGCGTCACGTTCGGCAGGACGTCCGCCTCCCCCGCGGCCCTGCGGCTGGAGGTGTCGGACAGCGGCTCGGGCGTGCCCCCGGACCTGCGCGATCGCATCTACGAGCACGGGTTCTCCACGAAGCCCGGCGGCGCGGAGGGGCGCGGGGTGGGGCTGGCGCTCGTTCGCTCGATCGTCGCGAGCGCCGGCGGCGAGATCGAGCTGCGCGACGCGCCGACCTCGTTCGTCGTGACCCTCCCCGCGAGGAAGACATGATCCGCGTCCTGCTCGTCGACGACGACGCCCTCACGCTCGAGCTGCATCGCGACTATCTCGCGCGTCTCGACGACTTCGAGGCCGTCGCGGAGTGCACCGGTGCGCGCGCTGCGATCGACGCGGTGCTGGAGCGCGGCGACGAGATCGACCTCGTGCTGCTGGACGTCACGATGCCCGACGGCACCGGCCTGGATGTGCTGCGGCACGTGCGGGCACGCGGCGCAGCCGTGGACGTCATCGCGATCACGGGAGTCCGCGACGCGGACGTGGTGCGGCAGATGGTGTCGCTCGGCGTCGCGCAGTACCTCGTGAAGCCGTTCACCTTCGCGGTCTTCCGCGAGCGACTCGAGCAGTACCGCGAGTTCCGGCGGCGCGCGGCGCAGGCCGCGGGCGCGCCGACGCAGGCCGAGATCGATGCGCTCCTCGGGGCGCTGCGACCCGCCACCCCGGTCGCGCTGCCGAAGGGGCTCTCTGCCGACACGCTCGCCCGCATCAGCGACGAGGTGCGCGCGCGGGGGCCGGTCTCGGCAGCGGAGGCGGCGGAGCGGCTGGGCATGTCGCGCGTGGCCGCGCGCCGCTACCTCGAGCATCTCGTGGCCGAGGGTCGCGTGCATCGCGCCGCCCGCTACGGCACGCGCGGCCGGCCGGAGTCCGAATACGCGTGGGCGCAGCATCCGTTCGCTCCGTAGGCGAATCGTCACCCACTGTCTCTCGTCGGGGGGTTTCGGTGGTGCGCCCGCGGGGAATAGGGTCGCGGCGTAGCGGACCGATCACCGGGCGCCCGGGCGGGGAATCCGGAGCGTCTGAGCCGTCGACGCGCACCTGCGCGGCCGGTCCGCAGCGATGGAGGATGCATGTACCAGGACGAGGCGCTCCAGCCCACCTTCACCCGAGCCGGCGAGGCGACGACCGCGAGGTACAACGTCATCCCCGACGGGGAGATGCTGCCCGAGACGGCGTACCGCATCATCCGAGACCAGACCATGCTCGACGGCAACGCGCGGCTGAACCTCGCGACGTTCGTCGGCACCTGGATGGACGACCACGCCAACCGGCTCGCTGTCGACTCCGCCGACAAGAACATGATCGACAAGGACGAGTATCCGGCCACGGCCGCCATCGAGGAGTGCTGCTGGCGCATCCTCGGCGACCTGTGGAACGTGCCCGACAACGACGACGTCATCGGGACGTCCACCATCGGCTCGTCGGAGGCGTGCATGCTCGGCGGCCTCGCGCTCAAGCGTCGGTGGCAGCACGCCCGACGCGCCGCGGGGAAGTCGACGGAGAAGCCGAACCTCATCATGAGCTCCGCGGTCCAGGTGTGCTGGGAGAAGTTCTGCAACTACTTCGACGTCGAGATGCGCCTGATCCCGGTGACCGAGGAGCACCCGCTCATGGACGGCACAGGACTCGAGGACTACGTCGACGAGAACACGATCGGCGTCGTCGCGATCGTCGGCGTCACGTACACCGGCGCGTACGAGCCGGTGAAGGCCATCGCCGCGAAGCTCGACGAGATCCAGGCCAAGACGGGGCTCGACATCCCGATGCACGTCGACGGCGCCTCGGGCGCCATGATCGCGCCGTTCCTGCAGCCCGACCTCGAGTGGGACTTCCGGGTCGAGCGCGTGCAGTCGATCAACACCTCGGGTCACAAGTACGGACTCGTGTATCCGGGCGTGGGATGGGTCGTATGGCGCAACGCCGCGGCGCTGCCCGACGATCTCGTCTTCAAGGTGAGCTACCTGGGCGGTTCGATGCCCACCTTCGCGCTCAACTTCTCGCGGCCCGGCACGCAGGTGCTCCTGCAGTACTTCCGGTTCCTTCGCCTCGGCCGCGCCGGCTACACCGCGATCCAGCAGGCATCGCAGGATGTCGCCGTGTATCTCTCGTCGGCGGTCGCCGAACTCGACGCGTTCGAGCTGCTCAGCGACGGCACCGACATCCCCGTGTTCGCCTGGCGGCTCACGCCCGGCTACACCGACAAATGGACGCTGTACCACCTGTCGGAGCGGCTGCGGATCAAGGGGTGGCTCGTCCCCGCGTATCCGCTCTCGGGCGAGCTGTCGGATCAGACGGTGATGCGCATCGTGTGCCGCAACGGGCTCAGCCGGGATCTCGCGGAGGAGCTCATGAAGGACATCCGCAGCGAGACGGAGTTCCTCGACTCGCTCGACAGTCCCATGCCCCATCCCGGCATCGGTCCCAGCTTCCACCATTGAGCGCGCGACGAGCGGTCGATCCGTCCGCGCGGCGGATCCGGCGCCTCCGGAGGGAGTCCTGGGGATTCGCGGTCGGCTCGGCGCTGTTCTTCATCGGCGTGCTGCCGCCGTATGCCGCGTGGGCCGGTCCGGTCGGCGCGAACGTGACGTTCTTCGCCGGATCGATCTTCTTCACCACGGCAGGACTCATCCAGCTGCTGCTGAGCGGACGCCGGACGCCTGACGCCCGCATGAACCGGGCGGATCGCGCGGACTGGTGGGCGGCGGCGATCCAGTTCGCCGGAACCCTCCTGTTCAACGTGTCGACCGGCGCCGCCCTGATCGCCGCGATCACGGATCCGGACTATGTGGGAGCCGGGTGGCGGCCCGACGCATGGGGCTCGGCGGCCTTCCTCGTGTCGAGCGTGCTGGCGGTGGTCGCGACGAAGGAACGGGGAACGCTGTGGGACCGCGACGCTCGGACGTGGCATGGCACCGGCCTCAACCTCCTGGGATCGATCGCCTTCGGCGTGTCGGCGGTCGCGGCGTTCGTCGTGCCGTCCACGGGCGAGCTGATGAGCCCCCTGTGGGCGAATCTCGGCACGGGCGTCGGCGCGCTCTGCTTCTTCGCGGCGGCGCTCCTGGCGCGCCGGACGATCGGCGAGGCGGACTGAGCGGAGAGGTCAGCCCGCATTCACACGGGCGGGAACGTCGCCCGCGCCGCCGATGAGCACATAGTCGGCGTGCTTGGCCATGAGCCCGTCGCCGGCCGTGCGCCCGTGCAGACGCCGCCACACCCACGGGAGCGCGTCGCGGCGCAGCCAGGTGCCGGGGAGCACCGGGTCGGCGTCGGCGTGCAGACTCGCGTCGAGCTCGCCGAGCGCCTCGGCGTCGGGGACGCCCAGCGCCTCCGCCGCGCGGTAGGCCAGGTAGCGGTGTCCGCGCGGACGCAGGTGGACCTTGTCGTCCGCCCACAGGTCGAGGTCGCCGATCGCCGGGAGTCCCCGCGCGTCGACGTACGCATCGGTGTCGAGCAGCACCGCCCCGGTGGCGGCGGCGATGCGCCGGAGCTCCGACGAGAACACGGCGAACCGGCGGGCGAACAGCCGTGCGGGGCGCCGGCTCGGGAGGAACGGCGTCACGAGCAGCACGTCGACGCCTGCGGAGCGCAGCGTCCTCACGGCCTGTTCGAGTTCACCGGCGACGGCGACCGGGTCCACCCGGCGCCCGACGAGGTCGTTGGCACCGACGAGGATCGACACCAGCTCCGGACGCAGGGCGAGCGCCTGAGGGACCTGCTCGGCCACGACCTGCCGAACCCGGCGGCTGCGCACGGCGAGGTTCGCGTAGCGGAACTGCTCGCCGCCGCGTCCGGCATGCGCGAGCAGCTGTGCCAGCCGGTCGGCCCAGCCGCGGTACTGGCCGGCCGGCATGCGCGACGCGTCGCAGAGGCCCTCCGTGATCGAGTCGCCGAGCGCGACGAACCGCGACCACGACCGCCGCGGCGCGGGCGTCGGCACCTCCGGCCGGGTCGCCGCACGCTGGGGCTGCGCGTCGTCGATGGGACGCAGCATCCGTGCCTCGTCGTAGTGCTCGATCAGACGGCTGCAGACCGCATCCCAGGTGCGCTCGCGCACCGACTCGCGTGCCGCCGCGGCGAAGGCGCGGCGCTTGCCGTCGTCGCCGACGAGGTCGGCCACCCGCGCCCGCAGGTCGCCGAGGTCGCCCGGGCGGTAGAGCCAGCCGTCGACGCTGGAACGCACCAGGTCGACGGGGCCGCCGACGCCGGTCGCCACGACGGGCACGCCGCTGGCGAGGGCCTCCTGGATCGTCTGGCCGAACGTCTCGCTCTCGCCGGGATGCACGAAGACGTCGAAGCTCGCGAGCGCCTCGGCGAGCGCGGGCCCGGTGAGGTGCCCGGTGAAGACGGCCTCGGGCAGCGCTCGTTCGAGTGCGGGGCGCGCGGGTCCGTCGCCGACGATGACGAGACGGCTGCCGGCGAGCCCGGAGAGCGCCGCGAGGTCCTCGACCTGCTTCTCGGGTGCGAGGCGGCCGACGTAGCCGACGATCGCCTCTCCCGGCGCGATGCGGGCGCGCCAGTGGTCGCTGCGCCGCTCGGGGCCGAAGCGTTCGACGTCGACGCCGCGTCCCCACCGGCGGAGGCGGTCCACGCCGAGCTCCTCGAGCTGCTGCAGCGACGCAGTCGACGGCGCCAGCGTCAGGGTCGCCCGCCGGTGCAGGCGCCCGACGTGCCGCCCGACGAGCGCGGCGGCCTGCGGCATGCCGTACTTCTCGGCGTAGGCGACGACATCGGTCTGGTAGACGGCGACGGCGGGAACGCGCAGAGCGTCTGCGGCAGCGAGTCCCTGCCAGCCGAGCACGAAGGGCGACGCCAGGTGCACGACGTCGGGCCGGAATTCGCGCAGGATGGCCGTCAGCCGCGCGGCGCGCGCGAACACCACGCGCACCTCCGGATACGACGGCAGGGGCGCAGAGCGCAGCAGCGCCGTGCGGGCGCCGTGGAGATCGGTGGTGATCTCACCGGCGCGCGGTGCGATGACGAGCGTCTCGTGTCCTTCGGCGGCGAGATGCCGGAGGACGTGGAGCACCGACCCCGTCACCCCGTTCATGTGGGGCAGGAACGATTCGGCGAGCAGTGCGACTCTCACGCCTCCAGCGTGACGGGACGGGCGGGGACGGATGCCGCGAACCGGCCTCCGCGCGGAAGAGTTCACCGGATGCACCGCGGCGGGTCACCGGACGTGCCCCGTTCGGTCGCCGTTCACCGCGGGCGGCTACCAAGGAAGCATGGTCGAGGACCTGCTCACCACCGTGGCGGCGAGCGCGTGGGCGCTGCCGCTGCTGTTCGTGCTCGTCCTGGGCGACGCGTTCCTCGTGGTGATCCCCGGCGAGGCCGCCGTCACCGCGCTGGGCGCGCTCGCAGTGTCGCAGGGAGAGCCCGCGCTGGCCGCGATCGTGCTCGTGGCCGCAGCGGCCGCGCTCACGGGCGACGTCGCCTGCTACATCCTCGGCCGCACGATCGGCCTCCACCGCTGGCGCTGGATGCGCGCCTCCCGGGCGCAGAGCGCGTTCGCGTGGGCGCGAATGCGCCTGGAGCGCCGTGCGGCGCTCGTGCTGTTCACCGCGCGGTTCATGCCGTTCGCCCGGCTCGCGGTCAACCTGACCGCGGGCGCGACCCGGCTGCCCGCGCCGCGCTACCTCGCTGTGGCCGGTCTCGCCGCGCTCGCGTGGGCGATCTACCAGGCCCTGGTCGGAGCGGTCGTCGCGACGCTCGTGCCCGGCGGTGCTGTCGTGGCGGTGGTCGTCTCGGTCGCGTTCGCCGTCGGGCTCGGACTGGCGATCGACGCGGTGCTCGCGCGCCGCCTCGGCGCCCGGAGGGCATCCGAGGGTGAGTGAGCCGGAGCATCGCGCGATGTCGCCCGCCGGGACCATGATGGGCCTGTGGCAGACGTGACAGACGTGACCTCGGACGCATACGACGACGACTTCCTCGGCATCCCGCTCCCGCTCCCCCGTCCCGAGGACGGCCGCGAGGTGCGCGAGCTGACCTACCCGCGGTTCACCGTGCTCCAAGACCCCAGGCGGCGGTTCGCCGTCGTGACCGCCGTGAACATCGACGGCTCGTCGCTGCAGGACCTGCCCCGGACCGGCGACTGGGAGCTCGATCCGCGGATCCCCGCCGCAGAGCAGGCGGGGCCGGCCGTCTACGCCTCGAACGACCTCGACCGCGGGCACCTCGTGCGCCGCCGGGATCCGGGCTGGGGCTCCGAGGCCGAAGCACGCAGGGCGACCGAGGCGACGTTCACGTACCCCAACGCGGCGCCGCAGGCGAGCGGGTTCAATCAGTCGAAGGAGCTGTGGCTGGGGCTCGAGGACCACGTCCTCGACTTCGCCGACACGACCGACGAGCGGATCAGCGTCTTCACCGCGCCGGTGCTGGCCGAGGACGACCCGCCGTACCGCGGCATCCGCGTCCCGCGCCGGTTCTTCAAGGTCGCCGCGTGGACGACACCCGACGACGAGGGGTTGCCGCGACTCGCGGCCGCGGGATTCGTGCTCGATCAGTCGGAGCTCGTGGATCTGAGCCAGGGCGTGCTCGACGTGCCCACCCTCGGCGCCTTCCGCACGTTCCAGGTCCGGGTCGCCGACATCGAGGAGATGTCCGGCGTGGACCTGGGCGATCTGGTGGACGCCGACGTGCTCGCGAAGACGACGGTGCGCGGAGGAGACGGGTGGCGTCCCCTCCGCGCACCGGAGGATGTCGTTCTCGGCTGAGGCCTACTCCCCCGCGAGGCCGCCGAGCAGGTGGCCGAACGAGCGCCCCTCGCCGAGGTAGTTGGCGGGGTCGAACGGGTCGGAGTCGGTGGCCGGCTCACGACGCGCGATCGCCTCGGCGAGCTCGCGCGCGCCGCGGTCGATGCGCTCGCCGAGCGGCGCGACGCTGTCGGCCGACGCGCCCCAGTCGCTCGACGCCGCGAACACACCGGTCGAGACGGGCTCGGCGTGCAGGTACGTGAACAGCGGCCGGATCGCGTAGTCGATCGCGAGCGAGTGACGGGCCGTGCCCGCGTTCGCACCGATCAGCACGGGCTTGCCGGTGAGCGCGTCGGGGTCGAGCACGTCGATGAACGACTTGAAGAGCCCCGAGTAGCTCGTCGAGAAGATCGGCGTGACCGCGATGACCGCGTCGGCCGAGACGACCGCGTTGATCACTGATTCGAGGGCAGGCGGCGCGAACCCGGTGAGGAGGTTGTTCGTGATGTCGTGCGCGTAGTCGCGCAGTTCGAACACGTCGGTCTCGATCTCGATCCCGCGCTCGGAGAGCTGCTTCGCCGTCGCAGCGGCGAGCCGGTCGGCGAGCATGCGGGTGGACGACGGGTTCGACAGTCCGGCCGAGATCACCGCGATGCGGCGAGCCGCGCGCGAAGCGCCTGCTTGGGCACCGGAGGTCATGTCACGCCTCCTTCCGGCCGAGGCCGAACGCGGCGCCCGCCGGCGCCGGGCTGTCCTGATACGGGCTCGCCCCCACGAGGTTGTCGCCGCGGTTCGCACCGGGGACCGCCTGGCGAGGCGCCTCGTCCCCGTACTTCGCGGCCACGAGGTTCGCGTGGGTCGGGGCATCCGGAACCTCCGCCGGACGGTTCTTCTGCAGCTCCTTGCGCAGCACCGGAACCACCTCGCCGCCCAGGATGTCGAGCTGCTCGAGCACGGTCTTCAGCGGCAGGCCGGCGTGGTCCATGAGGAACAGCTGGCGCTGGTAGTCGCCGTACGTCTCGCGCATCGCGGCGTAGCGATCGATCACCTGCTGAGGCGAGCCCACTGTCAGCGGCGTCATCTCGCTGAAGTCCTCGAGCGACGGGCCGTGGCCGTACACCGGGGCGTTGTCGAAGTACGGGCGGAACTGCTTCACCGCGTCCTGCGAGTTCGCCGCCATGAACACCTGCCCGCCGAGGCCGACGATCGCCTGCTCGGGCGTGCCGTGGCCGTAGTGCGCGAAGCGCTGGCGGTACAGCTGGATCAGGCGCTGGTAGTGCTCCTTGGGCCAGAAGATGTTGTTCGCGAAGAAGCCGTCGCCGTAGTACGCGGCCTGCTCGGCGATCTCGGGCGTGCGGATCGAGCCGTGCCACACGAAGGGCGCGACGCCGTCGAGCGGCCGCGGGGTCGACGTGAAGCCCTGCAGCGGTGTGCGGAACTGGCCCTCCCAGTCCACGACGTCCTCCCGCCAGAGGCGGTGCAGCAGGTTGTAGCTCTCGATCGCGAGGGGCAGGCCCTGGCGGATGTCCTTGCCGAACCACGGGTAGACCGGGCCGGTGTTGCCGCGGCCGAGCATGAGGTCGGCACGGCCGTCCGACACGTGCTGCAGCATCGCGTAGTCCTCGGCGATCTTCACCGGGTCGTTCGTGGTGATGAGCGTCGTGGCCGTGGACAGGATGAGGCGCTCGGTCTGCGCCGCGATGTAGGCGAGGGTCGTGGTCGGCGACGACGACCAGAACGGCGGGTTGTGGTGCTCACCGAGGGCGAAGACGTCGAGTCCCACCTCCTCGGCGTGCTGGGCGATCCTCAGGGTCGCCTTGATCCGCTCCGCCTCACTGGGCGTGGTGCCGTCGGTCGGGTCCTGGGTGATGTCGCTCACCGTGAAGATTCCGAACTGCATACCCGACCACGTGGTGCTCTCGCTCACGATCGCTTCTCCGCTCTTTCGCCGTGCGGGTTCTCCGTCGTGCGAATCCATGCAAATGAATGTATCTCGTGCAACGTGTGCGGACCAAGATTATTCCGAAACGGATGCCGCGACTCCTGCGACCGCTTCACAGCACCTCAGTCGAACCGCAGCCGATCGACGGCGGCCTGGATCGCGACGGCCGCGGCACCGCGCGCCCACGCGGTGAATCCGGAGTCGTCCACGAAGAGCTGGACGGGCTGAGCCCGAGGATCCCGGCTCGCGGAGATCGCGGCGCGCACCCGGTCCTCGACGATGGGGAACAGCCCTATGCCGTCGCCCGCGAGCACCGCTGCGCTCTGGAACGTCAGGTTGGCCGCCAGCGCGATGAAACGGCCGAGCGCATCGGCCGCGGCGTCGACCACCGCGACCGCGGCCGGCTCACCGGCGACGGCCAGCCCGAGCACGTCGTCATAGGTGACCGTGCGCTGCAGCGCCGCCGACACCTGCGCGGCGATCGATCCCGACGTCAGCATCGCCTGCGAGCACCCGCGGTGGCCCTCCTGGCAGAGCGGGCCGTTGTCACTGAGCGGGATGTGTCCACCGAGACCGAGACCTGCCTCCGCGGAGTGCACCACCTCGCCGGCGACGACGAGCCCGTAGCCGACGCCCACCCCGATCGTCAGGACGACGAACCCCGGGATGCCGCGACCGAGGCCGAACCAGCGCTCGGCCTCGGTGAGCGCGATGAGGTCGTTCTCCAGGGCCACGGGGACGCCGAGCTCACGCTCCAGGATCGACGCGAACGCCACGTCCTCCCACTCGAGGAACGGGGCGTAGCGCACCACGCCGCCGTCGACCGCGCCGCCGAGCGCCACGCCGACGCCGACGAGGGTGTCGTCCGCCATCGCACCGAGCGTTCGCGCGATGACCTCGGCGACCTCCTCGGGTCGATGCGAGTCGAGCGGGATCGTCCGTTGGGCGAGCAGCCCGGCACGGACGTCGGTCTTCACCGCATGGATGGCGTCACCGGTGATCTTGACACCCGCGAACCCCCCGAGATCAGGGGCGACATCGAGGGGCCGCACCGGTCGCCCCACCGTCCCGTCGGAGAGGTCGTCCAGCTCGACGAGGTAGCCGCGGTCGAGGAACGGCTTGGCGAGCCGGGTGAGACTCGCCGGCGACAGGCCGAGGCGGTTCGTGAGCGCACTGCGGGCGATCGGGCCATGGATGAGCACCGCCCGTGCGAGCGCGCGTTCGCTGTCGGTCAGCATCGTCGATGAGCTCCCCTCGCCCTGCGGCAATGGTTTCATTCTGGCACGAATAGCTCCCAACAATCCTCCCCGCGGCGACATTCGCGCGCTCTTGCGGGCTTTATTACTTTCGTGCTAAAACTAACTCCATGCACAGCACCGACCGGATGCTCGACGCCGAGCACACCGCCCCCGCTCCCGAGCACGGCGTGCTCCACCTCACCCGTGGAGGAACCAGCGTCGTCGTCGACCTGGACGCGCCACCCGCGCCGGCGATCGTGCACTGGGGTGCGGCGCTCGCCGGCTCGACGCCCGACACCCTCAAGGCCCTCGCGGTCGCCGCACGCGGGCAGCGGGTCTCGGGCGGCCTCGATGCGACGCCGGCCCTGACGCTCGTGCCCACGGGCGCCGAAGGGTGGTTCGCCGCGCCGGGACTCGAAGGTCACCGCGACGGCTCCGGTGTCAGCATCCGTCTCTCCCTCGCCGATGTCCAGGCCGGCGAGCACCGCGCGAGCCTCGCCCTCGCCGACGCCGAGGCGGGTGTCGCCGTTCGGGTCGACCTGCGCATCGGCCCCGCCGGTCTGTTCCACCAGCGTGTGACGGTGCGCAACGCCGGCGCGACGCCGTACACGCTGCAGACCGCGCAGCCCACGTTCCCCCTCCCCTGGGACGCCACCGAGGTGTTCGACACCACTGGTCACCACCTCCGCGAGCGGTCGCCGCAGCGAAGCGGGCTCGGCATCGGCGCCCACGTCCGTGAGAGCCGGCGCGGGCGCACCGGCGCCGACTCCACGATCCTCCTGGCTGCCGGCCGGCCCGGGTTCGGCTTCGAACGGGGCCGGGTCCACGGCATCCACGTGGCCTGGAGCGGCAACCACCGCGTGCTGGCCGAGCGCACCACCACGGGCGACGCCTTCCTCTCGGGCGGCGAGCTGCTCCTGCCGGGTGAGGTCGTCCTGCATCCCGGTGCGGCGTACAGCTCACCCTGGGTCGTCGGCTCGTGGGGCGACGGCCTGACCGAGCTGTCCGCGCGGTTCCACGACGAGTGGCGCGCCCGTCCCCAGCACCCGCGTCGCCCCCGCCCGGTGACCCTGAACACCTGGGAGGCGGTCTACTTCGACCACTCGCTCGATCGGCTCACCGCACTCGCCGATGCCGCAGCATCCGTCGGTGTCGAGCGTTTCGTCCTCGACGACGGGTGGTTCGAGGGCCGACGCGACGACACCGCGGGACTCGGCGACTGGACGGTCGACCGCGATGTCTGGCCGAAGGGCCTTCACCCGCTCGCCGACCACGTGCGCAGACTCGGCATGGAATTCGGCCTCTGGGTCGAGCCCGAGATGGTCAACCCCGACAGCGACCTCGCGCGGCAGCACCCCGACTGGATCCTGCGCGGACGGATGTCGCTGCCGCCGTCCGCTCGCCAGCAGCAGGTCGTCGATCTCTCCCAGCCCGAGGCGTACGCCCACATCGCCGGGCGTCTTCACGCCCTCCTCGACGAGTATCCGATCGCCTACCTCAAGTGGGATCACAACCGCGATCTCGTGGACGCGGCGAGCGGGCCCGCCGGGAGTGCCCGGGTGCACGCGCACACCCTCGCCGTCTATCGGCTGATCGACGAGCTGAAGGCGGCGCACCCGGGCCTCGAGATCGAGAGCTGCGCCTCCGGCGGCGCGCGAGTCGATCTCGGCATCCTGGATCGCACCGATCGCGTGTGGACCAGCGACAGCCTGGATCCGCTCGAGCGGCTCGACAATCAGAAGCACACCGGCATCGTGGTGCCGCCCGAGATGCTCGGCATGCACCTGACGAGTCCCGTCGTCCATTCCTCGGGCCGGACGGTCTCGGTCGGCCTGAGCGGCGCGGTCGCCCTGCTCGGCCACTTCGGCATCGAATGGGATCTGACGACCCTCGACGACGCCGGTCGTTCCGAGATCGCGGAGTGGGTCGCGCTGGCCAGACGCCTGCGGCCGCTGATCGCGTCGGGGCGCGTCATCCACGTCGACGGCACCGATCCCGGGATCGACGTGCGCGGGATCGTGGCGCGGGATGCTGCATCCGCGGTCTTCACGGTCGTCCAGACCGCGACCAGCGCGGCGTACCCCCCAGGACGCATCCGGATGCCGGGACTCGACCCCGCCAAGACCTACCGGCTCCGCGTGGTGACGCGCGACGGCGACGATGCCGGGCAGTCCCCGCTCGAGTGGGCCCAGTCCGACACCGCGCTGACCGGACTGCAGCTGGCCGAAGTGGGCGTGCGCCCACCCGTGCAGCGTCCGCAGCAGGCCATGGTCGTCGAGCTCACCGCCGAGAACTGAACACTCCCCACCCCCAACGCGCAAGGAGGCGCACGATGAGAACCACTCACCGACGATGGATCCGGCCGCTCGCGGTCGTCGCCGTCGCCGCGACGGCCGCCGTACTCGGCGGCTGCGCCCAGAATCCCTCGGACGGCGTGACGACCCTGAACTTCTTCCAGTTCAAAGGCGAGGCGCTCGAGGACTTCAACGAGATCATCGCGGACTTCGAGGCCGAGAACCCCGACATCGACGTCGTGCAGAACCAGGTCGCCGACGCCGACACGGTGATCCGGACGCTCCTCGTCAAGGATCGCGTGCCCGACGTGATCACCCTCAACGCCAACGGCAACTTCGGAAGGCTGGCGCAGGCGGGCGTCTTCCACGACTTCACCGGCGACCCGATCCTCGAGACCATCAATCCCGCGGTTCAGGAGATCCTGGCGGATCTCGGGACCTACGGCGACGAGGTCAACGGGCTGGGCTACGTCAACAATGCCAACGGCATCATCTACAACCAGGACATCTTCGAGGAGCAGGGGCTCGCGGTGCCCGAGACGTGGGACGAGCTCATCGCCGTGTGCGATGCGCTGGTGGATGCCGGCATCCAGCCCTTCTACGGGACGCTGGCCGATTCGTGGACGGGCATCCCGTCGTGGAATGCGCTGGGCGCATATCCGTCGCAGGGCGATTTCTGGGACCGCATGCGCGCAGAGGGCGAGAACGTCGGACCCGACTCGGAGGTGTCGTTCCAGAAGGACTTCCCCGAGGCCATGGAGCGGCAGTACCAGCTGTACTCGTACATGCAGGACGGGTATCGCGGAAAGACCTACGACGATGGCAACGCCGCGTTCGCGAACGGCGAGTCCGCGATGCTCCTGCAGGGGATCTGGGCGACCAATCCGATCAAGCAGGTGAACCCCGACATCCGCATGGGGATCTTCCCGTACCCGACGGACGAGGCCGGCGAGAGCCTGCTCGTGTCGGGTGTGGACGTCGTGTTCACGATGGGCAAGAACGGCGCCAAGGAAGAGGCCGCCCAGCGCTTCATCGACTACGTCTTCCAGCCCGAGGTGATCGAGGCGTTCGCCGCCTCGCAGAACATGGTCCCCTCGGTCGAGGGGGCGAAGCTCAGCGACGACCCGGCCCTCCAGTCCGTGCGGCCGTACTTCGAGGAGCAGCGGATCACCGGCTTCATCGACCACCAGATCCCGCCCGCGATCCCGCTCGTCCCGACCGACCAGCAGTTCCTGTTCGACGGAGATGCCGAGACCGCCCTCAAGACCCTCGACAGCGAGTGGGCCAAGGTGGCCGCCCGCACGATCCCCGTGACGGAGGAGTGACATGACGACCCTGACCCAGGCGGTCCGCTCCAGCTCGACGAGCGACGCCGGAAAGCGCGCGTCGCGCGTGCGCACCGAGACCAGACGCGCCCTTCCCGCCTACTACTGGATGGTGTGGCCCGCGGTGATCGCGTTCGCGGCCTTCCACACCGTGCCGGTGCTCGTCGGCATCTTCTTCAGCTTCACCAACTACGCCGGTTACGGTGCCTGGAACTTCGTGGGGCTGTCGAACTACATCAACCTGTTCCGGGACGACCGCGTGCTGCAGGCCTACGGGTTCTCGTTCCTGTTCGCGATCGTGGCGACGATCCTGACCAACGCGTTCTCGCTTGCGATCGCGCTCGGGCTCAACGCGAAGATCCGTGCACGGAACTTCTTCCGCGGGGTGTACTTCGTCCCCTACATCCTCTCCATCCTGGTGATCGGCTACGTCTTCCAGTTCCTGTTCTCCAACTCGCTGCCGAAGATCCTGTCCGGCATCCCCTTGATCGCCGACAACATCCTCACGAACGAGACCTGGGCCTGGACGGCGATCGTGACGCTGGCCGTGTGGCAGGCGTGCGCGTTCGCGATCATCATCTACCTGTCCGGGCTGCAGACGATCCCCGCGGAGCTCTACGAGGCGTCCGCGCTCGACGGCGCCTCGCCCTGGCGTCAGTTCCGGTCGATCACGTTCCCGCTCATCGGAGCGTTCTTCACGATCAACGTCGTGCTGAGCCTCAAGGGATTCCTGCAGGTCTTCGACCCGATCGTCGCGCTGACCAACGGCGGACCGGGCACGTCGACCGAATCGGTGACGCTGCTCATCTTCCGGGGCGGCTTCTCGGGCGGCGAGTTCGCCTACCAGACGGCCAACGCGGTGATCTTCTTCATCGTGATCACGGTCGTCTCGCTCTTCCAATTCCGGGTCCTTCAGCGCAGAGAGGCCGATTTCTGATGACCAGCATGACCAACACCGCGTCGCAGCTCGAGCAGGAGGTCGACGCCGTCACCGCGAACGACCGACGCAAGCGCCGCGGCGAGCCCGACGACGACACGCGCAAGATCAACTGGTGGGCCACCGCGCTCATCGCGGTGTGCTCGCTCACCGTGCTGATCCCGCTCTATCTCGCGGTCGTCGTCGCGCTGAAGACGCCCGGCCAGCTCGCAGAGGGCACCGGCTTCGAGATCCCGAATCCGATCCGCTGGGAGAACTTCGCCGACGCCTGGGTGAGGACGAGCTTCCCGCAGGCGCTGCTGAACACGGCGATCATCACGGTCGGGGCAGTCGGCTTCACGCTGCTGACGAGCTCGATCGTGGCGTATGCGCTCGCGCGCAACATCCACCGGCCGTTCTTCAAGGGCGTGTTCTTCTACCTGCTGGCGGCCCTGTTCATCCCGTTCCCGATCATCATGCTGCCGCTGGTGAAGCAGACCTCGCTGCTCGGCCTCGACAACCAGGCCGGGATGATCCTCCTCTACACGATCTACGGGCTGTCGCTGAACATCTTCATCTACACCGCGTACATCCGGTCGATCCCGATCGAACTGGAGGAGGCGGCGAGGGTCGACGGGGCGGGCACGTGGCGCGTCTTCTGGCAGGTGATCTTCCCGCTGCTCATGCCGATGAACGCGACGGTCGGCATCCTCACGTGCGTGTGGGCGTGGAACGACTTCATCATGCCGCTCGTCGTGCTGACGGAACCGTCCGCACGCACGCTGCCGCTCGCACAGTGGGTGTTCCAGGGGCAGTTCAACACCGACTACACCGTGGCGTTCGCGTCGTACCTGATGGCCATGGCGCCGCTCCTGATCGTCTACATCTTCAGCCAGCGCTGGGTGATCTCGGGCGTCACGCGGGGCTCGATCAAGTGAGCGCGGGGACGGATGCTGCGGCCCGCAGCATCCGTTCCCCTCTACTGCGCGTCGGCGAAGAGCTGCAGCATGTCGCGCGCGAGCTGGTGCGGGGCGGTCTCGCACGGCGCGTGGCCGGTGGGGTAGGTCGCCACACGGGCGCCGATGCGCGCGGCGTACGCGTCGTGCTGCGCCTGGGGCCACAGGTCCTGGTCGCCCACAGCGATCAGCTTCGGGACGTCGACGGCGGCGACGGCATCCGCGAAGTCGGGCGTCGCCATCATGAGCCCCACCACATCGTCGATGCACGCCCGTCCCGTCACGCCGAGACGCTCGCGCACGAAGGCGATGCGCCCCGGAGGCGTGCGGTTGAGGTTGTAGCGGATGCCCCACAGGATGAGCCCCGCGGCGCGGTGCGGCGACATGTCGGAGATGGGACCGATGTGCTTCACGCCCCGGAACACCTGTCCTGTCGCCGGCGGGGCGGCCATGAGTGTGAGGCTGCGGAACAGCTCGGGGCGGGCGACGAGGGCGAGCTCGGTGACGAGGCCCGCGAAGCTGTAGCCGAGGACATGGGCGGGATCCCCGTCCTCGAGGATCGCGACGAGGTCGTCGACGAACAGCGGGTAGTCGTAGGAACCGCGCGGCGGGTCGAGGTGCTGCGGTCCGGCGTCGGCCGATTCGTAGTGCCCGGCGATGTCGTACGATTCGACCCGGCAGCCGGCGGCGGCCAGCAGCGGGAACAGCAGGACGAAGTCCTCTTTGGAGCCCGCCACGCCGGGGACGAGCACGACCCTCGGTGCGTCGCGGTCGCCCAGGCGCACGCGCGCGAGACCGCCGCTGGGAGCGTGGAACACGTCGCGCTCGGTGCCGGTCGGGAAGACCCGCCAGTCGAGGTCGCCAATGGCCTGGTCGCGCTGCAGCGCGTCGTCGATCGTCGTCATCGCGCCTGCGAGACTACGCCCGGGGAAGGCCGTCGAGCTCGTCCTGGCGCGGCGCGTAGTCGATGTGGCCGCCGTCGGCGTCGAACGCCTGCACCGGCCGGTGCGCCGACCACGCCTCCCAGCCCGGATCGCCGTCGACCACGAACGACACCCACGCCCGGTGCATCGCCTCGGCGAGCGCCTGCGGTCCGTCGGGACCGCCGATGCCGATCGCATCGGGCTCGGCGAGCCGATCGAACACGAAGCCCAGCTCCATGACGTGCGCGGCGCCGAGCCCGTCGACGGGGCTCCGCCACCGGAACTCGTACACCCACGTGGGCGAGTCCGCCGACCCGACCCGGCTGTCGGCGAACCGCGTGATCGGGCCGCGCAGCAGGATGTCGCCGATGACCTCGCCCAGCACCTCCCCCGGCTTCGCGTCGGGCCGGCGCGCGCGGTGCGCGCGGACGATGCGTGCAGGCACGCGCGCGGCGAGCCGCGCGAGGGTGACCGTGAGCCAGCTCGCCTTGTCGACCGCTCCGGACGGGACCAGCCACAGCCGATACTCCTCGCTGGTCGAGCCGACGAGCACCGGGATGCCCCGGCCGGCGCCGTCGAGCAGCGCATCGAGCGGGTTCAGTGGGACAGCCTCGCCTCCGATCGCCAACGCGACGGACGGACCGCCGCCGAGCGGCGAGCCGGCCGCGGCGAGTGCGGTCTGCTGCGCGACGAGCTCGTCGGCGGAGAGGGCCGAGAAGCCCGCACGGGTGGCGGGCGCCGCAAGGCGCTTGGCGATCTCCCGCGACATGCGGCCCGCCTTCTTGGGCGGCCGAGCCTCGAGCGGGCCGGACTGCAGGATCGCCCGGTCGAACAGCTCCTTCGCGTGCGGCAGAGCGAGGAGCGCCGCCAGCGTGTTGGCGCCGGCGGAGTGCCCCATCACGGTGACACGGGACGGGTCGCCGCCGAACGCCGCGATCTCGCGTCGCACCCAGCGAAGCGCAGCCTGCTGATCGAGCACGCCGAGGTTCTGCGGCACGTCGTCCAGCACCGCGAACCCCTCCTGACCGAGCCGGTACTGGACCGACACGAACACGAGGCCGTGTCGCGCGAACCGCTCGCCGTCGTACGTGGGCAGCGCGGCCGCGCCGCGCGTCAGCGCGCCGCCGTGCACGAACACCATCACCGGCAGGGCCGCGTCCGCGGAGCGGTCGGCGGGCGTCCACACGTTCACGGTGAGGATGTCGTCGCCGGGCACATCGACGGACGCCAGGTACTTCGCGATCGCCGGGCTGTACGGACGCTGCGGGGCGGTCGGGCCGAAGGTCGCGGCATCCCGCTCCCCCTCCCACGGCGACGCGGGCTCGGGGGCGCGGAAGCGGCGCTCGCCGACGGGCGGCGCGGCATAGGGGATGCCGAGGAAACGGTCCAGCCCGCCGTGGCGGGTGCCGCGCACCGCGCCGGCGCTCACCTGGACGACGGGCCGCGCAGTCGCCGAGCCCGTCGATCCGGCCTGGGGCGCAGCATCCGTCATCGTGAGTCCCTCCTGGCGCGCGACGTCGGCACGCTCGAACTCAGACTCAGCCAGCGTGGGACTCGGTGTCAAGCGAAAGCGGAGCACGGAACGCGCGGCTAGTCTGGTCTGCGCCCCGGCGAGAGGTGACGATGACCGGCAGCAGCGTTCCGCCCACGGCGACAACCCCCACAGGATCGATCGCCCGTCCGCGGCGGCGCACGCCCTTCTGGGACAACGCCCGCTTCGCGTGCATCGTGTTCGTGGTGCTCGGCCACGCGGTGCAGCGGCTCACGTACGACTCCGACATCGCGCTGGGGCTGTACCTGGTGATCTACGCGTTCCACATGCCGGCGTTCGCGATCATCTCGGGCTACTTCTCGAAGTCGGACGCCCCGACCAAGACCCAGATGGCGCGCGTGATCACCGACATCCTGGTGCCGTACATCGTGTTCGAGGGGCTGTGGACGCTGACGAAGTGGATCGTCGAGGGTCAGGCGAACCCGAACATCACGCAGCCCTCGTGGACGCTGTGGTTCCTGCTGGCGCTGGGCATCTTCCGCGTCGTGCTCCCGTACCTCGCGCTGCTGCGCTGGCCACTGCTGTGGACGGTCGTGATCTCGATCGGCGCCGGGTATCTCCCCAACATCGGCTCGACCTTCTCGCTGTCGCGCACCCTCGGGCTGCTGCCGTTCTTCACGCTCGGCTGGTGGCTGCGCGAGCACGACATCGTCGCGCGGCTGCGCCTGCTGGACCGCCGCCCCTGGTGGGTTCTCGTGGGAGGACTCGGCCTCTTCGCGGTCGCCGGATGGGCGGCGTGGTTCTTCGTCGACGAGTGGCGAGCGATGAACCTCCGCGAGTGGCTGTTCTACGACGAGAACTACGCGTCGATCGGCGGAACGCAGTGGTGGGCGGGCGGCGTGCGCCTCGCGCTCATGGCCGTCGCGGTCGTGCTGTCGACCGCGTTCTTCGCGCTCGTTCCGCGCGACTCGCACTGGTGGACGCACTTCGGCCAGTACACGATGTACGTCTATCTGCTCCACTCCTTCGTGCTCTACCCGTTCCGCGAGAACGGCCTGCTCCGCAATGCGGAGCCCACGTGGCTCTGGCTGCCGCTCGTGATCGTAGGATCCGTGCTCATCGCGCTGGGGCTCGCGACGAAACCCGTGCGCCGCGTCTTCCGCCCGCTCGTCGAGCCGCGGCCGGCATGGCTGTTCGCCGATCGCACCCTCGCCCGCCGCGAGGGGCGACGCAACGACCCCACCGGCTCGCGCCGCCCGCGGGAGCAGCCGCGCGTGCCGCGACCCGATCCTCGTCAGAACGGCTGACCTGATCCGCAAGCCCTGGCGATCAGGGGGTTGTGCCGCGCGCCATCGCACCATATGTTAACGGCGAATCACATTCGTCCTGGATGGATCGAAGGTGCGGGAACGGTGTCGAAGGTGTCGCCGTGGCGTGGTCCATCCCTGTCTGGAAGCAGGTGCCCCATGCCCGAAATCAGCAGACGTTCCGTACTCACCGTCGGAGCCGCACTCGGCCTCGCCGGCGTCGCCATCCCCAAGGCGGCCTGGTCGTGGTCGCCCGCGGCGTCCGTCCTCGGCAGCGGATCCGGCGTCGATCCCCAGTGGGTGTGGGACGACGACCTCGACCGCATCATGGCGTCGGTGATCTCGAGCGGACAGACCGCCGCGGTCAACGACGCGATCCTCCCGTGGGTGAACAACTGGCAGCCGGTGCCGAACGGGCTGCCGCCCGAGCTCGCGACGTTCCTGCAGGGGGCGACGAAGCTGCCCGCCTGGGCGGACCGGACGAAGCTGCGCCGCGCGGCGGACTTCAATCGCCGCAAAGACACGTACCTCTTCATGATCTACGGCATCGGCGGCGGCATCATGAGCACCGTCATCCCGCGCGAGGCGCGGTCGGTGTACCACTCCAAGGGCGGCGCAGACATGCAGGACCGCGCCGCGAAGACGTTCAGCTTCGGCTACGACCTGAGCGACATCAACGCGTTCGAGACGACCGGCGAGTTCATGGTGACGTCGAACAAGACGCGCATGGTGCACTCCGCCGTGCGCCACCTCCTTCCGCAGTCGCCGCACTGGCAGCAGAGCGGCCACGACGAGCAGATCCCCATCAGCAACCACGACATCCTCGTCACCTTCCACAGCACCGGCACCTTCGCGCACAAGAAGCTCAAGGAGTGGCGGGTGCCGATGTCCACCGCCGATCAGGAGGCGTTCCTGCACTCGTGGCAGGTCGCCCTCCACTTCCTCGGTGTGCACGACGAGTACATCCCCGCGACTTGGGATGCCGCACACGCCCAGGCCGCTCAGATCCTGACGCCCAAGCTCGCCTGGACGCCCGAGGGCCAGGAGCTCGCCGAGACGCTCCTCGGTCTCACGGCGCAGGTGGACCTCGGAGTCACGCGCGGGTTCCTCAACGAGTTCGTCCGCTACCAGCTCGGGAACGAGATCGGCGACTGGCTCGGCCTGCCGCGCGACTATGTGTCGGCGGCCACCATCCGGGTCGGCTGGCCGAGCTACATCGCGTTCCGCGAGGGGCTCCTGCCGCTGATGCCCGCGAACTTCTACCTGTTCGACCAGCTGCTGCGAGCGATCGCGATGGCGTTCCTGAACCGGGGTGCGTCGGGGACGACCACCCCGATCACCATCCCCGACATGAACCGTCCCACCCCTTGAGCATCGTGGTGGCCGGGCCGCACGCCGGCCCGGCCATCGCCCTGCTCATGGCCGGGGAGAGGGGAACTGCGTGCGCAGCACGCGCTCGAACGTCCGCTCCGGCAGCACGCGCCGCAGCGACAGCATGATCGCCGCCGACGGCGCGACGCGGTACCGCGCCCGCGGACGCGGCGACTCGACCGCACGCACCACGCGCTCGGCGACGTTGCGCGGCGAGCACGCCAGGCGGGCGCGCGGACCGGCGTCCCACGTCAGCGTCAGCTCCGACACGCGGGCGGTGAAGTCCGCCCACCGCGGGTCGTCGGCGGCGGGATCGCTGCGCTGCGCGGCCGCGTGACCGAACCCCGTCGTCACCATGCCGGGTGCGATGACCGACACCTGGATGCCGAAGGGCCGGAGCTCATAGCGCAGGGCATCGCTGAATGCCTCGAGCGCATGCTTGGTGGCGGCGTACGAGCCCATCCCCGGCATCATCCAGCGTCCGTTCATCGAGCCGATGTTGACGATGCGCCCGGCGCCGCGGGCGCGCATGCCGGGGACGACGAGCTGCGTCAGGCTCAGCATGCCGAACACGTTGGTCGCGAACATCCGCTCCACGTGCGTGACCGGCATGGCCGCCGTCGCACCGAGCTCGCTGATGCCCGCGTTGTTGACCAGCGCGCCGATCGTGCCCTCGGCGGCGAGGACCGCGTCCACGGCAGCGGTCCGCGAAGCCTCGTCCGTCACGTCGAGCTCGAGGAGGCGGCATCCGTGCCTCTCGAGATCCGCGACGGCGTCGAGGCGGCGAGCCGTCGCGTAGACGCGCCAGCCGCGCAGGGCGAGAACGGATGCCGTCTCCCGGCCGATGCCGGTGGAACAGCCGGTCACGAGCACACTGCGTGGGGGACGCGTCATGCGTCCAGCACACCCGACGAACGTCGCACGCGCAACGGTGGAGCCGCCGGTAACCCGCGGCAACAAACGGGCGGCGGCCGCAGCATCCCGCTTACTCTCGCACCATGACCGACCTCAACCTGCCGATCCTCGACCTCTCCCGGCTCGACGCGGGCCCGGAGGAGGCCGCGCGCTTCCGCGACGACCTGCGCGCCGCGACCCACGACGTCGGGTTCTTCTACCTCACCGGCACCGGCGTCTCGCCCGCGCTGGAGGCTCGGCTGCACCGGGCGGCGCGGGACTTCTTCGCCCTGCCCGAGGTCGACAAGCTGGCGATCGAGAACGTCAACAGCCCCCACTTCCGCGGCTACACCCGCGTCGGCGGCGAACGCACGCAGGGCGAGGTCGACTGGCGCGAGCAGATCGACATCGGTCCCGAGCGTGAGGCGATCACCGACCCCGGCGCCCCCGACTTCTCGCGCCTCGTCGGGCCGAACCTCTGGCCCGAGGCGCAGCCGGAGCTCCGCGAGGTCGTGTCGGAGTGGCACGACCACCTGTCGGGCGTCGCCCGCAAGCTGCTGCGCGCCTGGGCGCTGTCGCTGGGCGCCCCGGAGAACTACTTCGACGAGCACTTCGGCGAGCCCTCGACGCTCATCAAGATCGTCCGCTACCCCGGCAAGGAGGACCCGACACCCCAGCAGGGCGTGGGCGCCCACAAGGATTCCGGCGTGCTGACGCTGCTCTGGGTCGAGCCCGGCAAGGGCGGCCTCCAGGTCGAGCGCGAGGGCGAGTGGGTCGACGCCCCGCCCGTGCCGGGCGCGTTCGTCGTCAACATCGGCGAGCTGCTCGAATACGCGACGCAGGGCTACCTCATCGCGACGAAGCACCGCGTCATCTCGCCGAGATACCCCGGCGACCGCATCTCCGTCCCGTTCTTCTTCAATCCCGCCCTCGACAAGCGCCTGCCGCTCATCGAGCTGCCCGACGAGCTCGCGGCTCAGGCCCGCGGAGTGACGCAGGATCCGTCGAACCCCATCCACGCGCTGTACGGCGAGAACGCGCTGAAGTCGCGGCTGCGCGCCCACCCCGACGTCGCCGGGATCCACCACGCGGATCTGGTCGCGGCGCGGGCGGCGAGCTCCGTGTGACGCACTTCTCGCAGCCCCGTGCAAGGGGGTCCCGGACGCACTGAGCCGCGCTCAGCGTGGCGTGATGAGCGACGTGACGATCTTCGCCCCCTCCCCCACGCTCACCGTGACCGTCGAGGAGCACGACGACGAGCCCGACATCCATCTGCACTCCGGCTGCCAGGGCGTCTGGCAGGCGCGCATGCTGCGGCGACTGGGATGGATCACGCTCACCGGCCTCGACCCGGTCTCGCACGTGCCCCTCGACGTCGCCCGGGCCGCAGCATCCGCTCGCCCGTCACAATCGGCCGCCCCGCGCGGCGCTTCGTGACAGGTGAGCAGGGGGGTCTCCAGGAACGCCGAAGGCCTCCCCACACCGTGGGGAGGCCTTCTCAAGAATGTTTTGCGCGATTGAACGCTGGTCGATGCCTTATCGACGGAGACCGAGGCGCTCGATGAGCGAGCGGTAACGGTTGATGTCGATGTCCTGGAGGTAGCCCAGGAGACGGCGGCGCTGACCGACGAGCAGGAACAGCCCACGACGCGAGTGGTGGTCGTGCTTGTGCTCCTTGAGGTGCTCGGTGAGGTCCTTGATGCGCTGCGTCAGCATCGCGACCTGCACCTCGGGGGATCCGGTGTCACCGGGGTGCGTCGCGTACTCTTCGATGATCGCCTTCTTGACGTCTGCTTCCAGTGCCATAGGTGATCCCCTCTCTGCTTGTTGCGCGGTGCCCGTCACCCGATGTGCGAGCTCTCTTTCTCCGCGGCCGATCCAACGGCAACCTGAAGAGTCTACCAGCGAACGGATGCTGCGGCGAACGCGCTGTCGAGCTGCCCGGGTACGCTCGAACACGTGCAGCACACCGAGGCCGACGAGTGAGCGCCGGGGAGCATCGCAGCCACTTCATCGACCTGCGGCCCTTCCGCGCCAGTCCCGCGTTCGCGCGCATGTGGATCGGCTCGACGCTCGCCGGACTCGGCGGGCAGCTGACCATCGTCGCGATCATGCTGCAGATGTACGACCTGACGGCGTCGACGTTCGCGGTGTCGATGATCGCGGTCGCGGGCCTCGTTCCGATGATCATCGCGGGCATCTACGGCGGCATGCTCGCCGACGCCTTCGACCGGCGGGCGGTCGCCCTGGTCGCGGCGACCGTGACGTTCGGCTCGACGGCGCTGCTCGCGCTGCTGACCTGGGCGAACCTCGAGACGGTGTGGTGGCTGTACGTCCTCAGCATCGTCAACTCCGCGGCGAACTCGATCGTGCTCGCCACCCGCCAGGCCATCGTTCCCCGGCTGCTCCCCCGCGAGCTGCTCGCCGCGGCCTCGGCGCTCGGCGGCATCACGGTGGGGATCATGGTGATGGCCGGCCCGGCGCTCGCGGGCGTGCTCGTCGCGCTGACCGGCTACGCGTGGACCTACACGCTCGACGTCGTGCTGATGACCTCGCTCTTCCTCGGGCTGTGGACCCTTCCGACGCTGCGACCCGAGGGCGAGATCGTGCGGCCGGGCCTCGAGTCGCTGCGGGACGGCTGGCGTTTCCTCCGCCGCGCGGCGAACATCCGCCTGCAGTTCATCCTCGACATCATCGCGATGACGTTCGGCCAGCCGCTGTCGCTCTTCCCTGCGATCGGTGCGGTGCTGCTCGGCGGCGGTCCGATCACGACGGGCGTGCTCACGGCATCGGTCGCGGCGGGCGCGTTCGCGTCGAGCCTGTTCTCCGGCCGCGTCGGCGCGATCCGTCGTCAGGGTCTCGGGATCGAGCGGGCGATCCTCGTCTACGGCGGCTCGATCGCCGCGCTCGGCCTCGTCCTCGGCGCTGCGGCGCTGGGGTGGTTCGCGCCCGCGGGCGTCGACGCCGACACCCCGAACCTCACGCTCATCGCCCTCGCCTGCCTGGTGCTCGCGATCTCGGGAGCCGCCGACAACGTCAGCTCGATCTTCCGCAACACGATGGTGCAGTCGGCCGTGCCCGACGCCATCCGCGGGCGTCTGCAGGGCATCTTCATCGTCGTCGTCGCGGGTGGACCCCGCCTCGGCGCGCTCTACGCCGGCACACTGGCGACGCTCACGGCCCTCTGGTTCCCGCCGCTGCTCGGCGGGTTCATCATCGTCGGGCTGGTGGCGACACTGGTGCGGTTCAGCCCGCGGTTCCGCGCCTACGACGCAGAGAATCCCGTTCCCTGAGCGGCTCCGCGCCGTAGCCGGACCGCCGCACATCGGCGGATTTCGGACGTCGCATCCCTTCCGCGGCTCGGGCGTCTGCGGGCGGGCGTACCGTGGCCACCGTGACCTCGACTCGAACGCCTCCCCCGGCACTGCGTGCAGAGAAGCTGCCGTCGCCGCACTGGATCACGGTGCAGTTCGTGCTCGCGGGGATCGTGTGGGGTGCGAGCTTCCTGTTCATGAAGGTGTCGCTCACCGGCATCTCCCCCGCGCAGGTCGCGTGGACACGGATCCTCCTCGGCGCCCTCACGCTCGGCGCCCTGGTGCTCCTGCGGCGCGAGCACCTGTCCCGCAGCCTCAGGGTGTGGGCGCACCTGACCGTGCTCGGGCTCACCTTCTGCGTCATCCCGTTCCTGCTGTTCTCGTGGGCACAGCAGCATGTCAGCTCGGGCGTCGCGAGCATCTTCAACGCGACGACGCCGATCATGACGGCGATCATGGCGTGGCTCGTGTTCCGCGTCGAGCGGCTGAAGGCCCTGCAGGTCGTCGGGATCGGCGTCGGCATCCTCGGTGTCGTCGTGATCATCGCGCCCTGGCAGGGCGTCTCGCTGGACGGCAGCCTGGTCGCCGAGCTCGCCATCCTCGGCGCGACCGCGAGCTACGGCTTCAGCTTCGCCTACATGCGGCGCTTCGTCTCGAACACCGGGATGTCGGCGCTCGCGTTCACCTTCGGCTACATCGCGATGGCCGGCGTCGTCATGGCGCTCCTGACCCCGTTCCTCGTGCTGACGCCGGTGCGCCTCGACGTGCCGATCGTCGTCAGCCTGCTGCTGCTCGGGTGCCTCGGCACCGGCATCGCGTACGTGTGGAACCAGAACACCGTGCGTGCCTGGGGGCCGACCCGCGCCTCGACGGTGACCTACATCACCCCCGTCGTCGGCGTGATCCTCGGCATCGTGATCCTCGGCGAGACGATCTCGTGGAACGAGCCGGCCGGTGCGGTCGTCGTGTTCCTCGGCATCCTGCTCGCCCAGGACCGGCTGGGCCGGCGACCGCGAAGCTGACGCCGCGACCGCACTGCGGTCTCAGGCCGCGCTGCGGCGCACCCGCCCGGGCGTCTCACCGGTCACGCGCGTGAACGCGCGGCTGAAGGCGGCCTCCGAGCCGTAGCCGTGCGCGGCGGCGACGGCCGCCACGCTGCGCCCCTCGGCAAGCATGGCGCGCGCGCCGCGCATCCGCGCGGCCGACACATACGCCATCGGCGGCATCCCCACCACCGAGGCGAACCGCGCCGCGAACACCGACCGCGACATCGTCGCGCGGCGGGCCAGCGCGTCGAGGGTCCACGGGTGCCCCGGATCGCGGTGCACGGCGGCGAGGGCCGCGCCCAGCTGCGGATCGCGCAGCGCCGCGAGCCACCCGTTCGAGTCCGTGTGGTCATCGGCCAGCCAGGCCCGGACGGTCTCGACGACGAGGACGTCCGCGAGGCGTGTCGCGACGGCATCCCCACCCGGCTTCGGCTCTCGCAGCTCTCGCGAGAGCAGCGGCAGCAGCGCCGCCATCACGGGGTGGCGCGCGGAGTCCACGGTGACGATCGGCGGGAGCACGGCGAGCATGTCGTCGACGGCCGGCGAGTCGAACGCGACGACGCCGCACAGGAGCGCCAGCGGCGGCTCGGCGAGCTCCGGCCCGATGCGGAGCACCGAGAACGCGTCGCCGAGCATCGCCTGGGGCAGCAGGTCCGCGCGACCGACGACCTCCGCGCCCGGCGTCGTCGCGACGCGGTGACCGATCCCCCGCGGCACGAGGGCCAGCTCGCCGGCGCCCAGTCGCACCGGCTCGGCTCCGTCGACCTCGAGGTACGCCGTGCCGTGCGCGACGATGTGGAAGCTCAGCGTGCCCGGGAACTGCGGCATCTCGACGGCGCACTCGGTCGACGCCTCGGTCCAGGAGTAGAACGCGCCGCGCATGCGCACCCGGTAGAGGGCCGCCGTCAAGGCATCCTCGCTGTCCCACGGCATCGCGACGCTCATCTCGCCTCCGGACGATCGATCAAGAAATGCGTACTGCTGACGATAGATCATCCGAGTGTGGACTGCGAGGGTGAGAACACCACCGAAGGGAGACCCTCATGAACATCCTGGTCATCGGCGCCACCGGCGGATCCGGCCGCGCCGTCTGCGACGCCCTCCTCGAACGAGGGCACCGAGTCACGGCGCTCGCGCGCCGCGCCTCCTCGCTCCCCGCCCAGCCGGACCTCGAGCGCGTCGACGGCGACGCCACCCGGGCATCCGTCCTCGATGCCGTGATCCCGGGCCACGACGCGATCGTCGTCACGCTGGGCATCTCGGAGCCGCCGCTGCGCGTCCGGCTGCGGGGCGCCCGTGGCACCCGAGACGACGTGCGCTCCAAGGGCACCGCGGAGATCGTGGCGGCCGCGCGGCGCGCCGGCGTCCACCGCCTCGTGGTGCAGTCATCGTACGGCGTCGGCGACACGCGCTCGCTCCTGCGCCTGATCGATCGCATCCTGTTCGCACTGCTCATCCGCCCGCAGATCATCGACTCCGAGATCCAGGAGGGCGTGCTGCGCGGCTCCGAGCTCGACTGGACCATCGTTCAGCCGGTGTACCTCACCGACGAGGACTCGACCGAGCACTTCACGTCGATCGACGGCACGATCCGGCGCAACAAGGTGGCGCGCCGGGGCGTGGCCCACGTCCACGCCGACCTCGTCGAGGGCGCCGGAAGCGTGCGCGAGACGGTGTCGGTGTCGGGCTGAGCTCCGCCACACGCAGACGAAGAGCGGATGCCTCGGGTCGAGGCATCCGCTCTTCGTGCGCGTCTGAGGCGATCAGTCCTGCTGGAGGGCGCCCTGCAGGTCGAGCGTGATGGTGACGTCCTTGCCGACCAGCACACCGCCGGTCTCGAGGGCGGCGTTCCAGGTGAGGCCGAAGTCCTCGCGGTTGACGACGGTCTTCGCCGTCGCGCCCGCCTTGTAGTTGCCCCACGGGTCGGTGCCGAAGCCGCCGAACTCGAACTCGAAGGTGACGGGCTTGGTGATGCCGCGGATGGTGAGGTCGCCGTCGACGAGGAACTCGCCCTTCTCGACGCGGGCACCGGTCGAACGGAACTCCATGGTCGGGTGGTTCTCGGTGTCGAAGAAGTCGGCCGAACGCAGGTGGTTGTCGCGACCCTCGTCCTTGGTGTCGACCGACGTGACGTCGACGGATGCCTCCACCTGGGCGTCCAGCGGGTTCTCGGGGGCGATCAGGGTCGCGCTCTTCATGCCGAACGTGCCGCGCACCTTCGAGATCATCATGTGGCGCACGCTGAAGGTGACCTCGCTGTGAGCGGGGTCGAGCACCCAGGTGCCCGCCTTGTAGCCGGGAACGTCGATCGTGGTGGAGTCGGTCATGGTCGTCCTTCGTGTGTCAGGTCCGTGTGGGGCGCCCGCGGCAACGGGCATACCGGGTCCAACACAGCCTCGTAGACTTTCTATTCCCATGAATGCACATTTCCTGCGAACACATGGAGACGACGGAGGGACGGATGCCGCGGCATCCGTCCCTCTGAAGGATCGAAGCGGGGTCAGCCGACCTTGATGAGGTCGATGACGAAGATCAGCGTCTTGCCGCCGAGGAAGTGGCCGCCGGCCGGACCGTAGGCGAGGTGCGGCGGGATCACGAGCTCGCGGCGACCGCCCTCCTTCATGCCCGGGATACCGTCCTGCCAGCCCTGGATGAGGCCGCGGAGCGGGAACTGGATGCTCTCACCGCGGTTCCACGACGAGTCGAACTCCTCGCCGGTCTCGTACTCGACGCCCACGTAGTGGACGGTCACGGTGTCGCCGGGCTTCGCCTCGGCGCCCTCGCCCACGACGATGTCGCGGACGACGAGGTCGGCCGGCGCCGGGCCGGCGGGTGCGTCGATCTCGGGCTTGGTGCGGTCGTCAGTCATGCGTCCATCCAACCATCCAGGTGCCGCGCGCGCCGAGCGAGTTCGCCGTCAGGGGAACCGTCGGCGTTCTCTTGACACCCGCGCGGGCCCCCAGGCATGCTGGGGACAGACCAACTCAGCGCTCGGTAGACACGCAGGCATCGCCGCGGCACCGAGCGCTGAGTCTTCGTCTGCGGGGGTCTTCGCTCCGCTCGGGGCTACGGCGCGAACATGGCCGCGCGGGTCGCGGCGGTCTTCGCGAGCAGGTCCCGCTCCTCGGCCGATGCCTGCGGGTCGCGCCCGGTGATCGCGCGCTGGCGGGTCGCCGCCAGGGCCGTGGCGTCCGTGATGAAGGTCTTCATGAGCGCGGTGCGGTCTCCTCGCAGGGTCTGCGCCCACGCGAGCGCCGCCTTCCGTCCCGCCGACGTGGCGAGCATGTCGACCTCCTGCGGAGTGAACCATCCGGCGGCGGCATACTCCCCCAGCCGGCGCCGAGTGAGCCGCGACTCCTCCCGCCTGAGCGCCACGATGCCCAGGATGAACCCGATGAACAGCGGCACCTGCAGCGTCAGGTACAGGAGGAAGAAGTCGCCGAACATCGCCGACCCGTTCCAGAACGCGTGCAGCGCGATGGCGCCTGCGAGCCCGACCAGCCCGGGTCCGATCGCCTGCCCTGTCGACAGGCCGCGCCGCGCTGCGAGACCGAGAGCGAAGCCGGTGACGCTCGTGAACATGACGTGTGCGAAGGGCGACAGGATGCCGCGCAGGAAGAACGTCGTCGTCGCCTCGGCCGCGCCTCCTTCGATGAAGCTCACGGCGAAGTACTGGATGTTCTCGGTGAACGCGAAGCCGGCGCCCACCAGCGCGCCGTAGACGATGCCGTCGACCGGCCCGTCGAACGCGCGCCGCGCGGTGGCGAAGATGAGGAAGACGCCGAGCCCCTTCGCGAACTCCTCGACGACCGGTGCCTGGACGACCGGCTGAAGCACCTCGCGAATCCCGGTCGCCGGCCCGAACGCCATCGACAGCAGCAGGTCGACGCCGAGCGCGATGCCGACGGCGGCGATCCCGCCCCACGCGATCGCCAGGACGAGGAGCCCACGAGGCTCAGGCTCCCAGCGGTCCACGATCCGCACCGCCAGCAGCACGCCGACGAGCGGCACCACGGCGAGTACCATCCCGATGAGCGACGCCCCCGGGCCCAGTGCCTCGAGGAAGTACGCCACCAGCACGATCAGCACGAGCACGAGGACGCCGATGATCCAGATCGAGGCGCTGCGGCCGCGGCGCGAGGCGGCGGCGGTGGGGATCTGCACGGGTGCGGGCGAGGTCGCCGGCGGCGTGATCGCGGCGGGTGCGGCGACGCGGGGCTGCGCGAGCGCCGAGGCGAACTCCGGCGGCGTGAGAGAGGGCCGGGGACGGGAGGCACCGGGGTCGAGCGTCATGCGCACAGCCTATGGGTGCAGAACGCTCACCCGTCACACGGGCTGTGGACCGCCCGCCCGGGCGACCCGGCGACTAGGTTGGGGGCATGCGCTTCGCCCATGTCGTGCCACCGGAGTCGGGCGAGCCGAAGCTCGCACTCGTCGAGGGCGATCACGCGGTTCTGGTCGAGGAGCTGTTCGACGGAGCGCCCCGCGTCCTCGAAGAACTCATCGCCGGGGGCGACGAGGTGCTCGCACGCGTGCAGGATGCCGCCGGCCGGGCGAAGCAGCATCCGCTCGACGGCATGCGGTTCGCGTCCGCCGTCCTCGCACCGCCGGTCATCCTCGCGATCGGCCTCAACTACGCCGCTCACTCGAGCGAGCTGGGGCTCAAGACCGACTCGACACCCACCGTGTTCGTGCTCTGGCCGAACTCGCTCGCCGGACACGACCACACGACGATCTGGCCGCGGTCGCTCAGCGAGTCGGTCGACTACGAGGCCGAGCTCGGCGTCATCATCGGCACCCCCGCGAAGGACGTCACGCCCGAGCGGGCCCTCGACCACGTGTGGGGCTACACGGTGGTGAACGACATCACGGCGCGCGACATCCAGTACTCCGAGGCGCAGTGGTCACGCTGCAAGTCGTTCGACGGGTTCACGCCGACCGGTCCGTTCGTCGTGACGGCGGACGAGGTGCCCGACCCGCAGGACCTGCACATCTGGACCGTGCTCGACGGCACGACGCTGCAGGACGCGTCCACCGGCCAGATGGTGCGACCGGTCGCGACGCTGATCTCGCACCTGTCGAAGTCGGCGACGCTGCTGCCGGGGACGCTGATCTCGACGGGGAGCCCCGGTGGGGCCGGCTACTCGCGGGATCCTCAGGTGTTCCTGCGGGACCGGTCTACCGTCACGGTCGGGATCGACGGCATCGGCGCCCTCACCACGCACTGCCGCATCGTCGACTGAGGTCGGTCCTCCGAGCGGCGAAAGGCGGGCCCGCGCTGCGGACCCGCCCTTCGACGAATGCCTCCGTCAGTTCGACGGGCAGGTGAGCGTGACGGTGACGCCGCCGATCTCGTGCACGCCGGTGCCGTACTCGGCGCACAGGCGGGCGTATTCGGCCGCGGCCGCGCCGAGCGTGATGGCGAGCACGATGCCGACGATGATCCCCACCACGATCAGCACGGACGAGATGATGATCGCCGCCAGCGCGAAGCCGTTCTTGACACCGGCCTTCTTGCTCTGCACGAGCGCCACGATGCCCAGGATCAGGGCGACGAGCTGGATGAAGAACGACAGCACGAACGCCAGGATGCCGAGCGTCTTGCCCGGGACCGGCGCGTCTGCGGGAGCGCCGTACGCCGCCGGCGGCGCCGCCGCGTAGGAGGGCGGAGCGGTGTTGTACGCAGGCGCAGCCGCAGGATACGTCGGCGCGTCGGGGCCCGGCTGTGCCGGCGGAATGGGGCTGGCGGCGGGCGGCTGAGGCGCAGTCGGCTGCGACGCGGGCTGCTGCGGCGGCTCGGGTGCCGCCGAGTTCTGCGGATCGGTCATTTCTCGCCTTTCGTTCGAGTCACCCGACGTTATCGACCGTGAGCCCCCACGGCAACAGATTCAGCGCGTGTCCGCCGACGCCTCCTCGACGATCTCCGCCGGCGCCGGCACCACCGGGATCGCGGCGGTGATCGTTTCCAGCCCCGACAGGCGGGCGGGTGAGAGCTGCTTGATGACCTCGTCGCGCGACATGAGGCCCGCCTCGACCACGAGGTCGGCGACGCCGCGGCCGGTCAGCAGTGCGGTCTTGGCGAGCGCCGCGGCCGCCGCGTAGCCGATGAACGGAGTGAGGGCGGTGATGACACCGACCGACGAGCCGACCATGGCTCCGAGCCGCTCGCGGTTCGCGGTGATGCCGTCGATGCAATTGACACGCAGGGTGAACATCGCCTGACGCAGCCAGGTGATGGACTGGAAGATCGAGTGGGCGATGACGGGCTCGAACGCGTTGAGCTGCAGCTGCCCGCCCTCGACCGCCATCGTGACCGTGAGGTCGGCCCCGGCGACGGAGAACGCCACCTGGTTGACGACCTCGGGGATGACGGGATTGACCTTGCCGGGCATGATGCTGGACCCGGCCTGGCGAGCGGGGAGGTTGATCTCGCCGAAACCGGCCTGCGGGCCGGAGGACAGCAGACGCAGGTCGTTGCAGATCTTCGAGAGCTTGATCGCATTGCGCTTGAGCGATGCCGAGAACGACATGAACGAGCCGGTGTCGCTGGTGGCCTCGACGAGGTCGGTCGCCGTGGCGAGGTCGAGACCCGAGATCTCGCGCAGGTGACGCAGCACCGCGGGAGCATACGACGGGTGCGTCGTGATGCCGGTGCCGATCGCGGTCGCCCCCATGTTGACCTCGTACAGCAGGTACGCGTTCTCGGTGAGACGCTGCAGGTCGTAGCCGAGCGTGGTGGCGAACCCGTGGAACTCCTGGCCCAGCGTCATCGGCACGGCGTCCTGCAGCTGGGTGCGGCCGACCTTGAGCACGTCGTGGAACTCGACGGCCTTCGCGAGGAACGACTGCCGCAGCAGGTCGAGCTCCTCGAGCAGGGTCTGCAGGTCGAGGCCGAGACCCACCTTGATCGCGGTCGGGTAGACGTCGTTGGTCGACTGGCTGCGGTTGGTGTCGTCGATCGGCGAGAGGAACGCGTAATCGCCCTTGGGCCGACCGGCGAGCTCGAGCGCGACGTTGGTGATGACCTCGTTCGCGTTCATGTTGGTCGACGTGCCCGCGCCGCCCTGGATGACGCCCACGACGAACTGATCGTGGAAGTCGCCGTCGATGACCAGCTGCGAGGCGCGGTCGATGAGGTCGGCCTTCGCGGGGTCGAGCACGCCGATCTCGCGGTTCGCCCGGGCCGACGCCTGCTTCACCATCGCGAGCGCCCGCACCAGGTCGGGGTAGACCGAGATCGGCCTCTTCGAGATCGGGAAGTTCTCCAGCGCGCGGGCGGTGTGGATGCCCCAATACGCGTCGGCGGGGATCTCCAGGGATCCCAGGGAGTCGGTCTCGATGCGGGTTCGCGTCATTGCGTCCAGAGCCATGTGTGCAGTCCTCGTGGGTCGTTCACAGCGGTGTGCGGGGATGCTTCGAGCCTACCTGCGGCGGTGACGCGCCGGGTTGTACACGGCGTACACAGGGGCCCGCCCCCACGTACATGGCGGCGGTCGCGCACTCTCGCGATGAGGTCGTCAGGGACGCTTGCGCGAGAACGCCTCGAGGCGCTCCTCGGGCGTGAGACGCGACATCCGCTCGACCCACTCGGCGGAGAAGAAGTCGCCGGTCGGCGCATCGACGACGGGCACCACTGCATGGGTGATGGTGTCGTCGTAGACGTGCACGAGGTGGAACGACTGTCCGGCGTCCATGCCGTTGACCTCCGCCGCGGGTCGCGCGAGATTCATCGTGTAGCAGGTGGCGGCGGCGACGCTCACCGGGACGCCGGCGAACGTGCCGCTCGTGGAGTAGTGCAGGTGACCGGCGAGGATCGCGCGCACGTCGGAGCCGGCGATCACGTCGGCGAGCCGCCCCTGATCGCGCAGCTCGAGGATGTCGAACAGCGGGACGTGCGACGGCAGCGGCGGGTGGTGCAGCGCCAGGATCGTGCCGAGCGGCGCCGGCGTCGCCAGTTCGTGCCGCAGCCACTCGAGCTGCCCGTGATCGAGGTCGCCGTGGTGCCAGCCGGGGACCGTCGAGTCCAGGCCGATGAGCCGCAGCCCGCCGAGATCCCACACGCCGGTGACGGGCTCCTCGGTCGCCTCGAGGCCGAGCAGGTCGCGGCGGAGCGCCGGGCGCTCGTCGTGGTTGCCGGCGACCCACACCACGGGGGCGCCGAGCCGCGCCGCGACCGGCTCGACGGTCTCGCGCAGCGCCGCGTACGCCTCTGGCTCGCCGAGATCCGTCAAGTCTCCCGTGAACACGATCGCGTCGGGACGGATGCCGGTGGCCTCGGCCGCCTCGAGCGTCCGGGCGAGATTCGCCGCGGTGTCGAAACGGCCGCCGAGCGGCGCGTTGCCCGCCAGCAGGTGCGTGTCGCTCACATGCAGCAGCGTGCGCCGCGCGGGCGGATACTGACCGAATCGGACCGGTGCGGCGGTGGCCATGGGCCTCAGCCTAGGCCGTCGCCCGGCGGCCGGTCACCGTGGCCCGCCGCGGTCAGTGGTTGAAGATGATCAGCAGCAGTCCGCCGAGGACCGCCGCGGCGCACACCGCGAAGCACGCGTAGGCGCCCAGCAGGGCGAACCGCTTCTGCCCCTCGGTCAGGGGGCTGCGCTTGGCCGCCTTCGCGGCGGCCTTCTCGGCGCGCCGCGCATCCTTCTCGGAGATGACGGTGATGGCGTCGGTGAACTCGGCCGGGGCGACCACCGGCGCACGGCCGGCGCGCACGAGCAGACGCAGTCCGAGGGCGTAGAACCCGACGACGAGGACCGCCGCCGTGAACGCCGCAATGAAGACCTGAACGAACGCGAGCCAGTTGATGATCATCGCGGGCCTCCGTCCTTGGGGCGGCCCTCGGATCGCCCGGCGGCCTTGGCCGCCTTTGCGGCTTTCTTCGCGGCTGCCTCGGCCGCGGCGACGCGCCGGGCCTCCTCGCGCGCGAGCGCACGCTGGCGGCGCGTGGGCGGCGGGTTGCGCTTCACCTTGACGGCGCGACCGGAATCGGCGACCTCGCTCATCGCGTTCGCCGCCGTGACCTCGTCGCGACGAGAACGCAGGAAGAGCCCGAGGATGATCGCGACGGCGAGCACGGAGTCGATGATCACGCCCCACACCGGCAGCCAGACGACGATCAGCGCGGCAGCGGCTCCGACGGCACCGGCCGCCGGAAGAGTGAGGACCCAGCCGACCATGATCCGGCCGGCGGTGCGCCACCGGACCTGCGAGCCGCGGCGTCCGAGGCCGGAGCCGATGACCGAGCCCGACGCGACCTGCGTGGTCGACAGCGCGAAGCCGAGGGCGCTGGAGGCGAGGATCGTCGACGCCGTCGACGCCTCGGCGGCGAAGCCCTGTGCCGGCTTGACCTCGGTGAGGCCCTTGCCGAGCGTGCGGATGATGCGCCAGCCGCCCATGTAGGTGCCCAGCGCGATCGTGATCGCACAGGCGAACACCACCCAGGTCTGCGGCTCGGGGTTCGACGCGGACTGCAGTCCGGCGGTGATGAGCAGGAGCGTGATGATGCCCATCGTCTTCTGCGCGTCGTTCGTGCCGTGCGCGAGGGCGACCAGCGACGACGTGAAGATCTGGCCGAAACGGAACCCGTCACGCCCGTCGGGCTTGCTGTCGTAGCGCCGCGTCAGCACGTAGGCGAGCTTGGTCGCCGTGAACGCGATCACACCGGCGGTCACCGGCGCGATGAACGCCGGGAGGATCACCTTCGACATCACCACGCCGAAGTTGACCGCGGTGACGCCGACGCCGACGATGGTGGCGCCGATCAGCCCGCCGAACAGGGCATGGGACGACGACGAGGGAAGGCCGAGGAGCCACGTCAGCATGTTCCACGTGATCGCGCCGATGAGGCCGGCGAGGATGATCTCGGGGAAGATGTCGTGCGCGATCTGATCCTCGTTGATGATGCCGCCCGAGATCGTCTGTGCGACCTCGGTCGACAGGAATGCGCCGACCAGGTTGAGGACTGCGGCGAGCAGGACTGCGGTCTTCGGCTTGAGCGCGCCGGTGGCGATGGGCGTCGCCATCGCGTTCGCCGTGTCGTGGAAGCCGTTCGTGAAATCGAAGAACAGCGCCAGCGCGATCACCAGAACGATGATGAGGGTTGCGGTTTCCACCGTTCGCTTTCGGTGAGGAGGAGTGGAGAGGGGTGTGCCGACGGGATCGGCGCGACGAACGAACAGTTCACCAAGAATTCAGGAACCGGCAACCGGCCAGGAAGAATCCTACATCGGCGACCCTGACGGTCAACTCGGAGACGACTAGCGTGGAACGGTGACTCTCAGCGACTCCGCATCCTCTTCGTCCACCCCTGTCGCCGGCACCCGCCCGCCCGTCGCCCAGGGCAGGATCACCGTCCGGTCGCATCACGGCGATGACGTCGAAGACCGCTACGAGTGGTTCCGCGAGAAGGAGGACGCCGCTGTCATCGCGCACCTCGAGGCCGAGAACGCGTACACGCAGCAGCGCACGGCGCACCTCGAAGGTCTGCGCGAGCGCATCTTCGGAGAGATCAAGGGCCGCACGCTCGAGACCGACCTGTCGGTGCCGACCCGCCGCGGCGACTGGTGGTACTACGGCCGCACGCTGGAGGGCAAGCAGTACGGCATCCAGTGCCGCGCCCCGCTCGCATCCGCCGACGACTGGACGCCGCCCGAGCTCTCCCCGGACGTCGAGGTCGCCGGCGAGCAGATCCTGCTCGACGGCAACGTCGAGGCCGAAGGGCACGAGTTCTTCTCCCTCGGGAGCTTCGAGGTCTCGAACGACGGCACGCTCATGCTCTACGGCGTCGACGTCGCCGGGGACGAGCGCTACACCGTGCGCGTGCGCAACCTCGTGACAGGCGAGCAGCTTCCCGACGAGATCCCCGACACCTTCGCCGGTGCCACCTTCTCCCCCGACGGCCGCTTCATCGTCTACACGACCGTCGATGACGCGTGGCGCCCCGACACCGTGTGGCTGCACGAGCTCGGCACGTCCGTCGCCGACGACGCGAAGCTCTTCCACGAGCCCGACGAGAAGTACTGGGTGGGCGCGGGGTTCACCCGCAGCGACCGCTTCCTGGTGATCGGCCTCGGTTCGTCCATCACGTCGGAGGAATGGCTCCTGGATGCCGACGACCTCCGCGGCGAGCCGCGCGTGGTGTGGCCGCGCACCGAGGGCGTCGAGTACGACTCCGAGCACGCGGTCGTCGACGGCGAGGACGTCCTGTTCATCCTCCACAACGACGGAGCCCTGGACTTCGAGCTGGTGCGGGTGGCAGCATCCGATCCGTCCGGCGACCGCGCTGTCGTGATCCCCCATCGTCCGGGGGAGCGCCTGCTGGGCGTGTCGACCTTCCGCGACTGGGGCGTCGTCGGCTACCGCCGCGGCGGCCTCGCGCGCCTGGGCATGCTCGACTACGGGACGGGCGCCGTCGACGAGATCTCGTTCGACGAGCCGCTCTACTCGGTCGGCACCGGCGGCAACCCCGAGTGGGCTCCGCCGCTGCTGCGGCTCGGCTACGGCTCGTTCGTGACGCCGGGCACCGTGTACGACCTCGATGTCGCCACGCGCGAGCTGCACCTGCGCAAGCGTCAGCCCGTGCTGGGCGGCTACGAGCCCGACGACTACGCGCAGGCGCGCGTGTGGGCCACCGCGCAGGACGGCACGCAGATCCCGATCTCGCTCGTCTACAAGAGGTCGTTCGGCGACGCCGGGGTCGCCCCGCGCCCGGTGCACCTGTACGGGTACGGCTCTTACGAGCACTCGATCGAGCCCGGCTTCTCGGTGCCGCGCCTGTCGGAGCTCGACCGCGGCGTCGTGTTCGCGGTCGCGCACGTGCGCGGCGGCGGTGAGATGGGCCGGCAGTGGTACGAGGACGGCAAGCTCCTCAACAAGCGCAACACGTTCACCGACTTCGTCGACAGCGCGCTGCACCTCATCGACAACGGCTACACCACGGCCTCCCAGCTCGTCGCCGAGGGCGGCTCCGCCGGCGGCCTGCTGATGGGCGCGGTCGCCAACATCGCGCCGGAGCTGTTCGCCGGCGTGCTCGCGGACGTCCCGTTCGTCGATGCGCTCACGACGATCCTCGATCCGTCGCTGCCGCTCACGGTCATCGAGTGGGACGAGTGGGGCGACCCCCTCCACAACGCCGACGTGTACGCCTACATGAAGTCGTACTCGCCGTACGAGAACGTGCGGACGGATGCCGCGTACCCGCGCATCCTCGCCGTCACGTCGCTCAACGACACCCGCGTGCTGTACGTCGAGCCCGCCAAGTGGGTCGCGCGCCTGCGCGAGGTCGGCGCCGACGCGCTGCTGAAGTGCGAGATGGTCGCCGGCCACGGCGGCGTGTCGGGCCGCTACAACGCCTGGCGCGAGCGTGCCTTCGAGCTCGCGTGGCTGCTGGACGTGCTCGGCGTCGCCGACGCCTGAGCCGTCGCGCCCTTCGCGCTGCTCGAACCGGCATGCGCGGCCGTCCAGGACGGC
>NZ_JBHTUV010000013.1:0-132750 GCF_042793475.1 Microbacterium sp. NPDC056569 | reverse complement strand
CCGGCGCAGCGCGCCGGGCCGCAGCATCCGTGTGCGAAGACTTACGAGGCGTACGTGACGAGGCCGAGCTCCACCGGCGACACGAGCTGCGGGTGCGCGGGGCGCACGCGGACGGTGTAGCCGAACGTGCCGGTCAGGCTCAGGGGGAGGGTGCCGCTGAACACCGTCGCGCCGTCCGCCGCCGACTCGCCGGGGGAGAGGCGGTACACCGAGTGGTCGCGCGACAGCGCGTCATCCTGGTTCGTCGCGCCGTACAGCAGCTCGACCGCGACGTCGTCGGGTGAGAGGCCGTCGAGCCGCACGTCGGCGCGCACCTCGAGGGTGTCGCCCGCCTGCGCCTGCTGCGGGATGCCCGAGCTGTCGACGCTCGCGATCGACACGCGACCCCAGGCCTCGCGCACGCGGGCCACGAACGCGGCGACCGCGCGCGCCTCGAGGAACTCGTTCGCCCGCAGCGCCACGTCGTGCGCCGCCGCCGGCACGTACAGACGCTGGACGTAGTCGCGCACCATGCGGTCGCTCGTCGCCTTCTTGCCGAGCTCGGTCATCGTGTGGCGCACCATCTCGAGCCAGCGCAGCGGAATGCCGCCCTCGCGCTCGTAGAAGCGCGGAACGAGCTGGTGCTCGATGAGGTCGTAGAGGGCCGCCGCCTCGGCGTCGTCGCGCTCCTCGTCGTTCGATGCGGTGTCGGCCGTCGGGATCGCCCAGCCGTTCTCGCCGTCGTACCACTCGTCCCACCACCCGTCGAGGATCGAGAGGTTCAGTGCGCCGTTGAGCGCGGCCTTCATGCCGCTCGTGCCGCACGCCTCGAGCGGGCGCAGCGGGTTGTTGAGCCACACGTCGCAGCCGGGGTAGAGGTCCTTGGCGAGCGTGATGTCGTAGTCCGGCAGGAACACGATGCGCCCGCGCACCTTCGGGTCGCGGCTGAAGCGCACGAGCTGCTGGATCAGGATCTTGCCCGAGTCGTCAGCCGGGTGCGACTTGCCGCCGATCACGATCTGCACCGGACGCTCGGGGTCGGTGAGCAGGCGCGTCAGCCGCTCGGGGTCGCGCAGCATGAGCGTGAGGCGCTTGTACGTCGGCACGCGGCGCGCGAAGCCGATGGTCAGCACCTCCGGGTCGAGCAGGTCCTCCACCCACGCGGGGGTGTGGCCGTTGGAGACGGATGCTGCGACCCGCCGCCGCGCCTCGGCCACGAGCTCGCCCTTCATCTGCTGGCGGACGCCCCAGAGCTCGGCGTCCGTCACGACCCCGCGGTCGGTCCAGTCGTGCGTGTCGGTGTGCGCGTCGCCCCAGGCCTGCTCGCTCACGGCCTTGAGGGCGGGGTGCACCCACGTCGGAGCGTGCACGCCGTTGGTGATCGACGTGATCGGGACCTCGTCGGTGTCGACGCCCGGCCACAGCATGCCGAACATGCCGCGGCTGACCTCGCCGTGGAGCACCGAGACGCCGTTGGCGTGCTGGCCGAGGTGCAGGCCGAGCACCGCCATGTTGAAGACGCCCTGGTCGCCGCCGTCCCAGGTCTCGAGGCCGAGCGAGATCGCCCGACCCGCGTCGAGACCCTGGAAGAGGCCGCTCGCGAGGTAGTCGGCGATGAGGTCGCGCGGGAAGCGGTCGATGCCCGCGGGCACCGGCGTGTGGGTCGTGAACACGGTGCCCGCGCGCACCTGCGCGAGGGCCTCGTCGTAGCTGAGGCCGTCGTGCGTGATGAGCTCAGACATCCGCTCGAGTCCCTGGAACCCGGCGTGGCCCTCGTTCGTGTGGTAGACGTCGGGGGCGGGGCGGCCGGTGAGCTCCGACCAGGCGCGCACCGCGCGCACGCCGCCGACGCCGAGCAGCAGCTCCTGCAGCAGGCGGTGCTCGCCGCCGCCGCCGTAGAGGCGGTCGGTGACGCGGCGCATCTCGTCGGAGTTCGAGGGCGTCTCGGAATCGAGCAGCAGCAGCGGGATCCGGCCGATGTCGGCGACCCAGACGCGCGCGTGCAGGCGGCGGTCGCCCGGGAGGTCGAGCGCGATCTCGACGGGGGCGCCGTCGCGGTCCCGCAGCAGCGTGAGGCCCAGGCCGTAAGGATCGAGCAGCGGATAGCTCTCGCGCTGCCAGCCGTCGTCGCCGATCGACTGCCGGAAGTAGCCGGCGCGGTAGAAGAGGCCGACGCCGGTCAGCGGCACACCCAGGTCGGACGCGCTCTTCAGGTGGTCGCCGGCGAGGATGCCGAGGCCGCCGGAGTACTGCGGCAGCGAGCCGTCGACGCCGAACTCGGGGGAGAAGTATGCGATGTGGACGGGCTTGTCGCCCTCGAGCCGCTGGAACCAGCGATCGCCCTCCAGGTAGGCGGTGAGGCGCTCGTCCTCCTCGCGGACGCGGGCGACGAACTCGTCGTCGCGGGCGAGCTCATCGAGCCTCTCCTGGCCGAGCGCACCGAGCATGCGGGCGGGGTTCGCGCCGATCTCGTCCCAGAGGGCGGGATCCATGGAGGCGAAGAGAGCGTGCGTCGCGCGGCTCCACGACCAGCGCCAGTTGGAGGCGAGGCGGTCGAGCGGGGCGAGGGATTCGGCGAGGACGGGGCGGACGGTGAACGTTCGGATGGCCTTCACGCTCGCGATTCTAGGGGCAGAACCTGGAAGCGCTTGCACGAGCGTCCATGGGTCTACGCTGACGCTATGGCAATCGCACGACTGCACGGCGGCCCTCTCGACGGGCAGATCATTCCGCTCGAGCCCGGCGTGACCGACTCGTACATCGTTCCCTACGGCGAGGGGCAGCTCGTCTACCGCCGCGAGGGCGACGAGACACGCACCGGCCCGCAGGACGGTCCCACCGAGGCGCGCTTCGTGTACATCGAGGCCACCGAAGACATCGACCCCAACCCCGACGGTCGTGACGACTGACAGCGGATCGCACAGCGTCGAGATCGAGCTGAAGTTCGACGTCGACGAGGGCACCCCGCTGCCGGACTGGTCGAGACTGCCTGGTGTGGCGAGCGTCGGCGAGCCCGAGCTGCGCGAGCTCGACGCGACCTACCTCGACACCGACGACCTCGCGCTCGCGCACGCCGGCTACGCGGTGCGGCATCGCATCGGCGGTCCCGACGAGGGCTGGCACATCAAGGGCCCGCGCGGTGCCGACGGCGGACGCGTCGAACTGCACTGGCCGCTGGGGCCAGTCGACGAGATCCCGGATGCCGTCGCCGACGCGGTCGCGTCGGCGGCGAGAGCTGCGGACTTCGCGCCGATCGCGCGCATCCGCAACCGGCGCACGGCCTACGCGCTCCGCGACGCGGAGGGCGGCCTGGTGGCCGAGTTCGTCGATGACCACGTCGCCGCGACGGACGAGCGGGCCGGCGAAGACCGGGCATGGCGCGAGTGGGAGTTCGAGCTCGGCCCCGCGGCCCCGGCATCCGCAGACGAGCGCGCCGCGCTGCTCGCCGCCGCCGAGACCGCGGTGCGCGCCGCAGGCGGCCGGGAGGCAGCATCCGATTCCAAACTCGCCCGCACCCTCGGCGCCTGAACACACGCGAAACGCCCCGGACCTTCGAGAAGGTCCGGGGCGTTCTGCGTCAGCTGATCAGAGGTTGATCATGTGGCCGGCGAGGCCGTGGAAGGCCTCCTGCACGGCCTCCGACAGCGTCGGGTGCGTGTGGACGTTGCGCGCCGCCTCGAGTGCGGTGAGGTCCCACTTCTGCGCGAGGGTCAGCTCGGGCAGGAGCTCCGAGACGTCGGGGCCGATGAGGTGGCCGCCGAGCAGCTCGAGGTGCTCGGCGTCGGCGATGAGCTTGACGAAACCGATGGGCTCGCCCAGGCCGTTCGCCTTGCCGTTCGCCGAGAACGGGAACTTCGCGACCTTGACGTCGTAGCCGGCGTCGCGCGCCTGCTGCTCGGTGAGGCCGAACGAGGCGACCTGCGGCGAGCAGAACGTCGCGCGCGGCATCATGCGGTAGTCGCCGAGCGTCATGGTCTCGGCCTTGCCGATCGTCTCGGCCGCGACGACGGCCTGCGCCTCGGCCACGTGGGCCAGCTGCAGCTTCGCGGTGACGTCGCCGATCGCGTAGATGTGCGGCACATTGGTGCGCATGTGGTCGTCGATGTCGATCGCGCCGCGGTCGGTCAGCTTCACGCCGGTGTTCTCGAGACCGTAGCCCTCGACGTTCGCGGCGAAGCCGATCGACATCATGACCTTGTCGGCGTCGATGGAGCCCTGGCTGCCGTCCTTGGCGGTGTACGTCACGGTGACCTTGTCGCCGTGGTCGGCGACCGTCTCGACCTTGGTCGAGGTGAGGATGTCGACGCCGTAGTTCTTGTACTGGCGGGCGATCTCCTTCGAGACGTCCGCGTCCTCGTTCGGCAGCGCGCGGTCGAGGAACTCGATGATCGTGACCTTGACGCCGTAGTTCACCATGACGAAGGCGAACTCCATGCCGATGGCTCCGGCGCCGACGATGACGATCGACTGGGGCAGGTCGCGGGCGAGGATCTGCTCCTCGTACGTCACGACGTTGCCGCCGAGCTGCACGCCCGGGAGCAGCCGCACCTTGGAGCCGGTCGAGATGATCGCGTTGTCGAAGGTCACGCGGTCGGTCGTGCCGTCGGCCTTCGCGACGTCGATCGTGTTCGCGTCGACGAACGAACCGCGGCCCTCGTACTCGGTGACCTTGTTCTTCTTCATCAGGTAGTGGATGCCCTTGACGTGGGTGTCCGCGACCTTGCGGCTGCGGTCCCACGCGACGCCGAAGTCGAAGTGCACGTCACCGGAGATTCCGAAGAGGTCGGCCTTGTGGTGGAACTGGTGCGCGAGGTCGGCGTTCTTGAGGAGAGCCTTCGAGGGGATGCAGCCGACGTTGAGGCAGACACCGCCCCAGTACTTCTCTTCGATGATCGCGACTGTGAGGCCGAGCTGAGCAGCACGGACCGCCGCGACGTAACCGCCGGGCCCCGCGCCGAGGATGGCGACGTCGTAGTGAGGCATGGCTACCAGCCTAGCGGTCGGCCGGAGGCTCGGAGCCGGGCTGCGAGGCTCCGGCGGCGGGGCCCGCGGAGCCGTTCGCGAGCGCCTTCTCGCGGCGTGCGCGCGAGACGAGGAGGTACACGACGGCGCCGATGAGGGCCAGCGCGAGCAGCCCGGCGATGATCCACGGGAGGGCGGTCGATCCCTCGTCCGCCACGGGCTCGCTCGTGACCGACGGCGTCGGCGTCGGCTCGGCGCTCCGCGTCGGCGCGGCCGTCTCGGTGGGCGTCGGCTCGGCCGTCTCGGTCGGGGTCGGCGCGGGTGCGCCCTCGACCGTGAACGAGAACTCGCCCGAGATCGGGTGTCCGTCGCTCGAGACGACCTTCCACAGCACCTTCACGGCACCGGATGCCGCACCCGCGAGCGGCTGGGTCAGCACGTTGTCGCGCACGGTCGGGGTGCCGGAGACGAGCGACGTGCCCGCAGCATCCGTCACCTCCACGACCGAAGCGCCCTCGTCGTCGGCGATCTCCGCGCTGTACGTGAGCGTCAGCTGCGCCGGGAGGGTCGCGGTGGTGCTGTTCGCAGACGGGTCGCTGCCGATCAGCTCGTCGTGCGCGTGGGCGGGGGAGGCCGCTCCCACGACGATCCCGCAAGCGACGAGGACGGCGGCGAGCAGGGCCCAGACGCGGGCTGAGACCGACGTGTGAAGAGTTTGTGACATCACGCGATCGAGCCTATCCGGCTCTTCACTGCGCGCCCCGCGAGGTCTAGCCTGGCGACAGGCGGGCCCCCTGCCCGTCGTCCCCACGCGGAAGGATGCGGCAGATGGATCAGATGATGATGGGCGCCATGTCGAAGGACATGATGTCGATGCCCGGCATGGAGACCATGGACATGTCGGTCATGCAGGCCTGTATGGACGCCTGCTCGGCCTGCGAGCAGGCATGCACGGTGTGCTCCACGCAGATGATGTCGTGCGCCCCCGCGTGCATGAACTGCGCGGACATGTGCAACACGATGATGCGCGCCATGATGCGGATGCAGGGCATGAACCCGGCGACGATGATGTCGATGCTCGACGCCTGCATCGCGATGTGCCAGATGACGATGGACGAGTGCATGGAGCACGCGGACCACAGCGAGGTCTGCAAGATGTGCGCTCAGGCGTGCAAGGCGTGCATGGACGCCTGCATGGCCATGAAGGACATGATGATGGCGATGAGCTGAGGCTCGTCGCTTCCTCTTCGATGGCGCGGTTCGGCGCCTGAGCGGCTCAGCCGCGGAGGACGTTGAACCGCGCGCCGCCCACGGCGAGCACGTGATAGCGCTCGTGGAGTGCGACCGGCGTGCCGGGCGTCGCGGCGGCCGCCGCGCCGGTGCCGTTCCAGAGCGCGACCGGCGACCAGTCCGCGAGCGTGCGGACGATCACGAATCCGGAGCGCTCGTCGGAGGCCTCGACGATCGCGTCCGCCCAGTCCGACGGCGTCGCCGACGCCAGGCGCGCCTGGATGAGGTGCAGCGCGTGGCCGGGGGCGTACGACGAGCAGATGTCACCGTGGTCGCACATGCACGCCGCAGCCTCACGCACCTCGAGGGGCGGGATGTGGCTGTGCGGGCTCGACACGGTGGTCTCCTTCTCGTGCACGGATCGTTCTCGGTCCTGCCAGGCTAGGGAAGCTCGCCGTTCACGGCACCCCGGGCGACACGCGACGAAACATTGCGGCACGCCGGAACGGCAAACCGCCCCTTCCGAGCCTGGGGCGATCGGATAGGCTGGCCGGACGAAGGAGGAAACCGTGGAGCACGACCGCCGACCCGATCAGGGCGACATCCGCCGGGCCGCAGGGGCCGACGCACACGAATCCGACCGCGCGTCCGACACGACGCAGACATTCGGCCACGACTCCGACCTGTCGTTCGTGCCGTTCGGCAGCGAGCTCGGCGAGGCCGAGCTCGACGCGATCGACGCGCTCCCGTCCGGCGCCGCGCTGCTGCTCGTCCGTTCCGGACCCACCGCGGGCGCCCGTTACCTGCTCGACGCCGACGTGACCTCGGTGGGACGGCATCCCGAGGCCGACATCTTCTTCGACGATGTCACCGTCTCGCGCCGCCACGCCGAGATCAACCGCTCCGGCACCTCGTTCGAACTCGTCGACCAGCGTTCGCTCAACGGCACCTACGTCAACGGGGAGCGGGTCGACCGGGCTGCGCTCACCAACGGCGCCGAGGTGCGCATCGGAAAGTTCCGCCTCAACTTCTTCGTCTCACCGGCTGACCTCTCCAGGGCGACGGAGGCCTGATGCCCGCGGCTTCCGCCCGTGACAGGGCGTCGTCCGCGGGTCTTCTCAGCATCGGTCAGGTTCTCGCGCGGCTGTCGCCCGAGTTTCCGTCGCTCAGTTCGAGCAAGCTGCGCTTCCTCGAGGTTCAGGGGATCGTCACGCCGCTGCGCACGGAGTCGGGCTACCGCAAGTTCTCGCAGGACGACCTCGAGCGCCTGCGCCTCGCACTCACGCTGCAGCGCGACCACTACCTGCCGCTGTCGGTGATCCGCGACTACCTCGAAGACGTCGACGCCGGACGCGACCCCGCGACGCCGACCGCCGTGCCGCCGCCGTCGATCGTGCCGGCCCCGCGCCGGTACCGCCGCGACGAGCTGCTCTCGGCCGCCGGAGCCGCGCCCCAGCTGCTCAACGACGCGATCAGCACCGGAATCCTCGCGGGCGCCGAGTCGTACACCGAGCAGTCGGTGACGCTGCTGCGCGCGCTCGTCGCGCTCGACCGTCACGGCATCGAGCCGCGCCACGTGCGGGCGCTGCGGCAGAGCGCGGAGCGCGACGTCGCCCTGGTCGAGTCGGCCCTCGCGCCGCTGCTGCGGCGGACGGATGCTGCGTCCCGCGGCCGCGCGGGCGAACTGGCGCCCGAACTGACCCGGCGACTCGACGACGTGCGCGCGATCTTCGTGCGCGCGGCGCTCGACCGCATGCTGTCCTGACCGACTCCGCGACACGCCGACCCCCGAACGCCGGATGTCGTTGCCGCGAGGGGGAGGCTGATCTAGCGTTGAACTATTCGATCCGGAGGGGGGAACGAGCATGACCGGAGACGTGGCTCCCGGCGAGCCGTTCAGTGCAGATCTCCTCTTCACCGACGGTCTTCCCGCGATGGACGACGAGGTCGGCTACCGCGGCGCTGCCGCGGCGAAGGCCGCGGGCATCACCTATCGCCAGCTCGACTACTGGGCACGCACCGAGCTCGTCGAGCCGACGGTCCGAGGCGCCAGCGGCTCGGGCTCGCAGCGGCTGTACGGCTTCCGCGACATCCTCGTGCTGAAGCTCGTCAAACGCCTGCTCGACACCGGCATCTCGCTGCAGCAGATCCGCACGGCCGTCGACCAGCTTCGCGCCGCCGGCATTCGCGACCTCGCAGGCACGACGCTCATGAGCGACGGGGCATCCGTCTATCTCTGCACGTCGAACGACGAAGTCATCGATCTCGTCAGCCGCGGTCAGGGCGTCTTCGGCATCGCGGTCGGCAAGGTGCTGCGCGAGGTCGAGTCGGAGCTCCTCGAGTTCGAGGTCGAGAAGCCCGATCCGATGGACGAGCTCGCGGTGCGCCGCGCCGCCCGCTCCGCCTGAGACCCGCCCACGATCAGGGCTCTTTCCGCGGCACACTCGCCGGAGTACGATCGGCGCCGGCCGTGTCATCGGCCGTTCGCCGAGTGAGCGGAGAGACCATGTTCCGCAGAGCCGTCATCGCAGCCGCGGCGATCGCCGCACTGGCCGTCGCCGGAGCCGCTTCGCCGGCGGCAGCGGGCGGACCTCCGTACGTCGACAACTGGGTCGACGAGGGCGGCGGTGTTGCGCAAGAGGACTTCGCACCGTGGTGCGTGGACGTCGTCGACTTCGAAGTGCGGTATTCGTTCCACGACGAGGGACGCTTCCAGTTGATGGAGCGGCGCGGCGAGCTCTACGGGCAGAGCACCCATCACGGGGAGTGGACCTGGTGGAACCCCGTGAACGGCGAGTCGCTCGTGGTGAAGGTCAACGGCTTCGACCGCGACCAGAACGTGACGACGAACGAAGACGGCACGGTCAGCCTCATTGCGAAGAGCACCTCGAACTTCGTCGCGCACACAGCGCACGGCGCCGAGTTCATCGGCGCCGGCGCGTTGTGGCTCCAGCTCACGATCGATCTCGGGCCGTCGGAGAGCCCGGATGACGACGTGGTGACGTCGGTCGAATTCCTGAAGGGCGTGGGACCGGAGGGACAGTCGTTCTGCGAGATCGTCGCCGACGTGCTGGGCTGACCCGGGTCAGCGCGCCGCGGCGACGGCCTCGTTCAATCGTGCTCTCGTCGCGGTGAGCGCCCGCTCGAGGTCGGCGATGAGATCGGCCGGGTTCTCGAGACCGATCGAGAGCCGCACGAGCGCCTGCGACGGCTTCGCGTCGGCGGTGACGGGCCGGTGGGTGAGTGCCGCGGGGTGTTGGATGAGCGAGTCGACACTGCCGAGCGACACCGCGTGCGTGAACAGCTGAACCGATGAGGTCAGCGCGGCGGCGGCGTCGAAGCCACCGGCGAGCTCGATCGCGATCATGGCACCGGGACCGCTCTGCTGGGTGCCGATGAGGCCGCGGGGGTCGCTGTCGGCGAATCCGGGGAAGTGGACGCGTGCGACCTGCGGCCGGGTCGTGAGCCACTCGGCGACGACGCGGGCACCGTCCTGCTGCGCGCGCATGCGGACGGGCAGCGTCGCCAGCCCGCGGTGCAGCAGGTACGCCGCCAGCGGGTGCATGATCGCGCCGGTGATGGCGCGCGTGCGGCGCAGGGCCGCGGCCAGTCGCGCGTCGCACGCGACGACGCCGCCCACGACATCGCCGTGACCGCCGAGGTACTTCGTCGCGCTGTGCAGCGACAGCGACGCGCCGAGGTCGAGTGGGTGCTGCAGCACCGGTGTTGCGAACGTGTTGTCGACGAGCACAGGCACCTCGTCCGCGGCGGCGGCCACGCGGCGGATGTCGACGAGCTCGAGCGTCGGGTTCGCCGGCGTCTCGAGGACCACCAGCGCGGTGTCGTCGCGCAGCGCCGCGGCGACGTCCTCGGGGGAGCAGAACGTGGTCTCGACTCCGAGCAGGCCCGAGGCGAGCAGGTGGTCGGTGCCGCCGTAGAGCGGACGCACGGCCACGACGTGCTGCTTCTTGGACTCGTGCGTCAGGGCCAGCAGCACGGCGGTGACCGCGGCCATGCCGGACGAGAACGCCACCGCCTCCTCAGCGTGCTCGAGACGCGCGAGAGCCTCCTCGAACCGTGCGACCGTGGGGTTCCACAGCCGCGCATAGACGTTCGAGCCGCCCTCGAAGGGGTGGCCGCCGGTCGCGAGGACCTCGTACGACATGCCGCCGAGCTCGATGCCGGGCAGCGGATTCGTCGACGAGAGGTCGAGGGGGAGAGCGTGCACGCCCAAGCTCGCGAGATCGTCGCGGCCGGCGTGCACGGCAAGGCTGTCAGGGTGCAGCGTCATCGATGCCATGGCGATATGTTCAGCGAAATCGCTGTGAATGGCAAGTCGAGCTCAATCGCACGTGCACTTCTCGTGCAATGTGTTCACGCGGTGAGCAGACTGGTCACCTCAGGGATGCTGCGGGCCGCAGCATCCGCAGCATCCGCCGCGGTTCGAAGCTCCTGCGCGCGTCAGATCACGAGCGGGAGTCCTCGGGGACCGGGATGCGACCGGTGCGCATGATGCGGTCGAGCAGCGAGTCGAAGTCGGCGGCGAGCTCCTGGGCGGAGTCGCCGGGCCAGATGTGCAGCGGCTTCGCGGCGCCCTGCGCCTGCTGCAGCGACGTGCGCTCGGGCAGCTGCGGCGAGAGCACGAGCGGGCCGAACATGTCGCGCAGCTCCTTGATGCGGAACTGGTGCTCGATCGACTGCGGGCGCACGCGGTTGACGACGATGCCCAGCGGCTGGAGGCGGGGGGAGAGGCCGCGGCGGATCTCTTCGATCGCGCGCAGCGCCCGGTCGGCGGCGGCCACGGAGAACAGGCCGGGCTCTGTCACGACGATGACGCGGTCGGAGGCCGCCCATGCGGTGCGCGTCAGGGCGTTGAGCGACGGTGCGCAGTCGATGAGGACGAGGTCGTAGTCGGCCTCGATCGTGGCGAGCGCCTCTTCGAGCTTCCAGACGTCGCGGACGCTCGGGTGAGGACCGTCGAAGTTGATGGCCGACGGGCTGCCGATCATGACGTCGATCGTGCCCGGGTGCACCTTCGCCCAGCCGCTGGAGGTGATGGCCTGGCGGACCGTCTTCTCCTTCGGGTTGGCGAGGACATCGGCGACATTCAGGCGGCCGGCCACCTGGATGTCCATGCCCGTCGAGACGTCGGACTGCGGGTCGAGGTCGACGACGAGCGTGCGGACACCGCGGGCGAAAGCCGCCGACGCGAGTCCGAGAGTCACGGTCGTCTTGCCGACGCCACCCTTGAGCGAGCTGACGGATAGGACGTGCACAAGCCACAACGTTACCGTCCCCTAGGCTGAGAGCACACTCAGGCCCGCCCGCACCGTCGCCCCGGAGGTCGTATGTTTACGAAGATTCTCGTTGCCAACCGTGGTGAGATCGCCATCCGAGCCTTCCGCGCCGCGTACGAGCTCGGGGCGCGCACCGTCGCGGTGTTCCCGTTCGAGGACCGCGGCTCGCTGCACCGGCAGAAGGCCGACGAGTCGTACGAGATCGGCGAGAAGGGCCACCCGGTCCGCGCCTACCTGGATGTCGACGAGATCATCCGCGTCGCCCAGGCCGCCGGCGCCGACGCCATCTACCCGGGCTACGGCTTCCTGTCGGAGAATCCCGAGCTCGCCGAGAAGGCCGCTGCCAACGGCATCGCCTTCATCGGCCCGCCGGCGAAGGTGCTCGAGATGGCCGGCAACAAGGTCACGGCGAAGCAGCACGCGATCGCGGCCGGTGTGCCGGTGCTGCGCTCCACCGACGCGTCCGACGACGTCGATGCGCTCCTCGCCCAGGCGGACGACATCGGCTTCCCCATCTTCGTGAAGGCGGTCGCCGGCGGCGGCGGACGAGGGATGCGGCGGGTCGAGCGCAAGGAGGAGCTCGCGCCCGCGCTGAGCGAGGCCATGCGGGAGGCGGGCAGCGCCTTCGGCGACGCCCGCGTCTTCCTCGAGCAGGCGGTGCAGCGTCCGCGTCACGTCGAGGTGCAGATCCTCGCCGACAAGACCGGCGAGACCGTGCACCTGTTCGAGCGCGACTGCTCGGTGCAGCGCCGCCACCAGAAGGTGATCGAGATCGCCCCGGCGCCGAACCTCGACCCGGCCATCCGCGACGCGCTCCACGGCTACGCCGTCGCGTTCGCCCGCTCGATCGGGTACGAGAATGCCGGCACCGTCGAGTTCCTGCTCGAGACCGCCGGTCCCCGCACCGGCGAGGTCGTCTTCATCGAGATGAACCCCCGCATCCAGGTCGAGCACACCGTGACCGAGGAAGTGACCGACGTCGACCTCGTGCAGTCGCAGATGCGCATCGCCGCGGGGCAGACGATCGCCGACCTCGGCCTCACGCAGGACCGCATCCAGCTCCGCGGCGCGGCGCTGCAGTGCCGCATCACGACGGAGGACCCGTCGCAGGGCTTCCGTCCTGACACCGGGCGCATCACGACGTACCGCTCGCCCGGCGGCGCCGGCATCCGCCTCGACGGCGGGACGACCGCTGCGGGCTCGCAGATCAGCCCGCACTTCGACTCGATGCTCTCGAAGCTCACGTGCCGCGGCCGCGACTTCCCGGCGGCCGTCGCGCGCGCCCGCCGCGCCCTGGCGGAGTTCCGCATCCGCGGCGTCGCCACCAACATCCCGTTCCTCCGCGCCGTGCTCGACGATCCCGCGTTCGTCGCGGGCGACGTGAGCACCTCGTTCATCGACGAGCGGCCGCAGCTGCTGAGGAGCAACCCGTCCCGGGACCGCGCGACGAAGCTCCTCAACTGGCTCGGCGACGTCACCGTCAACCGCCCGTACGGCGAGAAGCCGCTGTCGGTGTCGCCGGGCAGCAAGCTCCCCGCCATCGACCTTGCGACGCCGCCGCCCACCGGAACGCTCGACCGCCTGCGCGAGCTCGGCCCCGAAGGGTTCGCCCGGGCACTCCGTACTCAGAGCGGCCTCGCGGTCACCGAGACGACGTTCCGCGACGCGCACCAGTCGCTGCTCGCCACGCGCGTGCGCACGCGCGACCTCGTCCGCGTCGGCCCGCACGTGGCGCGCATGACCCCGCAGCTGCTGTCGGTCGAGGCGTGGGGCGGAGCGACCTACGACGTCGCGCTGCGCTTCCTCGCCGAGGACCCGTGGGAGCGCCTCGAGGCACTGCGCGAGGCGATGCCGAACATCCCGATCCAGATGCTCCTGCGCGGCCGCAACACCGTGGGCTACACGCCGCGCCCCGTCGAGGTGACGGACGCCTTCGTGCGCGAGGCCGCCGCGACGGGCGTCGACATCTTCCGCATCTTCGACGCGCTGAACGACGTGTCGCAGATGCGTCCCGCCATCGACGCGGTGCGCTCCACCGGCACCGCGATCGCCGAGGTCGCGCTCTGCTACACCTCCGACCTGCTCGACCCGTCCGAGAAGCTCTACACGCTCGACTACTACCTGCGTCTTGCAGAGCAGATCGTCGAGTCCGGCGCCCACATCCTCGCGATCAAGGACATGGCAGGTCTCGTGCGTCCCGCCGCAGCTGCGAAGCTCGTCGCGGCGCTGCGCGAGAACTTCGACCTTCCGGTGCACCTGCACACCCACGACACCGCGGGCGGCCAGCTCGCGACGCTGCTCGCGGCGAGTGCCGCAGGAGTGGACGCGGTGGATGCTGCGGCCGCACCCATGTCGGGAACCACGAGCCAGCCGTCGCTCTCGGCGCTGGTCGCGGCACTCGCGCACACCGACCGCGACACGGGCCTCAGCCTGCAGGCGGTCAGCGACCTCGAGCCGTACTGGGAGGCCGTGCGCCACCTGTACCGTCCGTTCGAGTCGGGCCTCGCCTCGCCGACGGGCCGCGTCTACCACCACGAGATCCCCGGCGGGCAGCTGTCGAACCTGCGCCAGCAGGCGATCGCCCTCGGCCTCGCCGACGATTTCGAGCTCATCGAGGACATGTACGCGGCCGCCGACCGCATCCTCGGGCGGATCCCGAAGGTGACGCCGTCGTCGAAGGTCGTGGGCGACCTCGCCCTGGCGCTGGTCGCGGTCCGCGCGGACCCTGCCGACTTCGAGGCCAACCCGCAGAACTACGACATCCCCGACTCCGTCGTCGGGTTCATGGCGGGCGAGCTCGGCGACCTGCCGGGCGGGTGGCCGGAGCCGTTCCGCACGAAGGTGCTCGAGGGCCGCACGGTCTCGATCGACATCCCGCCGCTCACCGCCGAGGAGAATGAGGGGCTCGGCGGCGACGCCGCGACGCGGCGGCGCACGCTCAACCGCCTGCTCTTCCCTGGACCCGCGCGCGAGTTCGAGAAGAACCGCGAGACCTACGGCGACCTGGCGACGCTCGGCACGCCCGACTACCTCTACGGGCTCAAGCCGGGGGAGGAGCACGTCGCCGAGATCGACCCGGGCGTGCAGCTGTACGTCGGCCTCGAGGCGATCGGAGAGGCCGACGACAAGGGCATCCGCACCGTCATGACGACGCTGAACGGCCAGCTGCGCCCGGTGTTCGTGCGCGACCGCAGCATCAAGGTCGAGGCGCGCCAGGCCGAGAGGGCCGACACCTCGAAGCCGGGGCAGGTCGCGGCGCCCTTCTCGGGCGTCGTCACCCTCAAGGCAGCGGTCGGCGACACCGTCGTCGCCGGTCAGCCGGTGGCGTCCATCGAGGCCATGAAGATGGAGGCGGCCATCACCGCACCCGTCGACGGCGTCATCGAACGGCTGGCGATCTCCGAGACCGCGCAAGTCGACGCCGGCGACCTTTTGGTCGTCATCCGTCCGGCGCAGTAGCCTGGAGGGCGGCATCCCGCCCGAAACGCCGCTTTTCAGGAGAACTCCGCAGTGACGCCCGATCGCACCGAACACACGCCCGACGAGCCCGAGAACGGCGTGCTGTCCGACACCGGAAGCCTCGACACGACCGGTCTCGGCATCTTGGGTGGTGCGACGGCGCAGGTGAACGTCGAACTGCCGTCCGAATCCGACGACGACCGCGACGACGACGGCGTGATCGACGACGAGGTGCCGTTCGTGATCGAGATCCCGGCCGACGCCGACCTGCCGGTCATCGAGGCGGCGCCCGTGGAGGAGTACTCCACCGAGACGACCGAGGCCGAGATCGTCGAGAACCCGGCCGACCTCGAGGAGTGGACCGTCGAGGGCGAGGGCTTCGCGCCGGCGCCGCCGGCGGAGGACATCGCCGACGCCGAGATCGTCGACCTGGTCGAGGCCGAGGCCGAGGTCGGGATCGACGAGGGAACCCTCGAGCCCGAGCCCGTGGCCGAGGAGCCGGCGGACGCGGTCGAGGAGCCCGAGCCGGCAGCCGACGAGCCCGTCGCGGCCGAGCCCGAGGTCGTCGTCGAAGAGCCCGTCGCTGCGCTCCCGGCCGCCGAGTCCGCACCCGAGGAGCCCCTCGGCGAAGACTTCGCGATCGCCGATTTCGACGCCGTCGAATTCGAGGACGCCGACTTCGACGGGGAGTTCGATCCCGCCGAGTTCGACATCGAGCTCGCCGACGACGGTGTCGAGGCCGCCCTGGCGGAGAACGCCGCCACGGGAGACGATGTCATCAGGGCCGACGACACCGTGGAGGAGCCCATGAGCGCCAAGACCCCGGCCGACGACGAGAAAGCCGCCGCAGCCGCGGCGCCGACCGCTCCGAAGCCGGCCCCCGCCCGCCCGGCGGTCCCCGCCGCCGCGGCGGCCGCGCAGACCGCACCCGCGCCCGCCACGCGCCGCGAGGCCAATCACACCGGCGCTCAGCCGGTCGCGGAGCGGACGGCCGTCGAGCGTGCCGGGTTCCCGCGCGCCGACGTCGCCCTGACCTCGAAGCGCCTCGGCGAGTTCGAGGCCGACCGCGAGACCGCAGACCTGCTCACCGCCGATCGCCTGCTCGACCCGCACCAGGTGGTGCGCCCGGAGCCCGAAGGCGCCTGGCAGCACTTCGTGTACTCGATCTCCGGCAAGCGCATCAACCTCGGCGACAGCAAGCGCGCCAAGGCCCGCAAGGAACTCGACCGCCGCATCGCAGCTCCGCTCACCGGCGGCGCACGGTTCGTCCCGGTGCTGTCGCGCAAGGGCGGCGTCGGAAAGACGACCGTCACGACGCTCCTCGGTCAGGCGCTGGCCGACGCGCGCGACGACCGCGTGATCGCCGTCGACGCGAACCCCGACCGCGGGACCCTCGCCGAGCGCATCTCGCGGGACAGCGGCAAGACCGTGCGCGACCTCGTGCGCATCAGCCCCGAGGTCGTCGGCTTCAACGACCTGTCAGGCATCGTCGCTCGCGACGAGACGCGCCTCGACGTGGTCGCCTCCGACACGGACCCGCGCGTCTCGGAGGCGTTCAACGACGCCGATTACCGCGATGTCGCGGCCCTCGCCGCCCACTACTACTCGGTCGTCCTCACCGACACCGGCACCGGTATCGTGCACTCCGTCATGGGCGCCACGCTCGACCTCGCCGACCAGATCGTGATCGTGGCCGGCCTCAGCGTCGATGAGGCGCGCCTCGCCTCCGAGACACTGACGTGGCTCGAGACGAACGGCTACGCCGACAAGGTGCGCAGCGCCGTAGTGGTCCTGAACAACGCACGGCCGGGGCATCCGCTCGTGCAGCTCGACGAATTGGAATCGCACTTCCGCACCCGCGTTCGTGCCGTCGTGCGGGTGCCGTACGACGCGCACATCGCGGCCGGCAGCGCCATCGTGTTCCGAGAGCTGCACCCCGCGACCCGAGAGGCCGCCCGCCAGCTCGCCGCGACCGTGGTCGAGGGCCTGCGCTCCCTCGCGCCGGCTGCCTGAGGCCTCCGATGGCAGTTCGTCCCATCCGTGTGTTCGGCGACCCCGTCCTGAAGTCCGTCAGCGCTCCGATCGGCGAGATCGACGACGGCGTGCGCGCCCTCGTGCGCGACCTCGTCGACACGGTCGAGCTGCCCGGCCGCGCCGGCGTGGCCGCGCCGCAGATCGGCGTCGGCCTGCGCGCGTTCAGCTACAACATCGACGGCGACATCGGCTACGTGCTGAACCCCGTGCTGGTCGAGGTGTCGGGCGAGCCCGAGGCGATCGGCGAAGGCTGCCTCTCGGTGCCGGGCCTGTGGCACGACACCGTCCGGTACCCGTGGGCGAAGGTGGTCGGCATCGACCTCGACGGCAACGACATCGTGCTCGAGGGCGAAGGGCTCCTGGCCCAGGCGCTGCAGCACGAGACCGACCACCTCGACGGAACGCTGTACCTCGATCGCCTCACGCCGGATCGCCGCCGCACCGCCATGCGCGAGATCCGCGAGTCCGACTGGTTCTGACCCGCGCCTCCGACCACGAAGCCCCGGACCCTGAACGGGCCCGGGGCTTGCGGCATCCGTCGTCCGCTACGAGAGCGAGACGTTCGTCGTGTTGACGGGCACGGAGTAGATCTCTTCGATGTCGCCGGCGAAGTCCTCGAGGATCACGTTGCGCTTGATGCTCATCTTCGGCGTGAGGTGACCGCTGCCCTCCGTCCACTCGGTGGGGAGGATGGTGAACTTGCGGATCGACTCGGCGCGCGACACGTTCTTGTTCGCGATGTCGATCGCCCGCTGCACCTCGGCGCGCACCGCGTCGTTCTTCGCGGCGTCGGTCAGCGACATGTCGGCCGGCAGGCTGTTGTTCGACAGCCACGCCGGCAGCATCTCGGGGTCGAGGGTGACCAGGGCTGCGATGAACGGCTTCTGGTCGCCCACGACGACCACCTGACCGACGATCGGATTGGCGCGGATCGGGTCCTCGAGGGCGGCCGGCGCGACGTTCTTGCCGCCGGCGGTCACGATGATCTCCTTCTTGCGGCCGGTGATCGTGAGGAAGCCCTCGTCGTCGAACGCGCCGATGTCGCCCGTCTTGAACCAGTCGCCGTCGAACGTGGCGGCGGTCGCCTCGGGATTGCGCCAGTACTCCTTGAACACGTTGATGCCGCGCACCTGGACCTCGCCGTCCTCGGCGAGCCGGATGCCGACACCCGGGATCACCGGGCCCACAGTGCCGATCTTGGACTTGCGCGCCTGGTTGACGGTTGCGGGCGCGGTCGTCTCGGTGAGGCCGTAGCCTTCGAGGATCGTCACCCCGAGGCTGTGGAAGAAGTGACCGAGCCGGGGTCCGAGCGGCGCCGAGCCCGACACGGCGTAGGCGACGCGTCCGCCCATCGCGGTGCGCAGCTTCGAGTACACCAGGCGGTCGAACAGCGCGAACTTGATCTTCGTGCCGAACGGGATCTTCTTGCCCTCCTGCAGCAGGCGGGAGTGCTCGATCGCCGTGTGCGCCGCGGCCCGGAAGATCTTGCCCTTGCCGCCCGCCTCGGCCTTCTGCTCGGCCGAGTTGTAGACCTTCTCGAACACGCGCGGCACGGCCAGGAGGAACGTGGGCTTGAACGACCCGAGGGCGGGCAGCAGCTGCTTGGTGTCGGGCTGGTGACCGGTCTTCACGCCCGCCTGGATGTTGAGGATCGAGATGAAGCGCGCGAAGACGTGGGCGGTGGTGATGAACAGCAGGGTCGAGGCGCCGGGGGTCTCGAAGACCTCCTGGTTGGAGCGCGACGCGTTGCGCGTCAGCTCGACGAAGTTGCTGTGCGTCAGCACGCAGCCCTTGGGGCGTCCGGTCGAGCCGGAGGTGTAGATGAGGGTCGCGATGTCGGCGCCGTTCGCGATGTTGCGACGGCGCTCGATCTCGTCGTCCGAGACGCTCGCGCCCTCGGCGGTGAGCTTGTCGAGGTCGCCGCCGTGCATCTCCCATGCGGAGCGGATCAGCGGAAGCTCGGAACGGGCCTCGGCGAGGCGCGCGCTGTGGTCGGCCAGCTCGGTGATGACCGCGACGGCGCCCGAGTCGGTGAGGTTCCAGGCGATCTGCGCGCTCGAGCTGGTCTCGTAGATCGGGACCATGATCGCGCCGGCATAGAACAGCGCGAAGTCGACGAGCGTCCACTGGTAGGTGGTGCGTGCGATGAAGCCGACCTTGTCGCCGGGCTCGATGCCACCCGCGACGAAGCCCTTGGCCAGGGCGATGACCTGCTTCTGGAAATCGGCGGCGGTGATGTCGCGCCATCCTTCTCCCTCGGGCACCGCGAACAGCGCGAGGTTCGGCGTCGCTTTGACGCGCTCGACCAGGAGGTCGGTGATGTTGGCCTGCGGATCGGCGGGGACGATCGCGGGGACTTCGAATTGGACCACGGCAGCTCCTTCGGTACCGGACGACTGAATCTCGGGTGGATCTCATCCGAGTCTAATCAGGTGTCACTTCCGACTTGGCGTGGGTTGTGGACAGCGCCGCCTGGATAGACTTCAAGGCGCTGTCGCGCGTGCGGCGGCCGGAGAGGGAGATCGTGCTCAAGGTCGGCATCGACATCGGCGGAACGAAGATCGCGGGCGGGGTCGTCGACGCCGACGGCGCCATCGTCGAGCAGCTCCGTGTCGACACCCCCACCGACACCGTCGCGCTCGCCCAGGCGGTCGTCGACATGGCACGCTACTTCCGCGCGGGGCACGACGTCGCCGCCGTGGGTGTCGCCGCCGCCGGATTCATCGACCGAGACCGCGCCACCGTCATCCACGCGCCCAACATCGCGTGGCACAACGAACCGCTGAAGGCGACGCTCGAAGAGGGCATCGGCCTGCCGGTCACGATCGAGAACGACGCGAACGCGGCCGGGTGGGCCGAGTTCCGCTTCGGCGCCGGGCGCGGCGTCGACCACATGGTCATGCTCACCATGGGCACCGGCGTCGGGGGCGCGATCGTGCTCGACGGCGAGCTCTTCCGCGGCGGGCACGGCGTCGCCGCCGAGCTGGGGCACATCCGCTTCATCCGCGACGGCATCCTCTGCGGCTGCGGCCAGCGCGGCTGCCTCGAGCAGTACGCCTCCGGTCGCGCGCTGCAGCGCGAGGCCAACGACATCGCCGACGCCGGCGGCATCGGCGACGCGCTGGCCGCTCACCGCGCCGAGCACGGCAAGATCAGCGGCCCGGCCGTGTCGCGGCTGGTGCTCGCCGGAGACCCGGGCGCGGCCGAGGCCCTGCGGCGCGTGGCGACCGCGCTCGGTGAGGCGTGCGGCGGCTTCCAGGCGGTGCTCGACCCCCAGCTCTTCGTCATCGGCGGCGGTGTCGCCCAGCTCGGCGACGCCCTCCTCGAGCCGATGCGCGTGGCCTACGAGAAGTCGCTTCCCGGCTACGGCGACCGTCCGATCGCGAGCTTCAAGATCGCGAGACTCGTCAACGACGCGGGGCTCATCGGCGCCGCCGACTTGGCGGGGACAGAGGCGTAGCCCCATGTTCTACTGGCTGATGAAATACGTGGTCATCGGGCCGATCGTGAAGGCGATCTGGCGCCCGTGGATCGTCGGCCGCCGCAACGTCCCCGCCGAAGGCGCCGCGATCCTCGCGAGCAACCACCTGTCATTCGTCGACTCGATCTTCCTGCCCCTCATGCTCGACCGCCCGGTGGCGTTCCTCGCGAAGAGCGACTACTTCACCGGCAAGGGCCTCAAGGGCTGGGCCACCCGGATGTTCTTCAAGGGCACCGGTCAGCTTCCCATCGACCGGTCCGGCGGCAAGGCGTCCGAGGCATCCCTCAACACGGGCCTGCAGGTGCTGGGGCGCGGCGATCTGCTGGGCATCTACCCCGAGGGGACGCGCAGCCCCGACGGCAAGCTGTACCGCGGCCGCACGGGGATCGCCCGCATGGCGCTGGAGGCGCACGTGCCCGTCGTGCCGGTGGTCATGGTCGACACCGACACGATGATGCCGATCGGAACCACGATCCCGCGGATCGTGCGGGTCGGCATCGTGGTGGGCGAGCCCCTCGACTTCTCGCGCTTCGAGGGCATGGAGGGCGACCGCTACATCCTCCGCTCGATCACCGACGAGATCATGGTCGCGCTGCAGCGACTGGGGGAGCAGGAGTACGAGGACGTCTACGCGTCCACGGTCAAGGACCGGCTCAAGGCGAAGCCCCGCTGAACGCCGGGTGGGCGGTCGTCACGCGGCGCCGGCGCCCCGCGTGCCACGGCTAGAATCGTGGGATGCTCCAGCACCTCGACGCACTCGACCACTGGCGGACCCTGCCCATCAAGCAGCAGCCGCAGTGGTATGACGAGGACGCGGTGGCGGCAGCATCCGCTGAGCTGGCGACTCTGCCCCCGCTCGTCTTCGCCGGCGAGGTCGACAACCTCCGCGACCGCCTCGCGCGGGCCGCCTCCGGCAACGCGTTCCTCCTCCAGGGCGGCGACTGCGCCGAGACGTTCGCCGGCGCCACCGCCGAGCAGATCCGCAACCGCATCAAGACGGTGCTGCAGATGGCCGTCGTGCTCACCTACGGCGCCTCGATGCCCGTCGTGAAGATGGGCCGCATGGCGGGCCAGTTCGCCAAGCCCCGCTCCAGCGACACCGAGACGCGAGGCGACGTCACGCTGCCGGCCTACCGCGGCGACATCGTCAACGGCTACGACTTCACCGAGGCGTCGCGCAAGGCGGACCCGAACCGGCTGCTCAAGGGCTACCACACGGCCGCGTCGACCATCAACCTCATCCGCGCGTTCACGCAGGGCGGCTTCGCCGACCTCCGCGAGGTGCACTCCTGGAACAAGGGCTTCGCGCAGAACCCCGCGAACCAGCAGTACGAGCGCCTCGCGACCGAGATCGACCGCGCCATCAAGTTCATGGAGGCCGCCGGCGCCGACTTCGACGAGCTGAAGCGCGTCGAGTTCTACACCGGCCACGAGGGCCTGCTCATGGACTACGAGCGGCCCATGACGCGCATCGACTCGCGCACGAACACGCCGTACAACACGTCGGCGCACTTCCTGTGGATCGGCGAGCGCACGCGCGAGCTCGACGGCGCGCATGTCGACTACTTCTCGAAGATCCGCAACCCCATCGGCGTGAAGCTCGGCCCGACCACGTCGCCCGACACGGCGCTCGCGCTGATCGACAAGCTTGACCCGAACCGCGAGCCCGGCCGCCTCACCTTCATCACACGCATGGGTGCCGGCAAGATCCGCGACGCGCTGCCGCCGCTGCTCGAAGCCGTGAAGGACTCGGGTGCGACCCCGCTGTGGGTCACCGACCCGATGCACGGCAACGGCATCACCACGCCAACCGGCTACAAGACGCGTCGCTTCGACGACGTCGTCGACGAGGTGCGCGGCTTCTTCGAGGCGCACCGCTCGGTCGGCACGTTCCCCGGAGGCATCCACGTCGAGCTCACCGGCGACGACGTCACCGAGTGCCTGGGCGGGTCCGAGCAGATCGACGAGGCCACCCTCGCCACGCGCTACGAGTCGCTGTGCGACCCGCGCCTGAACCACATGCAGTCGCTCGAGCTCGCCTTCCTCGTCGCCGAGGAGCTCGAGAAGCGCTGACCTTGCGCGCCTGACACGCAGAAGATCCCGGATGCCGCGGCCCGCAGCATCCGGGATCTTCTTGTTCTGCTAGAGAGTGGCGCCGATCGTCAGCTCGATCGGCGTTCCCTTCCGGCGCATCTCGCCGGACTCGGGACTCTGCTCCTCGACCTGGGTGAACAGATCGGGGAAGGCATCCCAGCGCGGGTTGTAGGTGATCGTGAAGCCGGCGTTCGCCGCGGCATCCCGAGCCTGGGCGAGGGTCATGCCCTCGAGGTCGGGCACCTCGAACAGCTCGGGACCCGTCGAGACGACGAGCGTCACGGTGTCGCCGGGGGCGAGCCAGCTGCCGTCCTCCTTGCCGATGAGGCGGATCACGCGGCCCTCATCCACCGAATCGCTCGGCTCGTACGAGCTCGGGTCGGCGACGACGAGGTTCAGGCCCTCGAGCGTGCTCCGGGCCTTGCCCTCGCTCTCGCCGGAGACGTCGGGGATCGGGCCGAGTGACACCTGAAGTCGCGCGGTGTCGCCCTGGTGCACGGAGCAGCCGTCGATGCAGGCGACGTCCTGCGAGCCGTCCTCCGCGGCGCCGACGGGACGCACGAACACGCCGATCACGGTGCCGGCCGCGGCATCGGTGAAGAATGTGGCGCTCTCGTCGGGGACGTTGACGAACTGGGCGCCGAGCGCGGAGCGCGCGTCGGCCTCCGGCATCCCGCTGAACGAGGGGAAGTCGGCTGCCGCCGGACCGAGCGAGACGAACACGTTCACCTCGGCGCCCTGGTCGACGCGCGTGCCGCCGTCGGGATCACTGCGGATGACAAGACCGGCTGCGACCTCGAGGCTGTTCTCGCCCTGCTGCACGGCGACGAGCGAATCCTGCTGCAGGCGTGCCGACGCCTCCTCGAACGTCATGCCCGTGACGTCGGCGACGGGGACCATCGACCCGGGACCCGAGCCGAACCACCAGCCGAGTCCGCCTGCGAGCGCCGCGAGCACGAGAACGAGCACGACGAGCCACGCACCGCGGGAGCGCCGCCGCTGCGTGGCGCGGCGGAGCCGGCCGGCGTTGTCGACCTCGGCCATCGTCGCGACGGGTCCGGTCGCCGTGCTGGGCAGCACAGCGGTGAGCTCGCCGGTCGCCGTGACCTCGTCGCGGACGATGCCGATGGGGCCGGTGCGGGCGACGACGGGGGAGATGCCGAGTTCGCGCTCGATGTCGCGCAGTCGCTGCAGCATCTCGCGTGCGTCGACCGGCCGCTCGTCGGGCGACTTCTCGGTCGCCCACAGCACCAGCTCGTCCAGCGGCTCGGGAACACCCGGATTCTTCACGCTCGGCCGAGGCACCGAGTCGGTCGCATGCTGGAACGCGATCTGCATCGGCTGCTCGCCCTTGTAGGGCTGCTCACCGGTGAGCATCTCGTACAGCATGATGCCGATGGCGTAGATGTCGCTGCGCGCATCGGCGGTGCCGCGCGTGACGAGCTCGGGCGCAAGGTACGCGATCGTGCCGAGCAGCTGGGCGCCCGACGCGGTGTTCGCGGTCGTGGCCCGCGCGAGGCCGAAGTCGCCGATCTTGATGCGGCCGTCTTCGGCCAGCAGCACGTTCTCGGGCTTGACGTCGCGGTGCACGATGCCGGCCCGGTGCGCCGCGGCGAGGCCCGACAGCACGGCGTCGAGGATCGACACCGCCTGCGGCACCGTGAGCCGGCGCTGCTCCCGCAGGAGTTCACGCAGCGTGATGCCCGGCAGGTACTCCATGACCAGGTACGCCATGTCGCCGTCCTGGCCCTGATCGAACACGTTGACCACGTTCGGATCGGCGAGGCGGGCGGCCGCACGGGCCTCCTGGATGAACCTGCTCTGGAAGACGGTGTCGTCGCTCAGGTGCGAGTGCATGACCTTGAGTGCGACCCGCCGCTCGAGGCGCAGATCGGTCGCGACGTACACGGTGGCCATGCCGCCGCGGGCGATGCGAGCACGCACCCGGTATCGGCCGTCGACGAGACGGCCGATCAGCGGGTCCGTCTGCTGACTCGTGCTCACCCTGAGAGTCTACGGATCCGCGCCTGCGAGCCGGCGGAGCGGCTCACCCCGCGAGACCGCATTGTGACGTCAGCCGAGCGCCGCGAGCCACGAGTGGGCGGATGCCTCCCACTTCGCGTACGCGTCGGGGTAGGCGGAGATCTGCACGGCCTGCGCCGCCTGGGCGAAGGTCAGGCTCTCCCAGCCGCGGATGTCGAGCAGTCCGCGCGTCCGCGAGCCGTTAGGGTCGCCGGCGCCGCCGAAGAACGCGCGGGTCGCGCGCGCGGCGTCCTGCACCTCCGCGGGAGTGCCCCATCCGTAGCTCGGGCGCTGCTGGAAGAGACCGAGCGAGTCTCGATCGCCCCACGTGACGTTCCGCAGCGACGACTCCTGCATCGCCGTGCCGAGCGCGATGGCGATGCCGCGATCCGGCACCCCGAGCTCGCGCCCGATGCGCACGATGAGCTGGGCGTTGCCGACCTGTTCGGCGGTCAGCCCCGGGACCGACGGCGCGGACCCCGGGATCTTTATGGTCTGCCCGGGGTAGATGATCGACGACCACCCGAGGCCGTTGGCCGAGAGCACGGCGTTCGTCGTGACGCCGTATCGCTTCGCGATCGCGCTGATCGTGTCGCCTGCGGCGATCGTGTGCGTGCCAGCTGCCGACGCGTTGGGCGCGGGCGCCGGAGCCGGTGCGGGTGCGGGAGCGGGTGCGGGAACGGATGCCGCGGGGCCGGCCGCGCCCGCGATCTTGAGGGTCTGGCCGGGGTAGATGATCGACGACCAGCCCAGACCGTTGGCCGAGAGCACCGCGTTCGTCGTCGTGCCGTGGCGCCTGGCGATCGCGCTCACCGTGTCGCCGCGCTGGACCGTGTAGGTGCCGGAAGAAGTCGTCGGAGCCGGCGCGGCGGGAGCCGGGGTCGCCGCTGCGCTGAGCTTGAGGACCTGCCCCGGGTAGATGGTCGAGGACCAGCGGAGCCCGTTGAGCGCCAGCACGTCGTTGGTGCGCAGCCCGTACCGCGCCGCGATGCGGCTCACGGTGTCGCCGCGCTGCACGGTGTAGCTCGCGGGGGCCTGCTGGGCGGTGACACGCGCCGCGGCGACGACGCGGGCGTGCGGCACGTCGGCGGCAGGCACCACGGGCGCCGCGGCGCGGATGCGCGGCTCGGCCGGCCGGGCGGCAGCATCCGTCGTCGCATGCGCGGGGACCGCCGACAGCGACAGGGCGATCGACCCTGCCACCGCCACCGGCACACCCGTGATGAGTGCCCGTGACGAAGCGGCGCCGCGATCCGCGCGATGGGTGGTGCTCTTTACCTGTCGCACGAGTTTCCCCCCTCAGTCGACTCCGAGAACCGTGTCACGGATGTTTATTGGTGTCAACAGGTGTTATCAGGTGATGCTCTTGTGACTGGTGTGGCCAGAGTGCGGTGGACGCGAGCCGGATCCGATCTGAGATAGTTGCTTTCGTGACCTCTGACGCCGCTCCGCGCTTCGAGACCGACTGGCTCACCCTGCCCGACCTCGTGGAGGTGCTCGGCGAACCGCTCGGTCGTGTTCGTCGCCTCCTGGACGAGTACTACCTCGTCGGGTCCAAGCGCGACGGCGTGCTCAAGGTGCCGTCCGTCTTCGTGGTCGACGGGCATCCGCTGTCGTCCCTGCGGGGCACCGTGTTCGTGCTGCACGACGCCGGCTTCTCGGACGACGAGGCGATCGACTGGCTGCTGACCCCCGAAGACACGATCGGGGTCGCGCCCATCGAGGCGCTCCTGGCCGGCCGCAAGAGCGAGGTGCGCCGGGTCGCCCGCACCCTGGCCTGATCGCCGGTGCCGTTCGACCCTGCGCTGCGCGACGCGGCGACGGTCAGGTCGAGCGGACGGTCGCGGCCCGCGCGAGATCGCGCAGCTGGCCGACGGCGGCGTTTCCCAGACGCGCGCCCGACAGAGCGCGGTCTGCTTCGCGCGCGTAGTCGGCGATGAGCCTCTCGACGCGGTCGAGTGCGCCCGTATCCACGATCGTCCGCTGGAGTGACGCCACTTGGTCGGCGTCGAGATCGGGATCCCCGACGAGTTCGTCGACGAGGCGACGCGCGGGGGGCGCGAGCGCCTCGCGCGCGTACGCGATGAGAACGGTGCGCTTGCCCTCGCGCAGATCATCGCCGGACGGCTTGCCCGTGGCGGCTTCGTCGCCGAAGACGCCCAGCACGTCGTCACGCAGCTGGAACGCCATGCCGAGCGGGTGGCCGAACGCGGCCAGCGCCGCCGCCTGTGCGGCATCGGCTCCTGCGAGCGCCGCGCCGATCGCGAGCGGCTGCTGCACGCTGTAGCGCGCGGATTTGAAGGACGCCACGCGCAGCGCCCGCTCCGCATGCCGGTCGTCGGGCTCGCTCGCGAACGCCGACTCCTCGGCGACGTCGAGGAACTGGCCGAGCGTGACCTCGCGCCGCATCAGGGCGAACCGGCTGCGGGCCGCGGCGGCGCGGTCGGGCGACGTCTCGGCGAGACCCTCTTCGAGGAGGTCGTCACTCCACGCCACCAGGAGGTCGCCCAGGAGGATCGCCGCCGAGCGGCCGAACGCGTCGGCGTCGCCCAGCCATCCGGCACCGCGGTGGCCGGCTTCGAGTGCGCGATGGGCCGAAGGGCGGCCCCGGCGCGTGTCGGAGTTGTCGATGAGGTCGTCGTGCACGAGGGCGGCGGCGTGGAACACCTCGAGGGCGGCGGCGGCGGCGATCACGGGACCGGGGGCGTCGCCTGCGGGCGCCACGGCCTCCTCCACTGCCCTCCACCCCGAGATGCAGAACCGCCCGCGCAGGCGCTTTCCGCCCGTCACGGCGTCGGCCGCAGCCGACACGAATCGGGCTGCTTCGGCGCCGGCCTCGGCCACGCTCTCGCGTTGACCCGAGATGAACATGTCCACTCGCTGGGAAATGGCTTCGATCGGCTCAACGGGGGCGGACACGGGCCTAGCCTAGTGAGGAACGGCACGCGTACAATCGAGCCACCGAAGTACAGAGGGGGAAGCATGCCACTCTCCGAACAGGAGCAGCGCCTGCTGGACGAGATGGAACGCCATCTCATGCGCAACGACGCGGATGTCGTGAGCGCGCCCCGCGACGGACGCACTCTGAGCTATCGCAACATCGTCTACGGCACGATCCTCGTGCTGCTCGGGCTCGGCGGTCTCATCGTCGGGGTCTCACAGCAGCTGATCGTCGTCGGCGTCATCGGCTTCGTCGTGATGCTGGGTGGGGTCCTCCTCGCCGTCACGCCGGGCCGAGGTCCCGGCAGGATGCGCGTCGAACCCGACCGGCCCGCCAAACCGCAGAGCAGCTCTTCGTTCATGGATCGCATGAACGATCGCTGGGACAAGCGGCAGGGGGAGCGCTGAGCGTCCTCACCGCCTGAACCAGCACGAGAAGCACCGACCTCCGGGTCGGTGCTTTTTTGTTGCCCGCGCGCCCCCATACCGCCTCTGACGAGGGGCGCCGGGGAGCGTCGGATCACGAATCGGTAGCGAAGTGGAGGAGAGTGGAGTAAAGTGGCGCACAACCCGGGGGGCCGGACGAAGGGGGTGTGATGTACCGATGCTTTTGGGCACGCACACACCCAAGCTCGATGACAAAGGGCGCGTCATCCTCCCGGCGAAGTTCCGCGACGACCTTGGTGGGGGTGTCGTCGTGACGCGCGGACAGGACCGCTGCCTGTACGTGTTCAGCGAGAAGGAGTTCGAGCGGGTGCACGACCGCATCCGCGAGGCGCCGCTCGCGAACAAGCAGGCGCGCGACTTCCTGCGCATGTTCCTCTCGGGCGCGAGCGCCGAGAAGCCCGACAGCCAGAACCGCATCACGATCCCCCCTCCGCTGCGCGCATACGCCGGCCTGGAGCGCGACCTCGTCGTCACCGGCGTGGGCGCTCATGCCGAGATCTGGGACGCCACGGCGTGGAACACCTACGCCGAGGCCAACGAAGAGAGCTACGCCGAGCTGGAGCAGGAGGTGATTCCGGGCCTGTTCTGAGCCCTCGGCCGTGACTCCCAGCTGCTCGTGCCCTGACGCCACTTCCCCGGTGCCAGGTCGGAGCGGATGGGGATCAGGGCTTGGGGACCAGGACCGGAGACGATCATGAACCTGCGCGACATCCACACTCCCGTCATGCTCGAGCGCTGCATCGAGCTGCTCGCGCCGGCCCTCGAGCGGGACGGCGCCGTCTTCGTCGACGCCACCCTCGGCATGGGCGGGCACTCCGAGGCGTTCCTCCAGCGCTTTCCCACGCTGAACCTCGTCGGTCTCGACCGCGACACCGACGCCCTGCGCATCGCGGGGGAGCGCCTCGCGCCGTTCGGCGATCGTGTGCACCTCGTGCACACCGTCTACGACGGGATCGCGGAGGCGGTCACCTCGAGCGGATTCGCCGCGGCGGACGGCATCCTGTTCGATCTCGGGGTCTCGTCGCTGCAGCTCGACGTCGCGGACCGCGGCTTCGCGTACGCGCAGGACGCACCGCTCGACATGCGGATGGACCAGTCGGCGGGCACCACGGCCGCCGACATCCTCGCGACGTACGGCGAGGGCGACCTGCGGCGCATCTTCGAGCGCTACGGCGAGGAGAAGCTCGCGGGACGCTACGCCCGTGCGATCATCGCCGCCCGCGCCGAGGCGCCGATCGAGCGCTCCGGCCGGCTCGTCGAGATCCTGCAGACGGCGACGCCCGCGGCGGCCCAGCGCACCGGCCACCCCGCGAAGCGCGTATTCCAGGCGCTGCGGATCGAGGTCAACCGCGAACTGTCGGTTCTCGATCGGGCGGTGCCGTCGGCGCTCGGCATCCTTCCGGTCGGCGGCCGCATCGTCGTGCTCTCGTACCAGTCGCTCGAAGACCGGCTGGTGAAGCGCGCCCTCGCGGACGCCTCGGCATCGACCGCGCCGAAGGGGCTGCCGGTCGAGCTGCCCGAGCACGCCCCCAAGTTCCGACTGCTCGTCAAAGGAGCCGAGCTCGCCACCGATGAGGAGCGCGCGGTCAACCCGCGCGCGACGCCGGTGCGCCTCCGAGCGGCCGAGCGAGTGAGGGCAGACGAATGAGCACCATCGCGAACGCCGCGACCCGGCTGACGGGCGCCGCGGCTCCGGACAGATCGGATGCTGCGCGCCGCCGTCTGCGCGTCGTCGACGCGCCCGCGCGCCGGCGCCGGCCGAAGCTCTTCTACGGCGTCGTGGCGGTCATGGGGGCGTTCCTCATCGCCGCGGCGCAGATGTCGCTGTCGATCATGACGACGCAGGGCACGTACGAGATCGCCGCCCTGACGAAGCAGCAGCGCGACCTCACCTACGAGAAGCAGATCCTGTACGACGACGTCGCGGGACTCAGCTCGCCGCAGTACCTCGCCGCGAACGCGGCCGCGCTCGGCATGGTCATCAACGAGGCGCCCAGCTACCTGCGCCTGAGCGACGGTGCGATCCTCGGTCCGTCCGAGGTGGCGATGGGCACGTCGTCGGTCGACGCGATCGGCCGCGGGTCGGTGCCCAATGCGCTCATCACCGACACACCGCTGGTCACCGTGCCCGACGCGACCATCGATGGACGGCCCGTCGAGGTCGCGGAGACGCACGACGGAGTCGGCAACACTCCGCCGCCGCTCACCGACGGACTGCCCACCCCCAGCACACACTGAATCGACGACACCGAGCCGAGAACCGATCGAGACGCCCCACTGCCCGAGGCGCAGAGCACGAGACGCAGATGACGACACGAAGCACGAGAAGTCCCCGCCGCCGAACCGTCGTGGCCCTCGCGGTCGTCCTCGCGGTGCTGGCGGGGTTCATCGTCCGCCTCGTCGACATCCAGGTCGTGAACGCCGATGACCACATCAAGGACTCGCTCGACGTCGCCTTCGCCGGCGGGCAGACGCTCTACGGCACCCGCGGCGCGATCGTCGACGCCAACGGGGAGACGCTGGCGGGCAGCATCCTCCGCTACGACTGCCAGCTGTCGCCGAAGCTGATCACCGAGATCGACGCCGAGGTGCTCGAGGGCAAGTCCGAAAGACCCCTGTGGGCGGATGTGTCGAACGACGTCGCCGAGATCACCGGACAGACGCCGGAGGAGGTGCGGGCGATCGTCGGCACGGCTCTCGCGGATGACCCGGACTCGCAGTACGCCGTGCTCAAGAAGGGCGTGTCCACCGAGCAGTTCCGAGCACTCGCAGACCTCAAGACGCCGTACATCGCCTGCGTCTCCCACCCCGCGCGGACCTACCCGGACGGAGCCGTGGCCGGCAACCTCATCGGCTTCGTCGGTTCGGACGGAACCCCGCTCGAAAGCCTCGAGGCGTCGCAGAACGACTGCCTCGCCGCGTCGAACGGCGAGCGGACGTACGAGCAGGGCAAGGACGGCGTCGTCATCCCGGGTACCGAGAAGGAGACGCCCGCGACGGACGGCGGCACCCTGCAGCTGACCGTCGACCGCGATCTGCAGTGGTACATGCAGCAGCTCATCGCCGAGCAGACCCAGACCATGGCCGCGCAGCGCGGGGCGATCCTCGTGTACGAGGTCAAGACCGGCAAGGTGCGCGCGGCAGCCGAATTCCCGACGGTCGACCCCAACGACTACGCCGCCGCCGAGGTCGAGGATCGCACCAGCAGCATCTTCACCGACTGGTTCGAGCCCGGCTCGACGTTCAAGGGCCTCACCGCCGCCACGGTGATCGATGCCGGCGGGCAGACGCCGGACTCCACGGTCGTCGCGTCGGGACTCGAGAACTTCGACGGCGGCGCGCGCGTGCGCGACTCGTTCCAGCACCCGGCCTTCACCTACACGCTCACGGGTGTGCTCATCGACTCGTCGAACGCCGGCATCTCGAAGTTCAGCCAGAAGGTCGACAAGCAGACACGGTACGACTACTTCCAGCGGTTCGGTATCGGCCAGGGCACGAACTCGGGCTATCCGGCGGAGCAGACGGGCCTGGTCTACCCGGCCGACCAGTGGGGCGCCCAGACGACCCTCAACACCTCGTTCGGCCAGGGCGTCACCACGACCATGCCCGAGCTCGCCCGCGCCTACGGCGCCATCGTCAACGGCGGCGTGAAGATGCCGCTGCAGATCATCGAGTCGTGCACCGAGGCCGACGGCACGGTCGTGACCCCGGAGCTCGACGAGCCGGAGCGGGTGATCAGCGAGACCACGTCGGCGCAGATGCGCGAGATGCTCGAGAACGTGTTCCTGCAGGCGCCCTACGCCAAGACGGTCGCGATCCCGGGCTACCGCCTCGGCGGCAAGACGGGCACGGGTGAGAAGGTCGACACCGTCAACGGCGGCTACAAGGCCGGTGTCTACTACACGACGATGGTCGGCTTCGCCCCCGCAGACGACCCCGAGTACGTGGTCGTCGTCACCCTCGACGAGCCGACGAAGGTAACATCGTCTGCGGCCAACGCGACCGCGTTCCAGAAGGCCATGACCCAGGTTCTGAAGACCTACCGCGTCATGCCCTCGACGACGTCGCCGGAGCTGCTGCCCAAGTTCGGGTAGTGTCCCGAGCTTCCGGAGTTCCCCACATGATCGCGCTCAACATCGCCCAGATCGCCCATGCCGTTTCGGGCGACGTGCACCTCGAAGACGGCGACACCCTCGACACCGTCGTGTCGGGGGCCGTCGACACCGACTCCCGCCTCATCGAGCCCGGCGGCGTGTTCGTCGCCAAGCCCGGCGAGGAGACCGACGGCCACCTGTTCGTCGACGCCGCCGTCGAGAGGGGCGCAGCCCTCGCCCTCGTCGAGCGGCGGGTGGCAGCATCCGTGTCCCAGATCGTCGTGCCCGACGTCGTCGAGGCGATCGCCGCCCTCGCACGCGAGGTCGTCACGCGGGTGAAGGATGCCGGTGACCTGCGCGTCGTCGGCATCACCGGGTCCAACGGCAAGACGACGACCAAGAACCTGCTCGCCCGGATCCTCGAGGGCGAGGGCGAGACCGTCTCGCCGAAGGCGTCGTTCAACAACGAGGTCGGAGCGCCGCTGACGATGCTGCGCGTCACCGACTCGACCACCTACCTGGTAAGCGAGTTCGGCGCGAGCGCGCCCGGCGAGATCGCCCGCCTCGCAGGCCTCGTCGACCCTGACGTCGGGGTTGTGCTCATGGTCGGAATGGCGCACGCCGGCGGCTTCGGCGGCATCGAGGCGACCTTCCACGCCAAGTCCGAGCTCGTCCGCGCGCTGGGCGCAGGGGGCGTGGCCGTCCTGAACGCCGACGACGCCCGCGTCGCCGCCATGGCGCCGATCGCCGCCGAGCAGGGCGCGAGCGTGCGCTGGTTCGGCCGCGGCCCCGCCGCCACCGATGTGCGTGCCGACGACGTCGTGGTCACGGCATCCGGAACCTCGTTCACCGTGACCGCCGACGGTGTCTCGCTGCCGCTGCGACTCCGCGTGCTGGGCGAGCACCACGTCATGAACGCGCTGGCCGCGATCGCCGCTGCGACGACCCTCGGGGTCTCGCTCGCGGACGCGGTCTCGCGCCTCGAGACCGTCGAGATCGCCGAGCGCTGGCGCATGCAGCCGCTCGGGTCGGAGCGCGTGCGCATCATCAACGACGCCTACAACGCCAGCCCCGACTCGATGGCGGCGGCCCTGCGCACCCTCGCGCAGATCACCGGGCCCGACGAGCGCACCGTCGCGGTGCTCGGCGCGATGAGCGAGCTCGGCGAGTACGCCGAGGAGGAGCACGACCGTGTCGGGCTGCTCGCGGTGAGACTCGGCATCCAGCGGATCGTGATCGTGGGCGACGCGGCGCGCCGCATGTACCTCGAGGCCGTCGCGCAGGGCTCGTGGGACAACGAGGCCGTCTTCTTCTCGACCGCCGACGAGGCGTTCGACTACCTCCAGGGCGAACTGCGCGACGGCGACCGCGTGCTGGTGAAGTCGTCCAACTCCGCAGGGCTCCGGTTCCTCGGCGATCGTCTGGGAGAATCGTTCTCGTGAGATCACTCCTTACTGCGGCGGCGATCTCGCTGGCTTTCACCCTTTTCCTCACCCCCGTGTTCCTGCGGCTCTTCCGCAAGTGGGGCTGGGGCCAGGTGATCCGCACGCCGGAAGACATCCGCAACCCCAACCACCAGACGAAGCGCGGCACGCCCACGATGGGCGGCACGATCTTCATCGTCGGCACGATCGTGGGCTACCTCGTCGGCTGCTACGTCGGCAACAACCCGCCCACCGTGTCGGGCCTGCTCGTGATCTGGATGATGGTGGGCCTCGGCGCCGTCGGCTTCATCGACGACTACATGAAGGTGCGCCAGCAGAAGTTCATGGGCCTGAGCGGGTGGCGCAAGGTCGCGGGGCAGGTCGCGGTCACCGTGCCGTTCGGCATCGTCGCGCTGAACTTCCCGAACCAGTTCGACCAGACGCCGGCCTCGCCGTACATCTCCGTCTTCAGGGATGTGCCCGCCTTGGGCTTCATGACCCTCGGCCTCGTCGTCGGCTGGATCCTCTACCTCGCGTGGGTGACGTTCATCGGCGTCGCGTTCTCCAACAGCACGAATGTGACCGACGGTCTCGACGGCATGGCCGCCGGCGCGGCGATCTTCGTCGTCGGCGCCTACAGCCTCATCGCGTTCTGGCAGTTCAATCAGGCGTGCTGGGGCGGCGACGCCCTCTCGGCGGCGGCGAAGGCCGCGTGCTATCCGACGCGCGACCCGTTCGACCTCGCGATCATCTCGGCGTCCTTCGTCGGTGCACTCGTCGGGTTCCTGTGGTGGAACGCCCCCAAGGCCAAGGTCTTCATGGGCGACGTGGGATCGATGGCCATCGGCGGCGTCATCGCGGCGATGGCGATCCTCACCCGCACCGAGCTGCTCGCCGTCCTCGTCGCCGGCGTCTTCATCATCGGCCCCGGCTCCGTGATCCTGCAGCGCCTCTACTTCAAGATCACGCGCGGCAAGCGCCTGTTCCTCATGAGCCCGTTCCACCACCATCTCGAGCTGCGGGGCTGGTCGGAGGTCACGATCGTCGTGCGCATGTGGATCATCGCCGGTCTCCTCGCGGTGTCGGGCGTCGGATTCTTCTACGTCGAATGGCTCTCCCGCACATGACCTCGCAGCGCCTCTCCGCCCTCACCAGCTGGAACGCCGACTGGAAGGGCCTGCGGGTCGCCGTGCTCGGCCTGTCGGTCACCGGCTTCTCCGTCGCCGACACGCTCGCCGAGCTCGGCGCCGATGTGCTCGTCGTGACCGAGAACGCCGACGAGGAGTACGAGCGCCTGCTGCCCGTCATCGGCGCGCGCCTCTGGACCGGACCGCTGTCGTCGGTTCCATCCGAGCTCGCCGACTTCGCGCCCGAGGTCGTCGTGGCGTCGCCGGGCTTCGCGCCGCAGCATCCGCTCATCTCGTGGGCGCGGCAGAACGACATCGCACTGTGGGGCGACGTCGAGCTCGCATGGCGCGTGCGCGACAAGGTGGTGCGGGCGGACGGCACCCCCGCCGACTGGATCCTCATCACCGGCACCAACGGCAAGACCACGACCACGCGGCTGGCGGCCACGATGCTCGTCGCGGGCGGGCTGCGCGCGGCGCCGGTCGGCAACATCGGCACCCCCGTGCTGGACGCCGTGCGCGACCCCTCCGGGTTCGACGCGCTCGTGGTCGAGCTGTCGAGCCACCAGCTCTGGTACCTCGGGCTGCAGGACACGTCCGACCCCGTGTCGCCGCACGCGGCCGTCTGCCTCAACCTCGCCGACGACCACCTCGAGTGGCACGGCTCGTTCGAGGAGTACCGCGCCGCCAAGGCGCACGTGTACGACAACACGCGCGTCGCGTGCGTGTACAACAAGGCGGATGCCGCCACCCAGGCGATGGTCGAAGACGCCGAGGTCGTCGAAGGCGCCCGCGCCATCGGCTTCGACCTCGGCGTGCCGGGACCGAGCGACCTCGGCGTGGTCGAGGGCATCGTCGTCGACCGCGCCTTCCTCGAGGACCGGCACAAGAGCGCGCTGGAGCTGACCACGGTCGAGGAGCTCGCCTCGCTCGGGCTCGCGGCGCCCCAGATCGTCGCGAACATCCTGGCCGCGGCGGCGCTCGCGCGATCGATGGATGTCGCACCCGCCGCGATCCGCGACGCGCTGCGCGGCTTCCGCCTCGACCCGCATCGCATCGAGGTCGTCGCGCGACACGAGGGCGTCACCTGGGTCGACGACTCCAAGGCGACCAACCCTCACGCCGCGGCGTCGTCGCTCGCGGCCTACCCGGGGGCCGTCTGGGTCGTCGGGGGACTGCTCAAGGGCGTCGACATCGCCGGCCTCGTCGCCGGCCGCGGTGCCGGTGCGAAGGCAGCGATCGTCATCGGCCTCGACCGCACGGCGGTCGTGGCCGCGTTCGAGCGACACGCGCCCGCAGTGCCCGTGTTCGAGGTCGACGCCGATGAGACTGAAGAGGTCATGGCGCAGGTCGTCGAACTGGCGGCAGGGGTGGCGCGTGACGGGGACGTGGTTCTCCTCGCTCCCGCTGCCGCATCCTTCGACCAGTTCGCGTCGTATGCGGACCGCGGTCGCAGATTCGCCGCCGCGGTGAGGGAACGGATCGGAACGGGGGACCCGGGTGACCACGACGCAGCCGCCGCGGACCCGGCCGACGCGCACCGCCCCGACGCAGCGGACCCCGAAGACATCGCCTGACAAGAGCGCCCGCCGCGGCCTCGCCGCGAGGGTGTCGCTGGGTCGCATCTTCGCGCCGGTGCCGAGCGAGTTCCTCCTCATCGCCTCGACGGCCCTGCTCCTGACCGTCTTCGGGCTCGTCATGGTCCTCTCGGCGACGTCCGCGATCGCGACCGCTCGCGGCGTGGCGCCGTGGGAGGACGTCATCAAGCAGGTCGCGTTCGCCGCGATCGGCATCCCGCTGATGTTCATCGCCAGCCGACTGCCGCTGACCTTCTGGAAGCGGGTCGCCTGGCCGGCGCTGGTCGCGGCCATCGCCTTCCAGCTGCTCGTGTTCACGCCACTCGGCATCGACATGGACGGAAACCGCAACTGGATCAACATCGCCGGCGTGCAGGCGCAGCCGTCGGAGTTCCTCAAGCTCGCGCTGGCGATCTGGGTCGCATTCGTCCTCTTCCGCAAGCGCACGCTCCTCGCCGACTGGCGCCACGTGTACATCCCGCTCGTGCCGGTGGCCGGGCTCGCCATCGCGACGGTGATCGCGGGCAGGGACCTCGGAACGGCGATGATCCTCGTGCTCGTCGTCCTCGGGGCGCTCTTCTTCTCCGGGGTGAAGCTCCGTGTCTTCATCCTGCCCCTCGTGGCGGCCGTCGGCTTCGTCTCGTTCTACTTCGTGACCAGCCCCGACCGCATGCGGCGGTTCATGAGCTTCCTCAACCCGAACTGCCTCGACGACTACTTCAACGACTGCTACCAGCCCCTGCACGGCATCTGGGGACTCGCGAGCGGCGGGATCTTCGGACTGGGCCTCGGCAACTCGCGCGAGAAGTACGACTGGCTGCCCGCCGCCGCGAACGACTACATCTTCGCGATCGTCGGGGAGGAGCTGGGTCTCATCGGCTGCGCGGTCGTGCTCACCCTGTTCGCCCTCTTCGCGGTCGGCGCGTTCCACGTGATCCGCAAGACCGACGACCCGTTCGTGCGGATCGCCGCGGGTGGCATCACGGTGTGGATCGTCGGCCAGGCGCTCATCAACATCGGCGTCGTGCTGCGGGTGTTCCCGGTGCTCGGCGTTCCGCTGCCGTTCATGTCGCAGGGCGGCACGTCGCTGCTTTCGGTGCTCGTGGCCTCTGGCGTGCTGCTCGCGTTCGCCCGCTCGCTGCCGGCGTCCGTCGCCCGACGCGAGGCGCGCATCGCCGAGGCGCGCGCCGCGCGCGAGCGCGCGAAGCTGCACGCCGTCCGCTGAGACCGGCACGCGCGGGGGCCCGGGTAGGCTCGGGGAGTGACGACGTACCTCCTCGCCGGCGGCGGCACCGCCGGCCACGTCAACCCGCTCCTGGCTGTCGCCGACGCGTTGCGCGCGCGCGACCCCGAGGCCGAGGTGCTCGTCCTCGGCACCCGTGAAGGGCTCGAGGCGCGGCTCGTGCCCGAGCGCGGCTACGAGCTGCTGTTCGTCGACAAGGTGCCGTTCCCGCGCCGCCCGAACAAGGCGGCAGCCGCGTTCCCGGCGCGCTTCCCGCGCGCGATCTCGCAGGTGCGCGCGCACATCGCGCAGCGCGGCGTTGACGTCGTTGTCGGCTTCGGCGGGTACGCGTCGGCCCCGGCCTACGTCGCGGCGCGCCGTGAGCGCGTGCCGTTCGTCGTGCACGAGGCGAACGCCCGCCCGGGACTCGCGAACGTGCTCGGGGCCCGCCGGGCCGCCGGCGTCGGAGTCGCGTTCGAGGGGACGCCGCTCAAGCGCTCGAGAGTCGTGGGGATGCCGCTTCGCCGCGAGATCGTGACGCTCGACCGCGACGCGCTCCGCGACGAGGCCGCCGGGTACTTCGGGCTCGACCCCGCGAAGCCGGTTCTGCTCGTGTTCGGCGGATCCCTCGGCGCTGCGCGACTCAACGCCGCCTTCGGCGAGGGACACGGCGAGGGCTGGCGCGACGTGCTCGACGCGGGGTGGCAGCTGCTGCACGTGACCGGCGAGCGCTCCGAGCTTGCCGACCCCGCTGCGCCCGGTTATGCCGTCCGTCGCTACGTCGACCGCATGGACCTCGCGTTCGCGCTGGCCGACTTCATCGTGTCGCGCTCCGGCGCCGCGACCGTGAGCGAGATCAGCGCGCTGGGCATCCCGACGGCCTACGTCCCGTACGCCGTCGGCAACGGCGAGCAGGCGCTCAACGCCGCCTCCGCCGTCCGCGCCGGAGCGGCGATCCTGATTCCGGATGACGAGTTCACAGGAGACCGCGTGCGCTCGCAGGTCGTGCCGCTCCTGGCCGATGAGACCCGTCGCACGGCGATGGCGGCGGCGGCAGCATCCGTCGGCACCCGCACCGGAACCGAGAACGTCGTGGCGATGATCGACGAGGCGCTCGGCGCCTGAGACGATCGGACGCACGCCGACACTCCGGGATGACGGCGATGGGCGAGCGGAGGCCGATGGTGCGTGCGACGATGCGGGCTGTTGCGGTCCTCCTGACCGGCGCGGGCGTGGTCGCGCTGGCCGGCTGCGTCGTGGGTCCGGGTGCGCCGAAAGGCGGACCGACGCCGGCGTCCTTCCTCGAGCGCGAGCAGCTGCCGTCGTGCGGCACGGTCGAGCTCACGCAGGGCGAGGAGATCCCGACAGCCGACATCGCGTGCCTCGAGGAGGCGACATCGGCCGGGGCGGAGCTGGCCGTGACCCGGCCGACCGTCGAGGGCGATCCGGTGACGGAGTACTACCGTGTTCTGCCCGGCGGCGGCTGGGAGATCTACACCGACATGACCCGAGATGCGTACGGCGAGGGATGGTGGCTCAACGACTGCCCCGATGCGCTGTCGATGACGCAGCTCGGCGAGTGCACCAGCACCCGCCTGTGATCAGGCGCCCGCAGGGACGCCGGGGCTGCGCAGCGCCGCGGTGACGACGGCGAGCGCTTCTTCGGCGTCGAGGTGGAGGTCGCGCACCTGCGCGGCGAACGCCGCGGCCGCGCGCTGCAGCTGCTGACGCGCGGGGTCGGCGTCGAAGGAGACGAACGTGCCGTTGCGGCCGCGCGTCTCGATGATGCCGGATGCCTCGAGCTCGCGGTACGCGCGGGCGACCGTGCCGGGCGCGATGCCCAGGTCTTCGGCGAGGCGGCGCACCGTGGGCAGCCGTGCCCCCGCGGCCAGCTCGCCCGAGCCGACGGCGTCGACCAGGCCCGTGCGCAGCTGCTCGAACGGCGGGACAGGGGAGGAGGGGTCGATGACGGCGGACGACATCTCGAACTCTCCGGACATGATCCGATTGTGTCGCCGCCTGTATCAATGTGTCAACACAAATCCGGTCGCCGCGCCCGACGCGGCCAGCGCGCCGGGGGCGCAGCATCCGTGACCCAACTTAGACTTGACCGGTCATGATCAGACCCGATCTCACTCTTCCCATTCCCGACGACATCACCGCCGCCCACTTCATCGGAATCGGCGGATCCGGCATGTCGGGGCTCGCCCGCATGTATCTGGAGCGCGGCGTCCGCGTCTCGGGCTCCGACCGCGTCGACAGCAAAGCGCTGCGCGAGCTCGCCGAGCTCGGCGCGACGGTACACGTCGGACACGACGCCGCGAACCTCGATGACGACGTCGACACCGTCGTGCACACCGGTGCGATCTGGCCCGAGAACCCCGAGTTCGTGCTCGCCAAGGAGCGCGGCCTGCACGTCATCCACCGCTCGCAGGCGCTGTACTGGCTGATCGGCGGGCGTCGGCTCGTCTCGGTCGCCGGGGCGCACGGCAAGACCACGTCGACCGGAATGATCGTCACGGCGCTGCGCGACCTCGGCGTCGAGCCGACCTTCGTGAACGGCGGCGTCATCGCCCAGCTGGGCGTGTCGAGCGGGAGCGGATCGGACGAGCTGTTCGTCATCGAAGCCGACGAGTCGGACGGCACGTTCCTCCTCTACGACACGTCCATCGCGCTCATCACGAACGTCGACCCCGACCACCTGGACCACTGGGGCACGCGTGATGCGTTCTACGCGGCGTTCGCCCGGTTCGCGAACGAGGCCCGCGAGGCGGTCGTCATCTCATCCGACGACGCGGGCGCACAGCTCGTCGCGGCCCGGCTGACCCACCCCCACGTCGTGACCTTCGGCGAGGCCGAGGACGCCACGGTGCGCGTGAGCGACATCGTGACCGACGGCCCGGTGTCGTTCCGCATCACCTACGACGGCGTCACCGTCGAGGCGGCGCTGCCGGTGCCCGGCGCCCACAACGCGATCAACGCCGCCGGCGCGATCGCCGTGCTGCTCACACTCGGCCACGCCCTCGAGCCCGCCGTTCGCGCGGTCGAGGGCTTCGCGGGCACGGTCCGTCGATTCGAGCTGCACGGAGTCGAGCGCGGCGTCAGCGTCTTCGACGACTACGCCCACCACCCGACGGAGGTGGCAGCGGCGCTCGCGGCCGCGCGCACCGTCGTCGGCGACGGACGCCTCATCGCGATCCAGCAGCCGCACACGTACTCGCGCACGCAGGAGATGTACCGCGAGTTCGCGGAGGTCCTCGAGTCCTACGCCGACCACACCGTCATGCTCGACGTCTACGGCGCCCGGGAGGACCCCGTGCCCGGCGTGACCGGCGAGCTGGTCAGCGGCGCGTTCGCCGATCCGTCGCACGTGCACTATGTGCCCGACTGGCAGGAGGCCGCCGACTACACGGCGTCGGTCGCGCGCGACGGCGACTACGTCATCACGCTCGGGTGCGGCAACGTGTACCTCATCATCCCGCAGGTGCTCGAGGCGCTCGGACGCGAAGGCGCGGAGGCGTAGGGGCCGCATGCGCCGCCCGTCGCCGTTGCCGCAGTCGCCGGTCGCCTCGCGCGGCACGGCGCAGCCGGCCGCGCCGGAGCCCGAGCCGGCGCCGGAGCGCCGGGTTGCAGAGCCGGAGCCCGACGAGAACCCCACCGCCCCGGTCATCCCGCTGGCGTCGCCGTCCCCGCTGCCCGACGCGAAGCCGCCTGCCGACGCCGATACGGCGGACGAGGGAACGGATGCTGCGCAGGTGGGCTTCCGCGAGGTCTGGAAGGCCGCCCGTGCCCGGCGCAAGGCGCTGCGCGCCGAGATCCGCCGCTTCACCGTGCGCCAGCGACGCCGGCGCGCGGTGTGGCTCGGGGCGGCAGCATCCGTGCTCATTCTCGCCCTCGGCACCCTCGGCGCCGCGTACAGTCCGCTGTTCGGGGTGGAGAAGATCACCGTCGTGGGCGCGCAGCAGCTCGCCGAGGCCGACGTCGCAGGCGCCCTGTCGGGGCAGCTCGGCACCCCGCTGCCGCTCGTCGACGAGAGCGCGATCAAGGCCGAGCTCGTCGCCTTCCCCCTGATCGAGACCTATGCGCTCGAGGCGCGCCCGCCGCACGAGCTCGTGGTGCGCATCGTCGAGCGCACGCCGATCGGGCTGATCGAGGGCCGCGCCGGCTACACGCTCGTCGACGCTGCGGGGGTCGCGCTGTCCACGACGGCGACCCCGAGCCCCGGCACCCCGGTGCTCACGATCACCGGCGGCGTCGACTCGGACGCGTTCGTCGCGGCCGGCCAGGTCATGCGATCGCTTCCGGACGAGATCCGCGCGCAGGTGACGGGGGTCACGGCGTCGACTCCGGACGACGTGACGCTCGAGCTCGGCGGCACGAACACGCAGGTGGTGTGGGGGAGTGCGGAGGAATCGGCCGACAAGGCCTTCGCGCTCCAGAAGATCATGGCCGCACGGCCTCCCGCCGACGTGTTCTCGTACGACGTCTCGTCACCGGACGCCGTCGTCGTCCGCTGACGAATCGGCGTCGCTCCGGCGACTTCGGGTACCGGATGCCGCGACACGCCGTCTCGGTCCGAGCGCGCGCGCGGCATCCGCCTACTTTCGTGACAAAGGAATTGCATACCGGGCAATTCTTTATACCTCTACTAGAGGTTGAAGGTTTAGACAGGTCCAGGGCTACGGAGGCCGGCATGAGCCAGAACCAGAACTACCTCGCCGTCATCAAGGTGGTCGGCGTCGGCGGCGGCGGAGTGAACGCGGTCAACCGCATGATCGAGCTCGGCCTGCGGGGCGTCGAGTTCATCGCCATCAACACCGACGCCCAGGCGCTGCTCATGAGCGACGCCGACGTCAAGCTCGACGTGGGGCGTGAGCTGACCCGAGGGCTCGGCGCGGGTGCCGACCCCGAGGTGGGCCGCCGCGCCGCCGAGGACCACGCGGAGGAGATCGAAGAGGCGCTGCGCGGCGCCGACATGGTCTTCGTCACCGCGGGCGAAGGCGGCGGCACCGGCACCGGCGGCGCTCCGGTCGTCGCGAAGATCGCGAAGTCGATAGGAGCACTCACGATCGGTGTCGTGACGAAGCCCTTCTCGTTCGAGGGTCGCCGGCGCCAGCAGCAGGCCGAGTCGGGCGTCGCACGCCTGAAGGAAGAGGTCGACACCCTCATCGTGGTGCCGAACGACCGCCTCCTCGAGATCAGCGACCGCGGCATCTCGATGATCGAGGCCTTCGCCACGGCGGACCAGGTCCTCCTCGCCGGTGTGCAGGGCATCACCGACCTGATCACGACCCCCGGTCTCATCAACCTCGACTTCGCCGACGTCAAGTCGGTCATGCAGGGAGCGGGATCGGCCCTCATGGGCATCGGCTCGGCACGGGGGGCGGATCGCGCCATCAAGGCCGCCGAGCTCGCCGTCGAATCGCCCCTGCTCGAGGCCTCGATCGAGGGCGCGCACGGCGTGCTGCTGTCCATCCAGGGCGGTTCGAACCTCGGCATCTTCGAGATCAACGACGCGGCGCAGCTCGTCAAGGAGGCCGCGCACCCCGAGGCGAACATCATCTTCGGAACCGTCATCGACGACACGCTGGGCGACGAGGTGCGCGTCACCGTCATCGCGGCGGGCTTCGACGGCGGCGAGCCCCAGGCGCGCATCGAGCCCATCACGGCCGCCCGCATCGTGTCGACGCCCGCGCTGCCGGTGACCTCCGCCGACGAGGCTGCGAAGGACCGCGACATCGTCGAGACCCCCGCCGTGCCGGTGGCGGTCGGCGCGGTGACCGAGTCGTCGTACGACACCGCCTTCAGCGACGACGACCTCGACATCCCCGACTTCCTCAAGTAAGTGGGCCTCGCCGACCGTCTCGCGGCGATCGATGAGCGGATCGCGGATGCTGCGCGCGCGGCCGGCCGCGATCCCTCAGGGCTCACCCGCATCGTCGTGACGAAGTTCCACCCCGCCTCGCTCGTCGAGGAGCTGTACGGGCTGGGCGTGCGCGACGTGGGGGAGAACCGTCAGCAGGAATTCAGCCGCAAGGCCGGCGAGGTCGGAGACCTCGCCGGCCTGCGCTGGCACTTCATCGGGCAGGCGCAGACCAACAAGGCGCGGGCGATCCGGGCGGCAGCATCCGTCGTCCACTCGCTCGACCGCACGCGCCTCGCCGACGCGCTGCACGCCGCCGCCGAGGCCGGCGAGCCGGTGCTCGACGTGCTGCTGCAGGTGAACCTCACCGACGACCCGGGTCGCGGCGGCGTCGAGCCCGACGAGCTCGAGGCCCTCGCCGCCCACACCGCGGCGCTGCCCTCGCTCCGCGTGCGCGGAGTGATGGCGGTGGCACCGCTGGACGCGCCGCCGGCCCCGGCGTTCGAGCGCCTGCAGGGGCTCTCGGCGGTGGTGCGCTCGGTCGTCACCGATGCCGGCTGGATCTCGGCGGGCATGACGGCGGACTTCGCGGAGGCGATCGCCGCCGGCGCGACACACCTACGCATCGGTTCGGCAATCACCGGACCCAGACCCGAACGCGGTTAGCCTCGGAACAGATGAGCACTACGGAGGATCAGATGTCGAACCCGCTCAAGAAGACCATGGTGTACCTCGGACTCGCCGACGAGGAAGAGGTCTACGAAGAGCCGGCCCCTCAGCCGCGTGCTCGCAAGACGGAGCAGCTCGTCGAGAAGCCGGCCGCTCCCGTGACGCCGATCCACCGTCCCGCCGTCGTCCGTCAGCCGGCGCCCGCGGCGATCAACGAGATCCTCACGGTGCACCCCAAGCAATACCGCGATGCCCAGGTCATCGCCGAGAACTTCCGTGACGGCATCCCCGTCATCATCAACCTCTCGCAGATGAGCGACGCCGACGCGCGACGCCTGATCGACTTCGCGAGCGGCCTGTCGCTCGGCCTGTACGGACGCATCGAGCGGGTCACCAGCAAGGTGTTCCTGCTCTCGCCCGAGAACGTGGCCGTGTCGGGCGACGGAGCGGTCGCACAGGCGGATCCGGAGTCGGTTCCGTTCGCGCAGCCGTAGTCTGGCTACGTGGCCGTCGTCCAACTCATCGCAGCGATCCTCAACCTCGCGCTGCTCCTCTATGTCTTCGTGTTGCTCGCGCGGCTGGTCCTCGACTGGATCCCGTTCTTCAACCGCGAGTGGCGCCCGCGGGGCGCCGGCCTCGTCGCCGCCGAGATCATCTACACCGTCACCGACCCGCCGATCCGGCTGTTCCGGCGCTTCATCCCGCCGCTGCGGGTGGGTGCGATCGCGATCGACTTCGGGTTCGCGCTGACGATGCTGCTGTGCTTCATCCTGCTCAGCATCACCCGCACCATCGCGGGCTGAATCCGACTCATTCCGACCCGCTCGTCGGCTTCGACACTCTCAGAACCGATGACTATGCTTTGCTGATACGAACGGCCGCCAGCCGGCGGTCGCCCCGACATCGGCCAGCGACCAGACGCTCGAAAGAGGAATCACCATGGCATTGTCCCCCGATGACGTCGTCACCAAGCAGTTCCAGCACGTCCGCTTCAAGGAGGGCTTCGACCCGGATGAGGTGGACGACTTCCTCGACGAGATCGTCGTGGAGTGGCGCAAGGCTCTCACCGAGAACGAGGAGCTGAAGGCCAAGCTGGCGGCGTACGAGTCGGGTGCTGCAGCGCCTGCCCCGGCTCCCGCCCCGGCGCCTGTCGCCGAGGCCGCCCCGGTCGGCGGTGCCGGTCCCGCCGCGAGCGCCGGCATCATCGAGCTGGCTCAGCGTCTGCACGACGAGCACGTCGCCGAGGGCATCGCGCAGCGCGACCAGCTCATCTCCGACGCCAAGTCGCAGGCCGCGTCGATCGTGTCCGAGGCCGAGACCCGCGGTCGCGAGGAGCTCTCGAAGCTCGAGCGCGAGCGCACCACCCTCGAGGGCCGCATCTCCGAGCTCCGCAACTTCGAGCGCGACTGCCGCGCACAGCTGCGCAGCTACATCGAGGGCAAGCTGCGCGACCTCGAGACCACGGCGACGGCGTCCGGCGCACAGCCGGTCTCCGCGCTGGGCCTCTAGGCCTTGTCGCGCCGACCTCCCCTTCGTCAGGCGGCGGCCGGCACCATCATCGCGGTTCTCGCGGTGCTGGTGCTGGCCGCCGACCAGTTGGCGAAGTACCTCGCCCTCGAGAACCTGCCCTACCAGGAGCCGGTCGAGGTCCTCGGCGACTTCCTGAGCTTCTACCTGACGCGCAACCCCGGCGCCGCCTTCTCGCTCGGCGAGGAGGTCACGTGGATCTTCACGATCGCGCTGGCCGCCGTCGCCATCGTGATCGGGTGGCTCGCCGCGACGCGGGTGCGCTCGCGGCTGTGGGCGGTCGCCCTCGGACTCCTCCTCGGCGGGGTTCTGGGCAACCTCACCGACCGACTGTTCCGTGACCCGGGCTTCGGCGTCGGGCACGTCGTCGACTTCATCAACACGCCGTGGATGTGGTTCTTCCCCGGCATGTCACCGGCGATCTACAACGTCGCCGACATCTTCATCGTGTGCGACATGATCGCGATCGCACTCTTGGTACTCGTGGGGGTTCACATGGACGGTACGCGCGACCACGGCCGCAAGGACGAGAACGAGAGCGAGAGCGACGAGACGCTCCTGGGCGCCGAGGGCGACCAGTTCGCCTCGGGCGGAACCGTGGAGGGCTTCGGTGACGAGTTCCCCGTCGCGGACCCGGATGCCGGCATCCCGGCCGCCGAGCGCGGGCTGCCGCCGCTCAGCGACGCCGAGCAGCGGGCGGTGGAGGAAGAGGCCGAGCGGGAGGCCGAGGAGTACGAGGCCGAGCACGAGGCGGGCGACGATCCGAAGCGGCCCGAATCCGGCGCCCAGCTCTGACGTGGACTCCCGCAGTCTTCCCGTTCCCGACGGCCTCGACGGCAGTCGCGTCGACGCGGCCCTCGCCAAGATGCTCGGGTTCTCCCGCACCTTCGCTGCCGAGGTCGCCGAGGCCGGCGGCGTGACGATGGACGGGCGAACTCTGTCGAAGTCGGACAAGCTGCGCGGCGGCGCCTGGCTCGACGTGTCTTGGGCGCCGAAGGAGGAGCCGCGGGTCGTGCCGGTGGAGGTGCCCGACCTCGGCATCGTGTACGACGACGACGACATCGTGGTGGTCGACAAGCCCTCGGGCGTCGCGGCGCACCCGTCGCTCGGCTGGGACGGGCCGACGGTCCTCGGCGCCCTCGCCGCCGGCGGCTACCGCATCGCGACGACGGGCGCGGCGGAGCGCCAGGGCGTCGTGCACCGCCTCGACGTCGGCACGAGCGGGCTGATGGTCGTCGCGAAGACCGAGCGGGCGTATGTCGCGCTCAAACGCGCCTTCAAGGAGCGCGAGGTCGACAAGATCTACCACGCCGTCGTGCAGGGCCACCCCGACCCGCTCGCCGGCACCATCGACGCGCCGATCGGACGGCATCCGTCCCACTCGTGGAAGTTCGCCGTGACCCCTGACGGCAAGGACTCCGTCACGCACTACGAGACGCTGGAGGCGTTCCCCGGCGCGTCGCTGCTCGAGATCCACCTCGAGACCGGACGCACGCATCAGATCCGCGTGCACATGGCCGCCCACCGCCACCCGTGCGTCGGCGATCCGCTCTACGGCGCAGACCCGACGATGTCGGCGCGGCTGGGCCTCACGCGCCAGTGGCTGCACGCGCACGAGCTCTCGTTCGCACACCCGGCGACGGGGGACTGGGTCACCTTCACGTCGGACTATCCGGCCGACCTCGCCCACGCGCTGGACGTGCTGCGCGGCGACTGATCCCTGAGGCTGTCGAGCACGGAATCGGAGATCTCCTGCGACACGCCGGGAACGGATGCTGCCGCCCTGCGTGTCGGCGAGACCTTCCGGTGCTGTGTCAGCGGCCGCCCTCGAACCGTGCAGCTCCGTCGCCGATCAGCGCGGACTCGATGCGGCGACGCATGTCGGCGCCGATCTCGGCGGGGAGTGCCGCGAGGTCGAACCAGCCGACCTCTGTCATCTCGCCGTCGGCGGGGTAGGGCTCGCCCGACACCCACGCGCAGCGGAACGTGAGATCGAGGTAGTCGTTCTGGTCGCCGTTCGCGTAGGTGACCCGGGGGATCTGGTGCACCCACGCGAGGCGGTCGGCCCGGCAGACGACGCCCGCTTCTTCGAGCGTTTCGCGCACCGCGGCGTCCGCGGGCTCTTCGCCCGGGTCGACGATCCCCGTGATCGGCGTGAGCATGCCGTTGTCGCTGCGGCGGCCGAGGAGCACCTCGCCGTCGCGGATCACCACTGCGGTCACACCCGCGAGCGACAGCGGGTGGGTGCCGATCTTCTCGCGCAGCTCGAGGATGAAATCCGGGGTGGGCATGCTCACACCCTATGGGCGGGCCGGGTCGCGATCGCAACCGCCTGGACGATGTCGGATGCCGCAGGCAGAGTGTGGGCATGGCGATCGAAGTGCGACCCGCGACGGTCTACGAAGACGTGGCGACGATGGTGGGTCCGAAGAATCCCGCGTCCAACGTGTGCTTCTGCCTGAGCTACCGCATCCCGAGCAAGGAGAACCTCGCGCTCAAGGGCCCCGAGCGCGGGGAGCGCGTGCGTCGGCTCATCGACGAGGAAGGCCCGATCGGAGTGCTCGCGTACGACGGTGATGACGTCGTCGGGTGGGCGGCCGTCGCGCCGCGCACACGCACGCACTTCGCGACCTTCCGCAAGATCCCGCACGTCGACGAGCAGGACGTGTGGTCGCTGTGGTGCTTCCGCGTGCGGCCAGGGCACCGCAAGAAGGGCGTCATGCACGCCCTCATCGACGGCGCCGTCGAGTTCGCGCGGGATCAGGGCGCGCCGGCGATCGAGGGGTACCCGGTCGACAACCGCGGAGAGAAGGTCGACCTCACGATGGCGTACGTCGGCACGCGGCGCCTGTTCGAGTCGGCGGGCTTCACGAAGGCCGCCGACACGGAGTCCGTGCTGTCGGGGTTTCCGCGCGTGCTGATGCGGCGCGGCCTCTAGCGTGGACGCGTGAACGAACTCCTGCGCCGCCGCTTCTCCCGCGCGAACACGCTCTACCTCGACTTCGTCGACGGCGTCTCGGCGGAACAGCTCGGGTCGCATCTCGCCGACCTTCCGTCCGACACCGTCGGCCACCAGCTGTGGTGCGTCCTCGGCGCGCGTGAGAGCTATCCGCGTGCGGCGCGGGCGGGGGAGTGGCAGGGCTTCACGAGTCCCGTCACCCGGGAGCAGACGACGGATGCCGCGGCCCTGCGCGCGGCGTTCGCACAGACGACGGCGGATCTCGACGAGTGGATCGCGGGCCTCGACGCGGAGGACGAGGCATCCTTCACGTACGCGCTCGCGCTGCTGGAGCACGAGACCCAGCACCACGGCCAGCTCATCCGCTACCTGTACGGGCTCGGCATCGACCGCCCGGAGTCCTGGCAGCGCCAGTACGCCCTCGACGAGGAGTTCTGAGGAGCGGACCTTCACCCTCGAGTCGAGGGTGAACGGAGCTCGCTGCGGGAGTCCGCGACTCACGACGGATCCCACGGCCTCTGTCGGCGGCCGAACCTAGACTCGATGCGTGGCATCCGATTCCTTCGTCCATCTGCACGTGCACAGCGAGTATTCGATGCTCGACGGAGCGGCCAAGATCGGGGCGATGACGCAGGCGGCGGCCGACTACGGCATGCCGGCGATCGCGGTCACCGACCACGGCAACACGTTCGCCGCGTTCGAGTTCTACCGGGCGGCGCAGGCCGCCGGCATCAACCCGATCATCGGCCTCGAGGCCTACGTCACGCCCGGCACCCACCGCAGCGACAAGTCGCGCGTGGCCTGGGGCACACCCGAGCAGAAGAGCGACGACGTCTCCGGCTCCGGCGCGTACACGCACACCACGCTGTGGAGCGAGACCACCGAGGGCATGCACAACCTGTTCCGGCTGAGCTCGCTGTCGAGCATGGAGGGCTACTACTTCAAGCCGCGCATGGACCGCGAGCTGCTGCAGACCTACGGCAAGGGTCTCATCGCCACGACGGGCTGCCCGTCGGGCGAGGTGCAGACGCGCCTGCGACTGGGCCAGTACGACGCCGCCCGCGCGGCGGCTGCGGAGTTCCAGGACATCTTCGGCAAGGAGAACTACTTCGCCGAGATCATGGACCACGGCCTCTCGATCGAGCGGCGGATCATGACGGATCTGCTCCGGCTCGCGAAGGACCTCGGCATCCCGCTGGTGGCCACCAACGACTCCCACTACACCCACCAGCACGAGGCGGACGCGCACGCCGCGCTGCTGTGCGTGCAGTCGGGATCGACCCTCGACGACCCCAACCGGTTCAAGTTCGACGGCGACGGGTACTACATCAAGACCGCGCAGGAGATGCGGCAGCTGTTCCGCGACCACCCCGAGGCGTGCGACAACACACTGCTGATCGCGGAGCGTTGCAAGGTCGAGTTCAACACCTCCGCCAACTACATGCCGCGCTTCCCGGTGCCCGACGGCGAGACCGAAGACAGCTGGCTCATCAAGGAGGTCGAGCGCGGCCTCCACTACCGCTACCCGGGCGGCATCCCCGACAAGGTGCGCAAGCAGGCCGAGTACGAGACCGGCATCATCCTGCAGATGGGATTCCCCGGCTACTTCCTCGTGGTCGCCGACTTCATCAACTGGGCGAAGGACCACGGCATCCGCGTCGGGCCCGGCCGCGGCTCCGGCGCGGGGTCGATGGTCGCCTACGCGATGAAGATCACCGACCTCGACCCCCTCGAGCACGGCCTCATCTTCGAGCGGTTCCTCAACCCCGACCGCGTCTCGATGCCCGACTTCGACGTCGACTTCGACGACCGCCGCCGCGGCGAGGTGATCGACTACGTCACCGAGAAGTACGGCTCCGAGCGCGTCGCGCAGATCGTCACATACGGCACCATCAAGTCGAAGCAGGCCCTGAAGGACGCCGGCCGCGTCCTCGGCTTCCCGTTCAGCATGGGGGAGCGCCTGACCAAGGCGATGCCGCCGCCCGTCATGGGAAAGGACATGCCGCTCGACGGAATGTTCGACCCGCAGCATCCGCGTTACAAGGAGGCTGTGGAGTTCCGCACCCTCATCGAGACCGACCCCGAGGCGAAGACGGTGTTCGACCGGGCGCTCGGGCTCGAAGGGCTCAAGCGCCAGTGGGGCGTGCACGCCGCGGGCGTGATCATGTCGAGCGAGCCGCTGCTCGACATCATCCCGATCATGCGCCGCGAGCAGGACGGCCAGATCGTCACGCAGTTCGACTACCCGTCGTGCGAGACCCTGGGCCTGATCAAGATGGACTTCCTGGGGCTGCGCAACCTCACGATCATCTCGGACGCGCTCGACAACATCCGGCTCAACCGCGGGGAGGAGCTCGACCTCGAGCACCTGACGCTCGACGACCGCCCCGCCTACGATCTGCTCACCCGCGGCGACACTCTGGGCGTCTTCCAGCTCGACGGCGGGCCGATGCGCTCGCTCCTGCGGTTGATGAAGCCCGACAACTTCGAAGACATCTCGGCCGTCATCGCGCTGTATCGCCCAGGACCGATGGGTGCGAACTCGCACACGAACTACGCGCTGCGCAAGAACGGCCTGCAGGACATCACGCCGATCCATCCCGAGCTCGAAGAGCCGCTGAAGGACATCCTCGACACGACCTACGGCCTGATCATCTACCAGGAGCAGGTCATGGCCATCGCGCAGAAGGTGGCCGGCTTCTCCCTCGGACAAGCCGACATCCTGCGCCGTGCGATGGGAAAGAAGAAGAAGTCCGAGCTCGACAAGCAGTACGAGGGCTTCTCGGGCGGCATGAAGGAGCGCGGATTCGGCGAGGCCGCGGTCCAGGCGCTGTGGGACATCCTGCTGCCCTTCTCGGACTACGCCTTCAACAAGGCGCACTCCGCCGCGTACGGACTCGTGTCGTACTGGACGGCGTACCTGAAGGCCCACTATCCCGCCGAGTACATGGCGGCGCTGCTCACGAGCGTCGGCGACTCCAAGGACAAGATGGCGGTGTACCTCAATGAGTGCCGCCGCATGGGAATCAAGGTGCTGCCGCCCGACGTCGGGCAGTCGATCCGGTACTTCGCGGCCGTTGGCGAAGACATCCGGTTCGGCCTCGGTGCCGTCCGCAACGTCGGCGGCAACGTCGTCGACGGAATCGTCGCGGCCCGCGCCGAGGCGGTCTACTCGAGCTTCCACGACTTCCTGTCCAAGGTCCCGGCGCACGTCGCCAACAAGCGGACGGTGGAGTCCCTCATCAAGGCCGGCGCGTTCGACTCGATGGGCTCGACGCGGCGCGCGCTCATGGAGATCCACGAGGACGCGACCGAGGCGGCGGTGCTCGACAAGCGCCGCGAGGCCAACGGCGAGGTCGGCTTCGACTTCGACGCGCTGTGGGGAGACGACGAGCCGCAGCAGGCGGCCAAGGTGCCCGAGCGACCGGAATGGACCAAGAAGGACAAGCTCGCCTTCGAGCGCGAGATGCTGGGCCTCTATGTCTCGGACCACCCGCTGGCGGGCCTCGAGATCTCGCTCGCGAAGCACGCCTCGACGAGCATCCACGACCTGCTCGCCTCGGAGGACGTCGGCGACGGCGACCAGGTGACGATCGCGGGGCTCGTCACGAGCGTGCAGCACCGCGTCGCCAAGCAGAGCGGCAATCCCTACGGCATGATCACGGTCGAGGACTTCGACGGCGAGATCACGGTCATGTTCATGGGCAAGACCTACACCGAGTTCCAGCACATGCTGCAGGCCGACTCGATCCTCGTGGTGCGGGGGCGCGTGTCGCGGCGCGACGACGGCATGAACCTGCACGCCCAGTCGGCGTTCACGCCCGACCTCGGCCCGATGGACGAGTCCAGCGCACTGGTGCTGATCATGCCCGAGCGCCGCGCGAGCGAGGCGCTCGTCGGTGAGCTCCTGCAGACCCTGAACCGCCACGCCGGCGACACCGAGGTGTCGCTCAAGCTCCACAGCGGCACCGTGGCGAAGGTGTTCGAGGTGCCGCACACCGTGCGGATCACCCCGGATCTCTACGGCGAGCTCAAGGGTCTTCTGGGGCCGCAATGCCTCGGGTGAAGCCGGGGTGCGCGTGCGACGGAGCATTTCGCCGCACGTCGCGCCGTCTCATCGGCGTCTCATGCGCCGTGGGTAATATCGGGTCGACGCGGGCCTCGGGAGCTCGCCGGAAAGGACGATCGTGACGGACCAGCAGCAGGACGCAGGCATCGACGAGGCGGTCGTGACCGAAGAGCCGCCCCAGTACGGTGTCGGACCGTTCTCCATCCGCGAGGTCGCCCTCGCGGGCACCTGGATCGTCGCGTTCGTCGTGTCGTTCTTCCCGATCTACGGGGCGTTCGAGTCGGGTCCGTCGGTATGGACCAACGGCATCGACTGGGTCCTCACCATCGGAGTCCCCACGATCGCCGTGTTCCTCATCGTGCTGCGCCGTCTCTCGCCGCAGGGCATCCGTCGCGTCGGATCGCTCGGCATCGACCAGTTCGCGTCCGTCGCCTTCTCGGTGGCCACCGTGCTGTGGCTGACGATCCTGTGGAACTCGTTCGTCAGCCTCTCGATCGGGCGGGGCTTCCTCGCCTCGTGGGTGGTGTGGGTGGAGTTCTTCCTCATGCTCGCCGGAGTCGTGCTGACCGTCTTCGCGCCGCTCATCCCGCCGTTCGCGCAGGACTTCCTCGGGCGCCCCGAGGTTCCGGCCCACCTCAACGCGCGACCGGTGCGCCCCGTAGCGCCGCGCCCGCCCTACGTGCGCCCCGAGCCTGAGCAGGCGAAGGACGAGTACACGCCGTACGCCGCTGCCGACGCCGACGCCGAGGCCGAGGCGGAGGCGGAGGCCGTCCCGACCGGACCCGACGCCCCGGCGCGCGCCGGCGACGCCACGGCGACGCCCGCCGCCGACGACTTCACCACCACGGTGATCCCCCTCGACGAGCAGGTCCCCGCGGCCGAGGAGCCCGCCGAGCCCGCTCCGAACGAGCCGGCGCAGGCGCGCGAGTCCTTCGAGCACGTCGAGAACCCGTCCTCGACGGTCGAGCCCGCCGCGGCCACCGCGCCGCAGCATCAGGCCTTCTGGGCGCTCGTGCCCGAGGAGCGCGACATCGTCGACGAGATCGGCATCCCGGTGTTCCGCATCGGACCGAGCGCGTGGGCCCTCGTGATCGAGGACCGCGGCGAGGTGTTCGTCGTGCGCCACGAGGACGGCCGCATCGGCTACCTGCACGACGTCTCGGGCGTCACGCGCGGCTGAGTCGCCGCGCTCGCGCGGTACCGTAGACGGATGCTCCGGACGATCGACCTGCGCGGGCGCGCGCTCTCGCCCGCTGAACTCCTCGCCACCGTGCCCCGTGCCGAGGCGGCACGGGAGGAGGCTCTCGCGACGGCCGCGCACATCGTGGAAGACGTCGCCGCTCGTGGTGAAGCCGCCCTCCGAGAGCAGGCGGAGAGGTTCGACGGCGTGACAGGACACGACATCCGCGTCCCCGCCGCCCACCTCGACGAGGCGCTCGACGCACTCGACCCCGCCGTGCGCGCGGCGCTCGAGCAGGCGATCGAACGGGTGCGCGAGGCTTCCGCCGCCCAGGTGCCCGCGCCGACGGTGACCGAGCTCGGGCCCGGCGCCCGGGTGACGCAGCGGTGGCAGCCGGTGCGCCGCGTCGGCCTGTACGTGCCCGGCGGCAAGGCCGTGTATCCGTCGAGCGTCGTGATGAACGTCGTGCCGGCACAGGTCGCGGGGGTGTCCGAGATCGCCGTGGCCTCACCGCCGCAGCGGGAGTTCGGCGGCCGCGTGCACCCGGTGATTCTCGGCGCCGCGAAGCTGCTCGGCGTGACGGAGGTGTACGCGATGGGCGGCGCCGGCGCGATCGGCGCCCTCGCCCACGGCGTCGCATCGCTCGACCTCGAGCCCGTGGACGTCGTCACCGGCCCGGGGAACAACTTCGTCGCGGCGGCCAAGCGCGCCGTGGCGGGCCTCGTGGGCACGGATGCCGAGGCCGGTGCGACCGAGATCCTCGTGGTCGCCGACGACAGCGCCGACGCCCGACTCGTCGCCGTCGACCTCATCAGCCAGGCCGAGCACGACGAGCAGGCCTCCGCCGTCCTCGTGACGACGTCGCAGCAGCTCGCGGCCGACGTCCTCGACGCCATCGCACCGCGCGCCGCGGCGACGCGGCACGCCGAGCGCGTCTCCGCCGCACTCGCGGGCCCGCAGTCCGCCATCGTGCTGGTCGACGACCTCGCCGCGGCGACCGCGTTCAGCAACGCCTACGCTCCCGAGCACCTCGAGCTGCACCTCGCCGACCCTCGCCCCGAGGACTTCGTGCACGCGGGTGCCGTGTTCGTCGGTGCCGACTCCCCGGTGAGCCTCGGCGACTACCTTGCGGGGAGCAACCACGTGCTGCCGACCGGGGGACAGGCCCGCTATTCGTCCGGCCTCTCGGCGGCGACGTTCCTGCGCCCGCAGCAGGTCATCGAGTACGACCGCGACGCCCTCGCCGCGGTCCACGATGCGATCGTGACGCTCGCCGAGGCCGAGGCGCTCCCCGCCCACGGCGAGGCCATCACGGCCCGTTTCGAGGACTGAGCCCGCATCCCGGCGTAGGCTGTCTCTGCCATGCACTGCCCGTTCTGCCGCCACGCCGATTCGCGCGTCATCGATTCGCGCACCAGCGACGACGGCCTCAGCATCCGTCGCCGTCGTCAGTGTCCGCAGTGCGGAGGCCGTTTCACGACGATCGAGACGGCGAGCCTCAACGTCATCAAGCGGTCCGGTGTGATGGAGCCGTTCAGCCGCGAGAAGGTCATGTCGGGCGTGCGCAAGGCCTGCCAGGGGCGGCCCGTCACCGACGCCGACCTCGCCGTGCTCGCGCAGACGGTCGAGGAGAGCATTCGTCAGACGGGTGCGTCGCAGCTCGACGCGAACGAGATCGGCCTCGCGATCCTCGGGCCGCTGCGCGATCTCGACGAGGTCGCCTATCTGCGTTTCGCGAGCGTCTACCAGGCCTTCGACTCGCTCGAGGACTTCGAGGCGGCGATCGAGCAGTTGCGCGTCGACCACGGCCGCGGAGTGCCCGCGCGTGATCAGAGCGCGCCGGCCGCGACGGAGTGAGCGGTTAGCCTAGAGGGGATGTATCCCCTCCTCTTCCGCACCGTCCTGTCGCGCATGGACCCCGAGTCCGCTCACCATTCCGCGATGGTCGTGATACGGATGTTGGGGGTCCCGCCGTTCTCGTGGGCCACGCGTGCGATCACCCGCCCTGTACCGGCGCTCACGACCACCGCGCTGGGCCTGTCCTTCGACTCGCCGTTCGGCGTCGCGGCCGGATTCGACAAGGACGTGAAGGGGGCATCGGGGCTCCACGCCCTCGGCTTCGGTCACGTCGAGGTCGGCACCGTGACCGCGATCCCGCAGGACGGCAACCCGCGGCCGCGGCTGTTCCGGCTCATCCCGGACCGCGCCGTCGTGAACCGCATGGGCTTCAACAACCACGGCGCTGAGGCGGCGGCCACACGACTGCGCAAGCTCCGCAAGCGCTCGCGCCGTGCCGTGCTCGGCGTCAACATCGGCAAGAGCCGGGTCGTCGATGTCGCCGACGCGACCGCCGACTACGTCCGCAGCGCGACACTGCTCGCGCCGCTCGCCGACTATCTCGTGGTGAACGTGTCGTCGCCGAACACGCCGGGGCTCCGCGGCCTGCAGGCGGTCGAGACGCTGCGCCCGCTGCTCGACGCCGTGCGCGACGGCGCGGGTGCGACGCCGCTGCTCGTGAAGATCGCGCCGGATCTGCCCGACGACGAGGTCGTCGCGATCGCTCAGCTCGCCGTCGACGCCGGCTTGTCCGGGATCATCGCGACGAACACGACGATCTCGCGGGAGGGGCTCGTCACCGATCCGGCCACGGTCGCCGCGGCAGGCGACGGTGGACTGTCCGGTGCGCCGCTGAAGACGCGGGCGCTCGAGGTCCTGCGGCTGCTGCGCGAGACGGTGCCCGCCGGGTTCGCGGTGATCTCGGTCGGCGGCGTGGAGACGGCCTCCGACGTGAAGGAGCGGTTGGATGCCGGAGCCACCCTCGTGCAGGGCTACACGGCGTTCCTCTACCGCGGCCCGCTGTGGGCGCGCCAGATCAACCGGGGCTTGGCGAAGCTCGGCTGACGCTCGGCTCAGGCCGGCTTCTGGCCGCGCTTGACCTGCGGCTTCGGAAGGCGCAGGAAGCGCATCTGGACGGTGCGCATCGCGGCGTACCAGCCGAGACCCTTCTCGACCTTGCCCTCGCCGAACTTCTTCTTGACGGCGCGCTTGACGGTGATCGACGTGAGGATCATGTCGCCGATGACGAAGAAGATGAAGATCCAGAGTCCCACGAACGCGTAATACTGCAGCGCCGCGATCGGCAGGAACGTCGCGAGGATGACGAGCACCATCGCGGGCATGACCGCCTCGCCGAGGTGCCAGCCGGCGTCTACCCAGTCGCGCACGAACTTGCGCTGCGGACCCTGGTCGCGCGCGGGGAGGTAGCGCTGGTCGCCGTTGGCCATGCCGACGCGGGCCTTCTCGCGCTGGGCGGCGAGATCGGCCTTGGCGCGCGCCTTGGCCTCCTTGGTGTCGGGCACGAGGGGGCGCTTGCGCGCAGCCTCCTGCTCGGCGCGCGAGGGGGTGGCACGGCCCTTGCCGACGGGCGTGCCGTTCAGGACGGTGCCCTCGGAGGCGGCGTCGTTCGGCACGGATTCGGAGTTCTTGGCCACGGGTGTTCCTCGAAGTGCGGAGAAGGGGTGCACTTAAGATTACCCGCATGATCTCTGACCTCTCCCGACAGGATGCTGTGCGCGACGCCGCGGCCTCCGGCATCCCCTCCGCCCTCGCCGATCTCGGCAGTCTCGTGCGCATCCCGTCCGTCGCGTTCCCGGGCTTCGACCCCTCACAGGTGCAGCGCAGCGCCGAGGCGGTCGCCGAGCTCGTCCGCGGGACCGGCCTGTTCGAGACGGTGGAGATCCGCACCGCGGTGATCCCGGAGACGGGGGAGCAGGGCAGCCCCGCGGTCCTCGCGACGCGCCCGGCCCGGAACGGCCGGCCGACCATCCTCCTCTACGCGCACCACGATGTGCAGCCGGTGGGCGACGAGTCGCTGTGGGAGTCGTCGCCGTTCGAGCCCACCGTCCGCGGCGGCCGTCTGTACGGCCGCGGCGCCGCCGACGACAAGGCCGGCATCATGGCGCACCTGGCCGCGCTCCGGGCGCTCAAGGAGGGCGTGGGCGACGACTTCGACCTCGGCGTCGCGCTGTTCTTCGAGGGCGAGGAGGAGGCGGGCTCGCGATCGTTCGCGCCGTTCCTCTCCGACAACGCCGACGCGCTGCGCGCCGACGTGATCGTCGTCGCCGACTCCGGCAACTGGGATGCCAAGACGCCGGCGCTCACCGTCTCGCTGCGCGGCAACACCCGCTTCACCCTGAGCGTGCGCACACTGGAGCACGCCTCCCACTCCGGAATGTTCGGGGGAGCGGTGCCCGACGCCACGATGGCCACGGTCAAGCTGCTGGCGACGCTGTGGGACGACGACGGTGCGGTGGCGGTCGCGGGGCTGACGGAGAGGGATGCCGCGACCCCGGAGTACAGCGAGGAGACGCTGCGCGACGAGGCCGGGCTTCCCGCGGGCGTGTCGCCGGTGGGTCGGGGCACCATCCTCAGCCGCATCTGGAACAAGCCGTCGATCACGGTGACGGGCATCGATGCGCCGAGCGTCGTGAACGCGTCGAACACGCTGAGCCCCGAGATCTCGGTGGTGATCAGCGCTCGCATCGCACCCGGCCAGCCGGCCCGCGAGGCGTACGCGGCCATCGAGTCGCACCTGCGTGCGCACGCGCCGTTCGGCGCGCAGCTGGAGTTCTCCGGCCACGACTTCGGCGACGCGTTCCTCGTCGACACGTCGGGCTGGGCCGTCGAGGCCGCCAGGGAGGCGCTGCACGAGGGGTACGGTGTCGCGTCCGTCGACATCGGCGTGGGTGGGTCCATCCCGTTCATCGCCGATCTCGTCCGCGAGTTCCCCGGCGCCCAGATCCTCGTGACCGGCGTCGAGGACCCGCACGCGAAGGCGCACAGCCCGAACGAGTCGCTGCACCTGGAGACGTTCCGCAACGCCGTCGTCTCAGAGGCGCTGCTGCTCGAGAAGCTCGACGCCCGCACCTCGCGGGCATGACGCGCGACTCCGGGATCGGCCCGAATGCGCCGGTCCCGGAGCCTTCTGCCAGCGGGCGCGCGTAGAATCGTCGCATCCCGCCGCCTGAGTGGAAGATCGATCCAGGGCGGCCCTTCCGGAGGAGTGCCATGACCGACACCGCACTGACGACCGAGCAGACCGCCCGCGACCACGGTGTGCTGCTGACCGACGCCGCCGCCGGCAAGGTCAAGAACCTGCTGGAGCAGGAGGGCCGCGACGACCTGCGTCTGCGCGTGGCCGTGCAGCCCGGCGGGTGCAGCGGCCTGATCTACCAGCTCTACTTCGACGAGCGCTACCTCGACGGCGACAAGACGGTCGACTTCGACGGCGTCGAGGTGATCGTCGACGACATGAGCGTGCCGTACCTCGACGGCGCCACGATCGACTTCAAGGACACCATCTCGGAGCAGGGCTTCACGATCGACAACCCGAACGCGGCCGGCTCGTGCGCGTGCGGCGACAGCTTCCACTGATCGGCTCAGGATCCGACACTTTTCCGGCGGGTCCGGTGCGCTTCGAATAGCGCGCCGGACCCGCCTTTTTCCGTCCGCGCGACACGATTCAACCTGAGCGGATGGCCTGAATCGCCTGGGCGGTTGCCCTAGACTGGCGAGAGTCCTGTTCGTGATCGGAAAGGTGCACCGTGCCTTCGAAACGCCGTATCCGCTGGGCCGTTCTCCCACTCGGGATCGCAGCGGCTGCAGTCCTCGCCGGATGCACCCCGACCGAGCTGCACGGCTTCCTCCCCGGATTCACCGAAGACGGCCAGCCGGCCACCAACCACACCGACATGGTCGCCGGTCTCTGGGTGAACTCGTGGATCGTGCTGCTCGTCGTCGGCGTCATCACGTGGGGCCTGATGGGATGGGCGGCGATCGCCTACCGGCGTCGCAAGGGCCAGATGGGTCTTCCCGTCCAGCTGCGCTACAACATGCCGATCGAGATCTTCTACACGATCGTCCCGCTCATCCTGGTGGTCGGCTTCTTCGCCTTCACCGCGCGCGACCAGGCGATCCTCGAGACGCAGTACGACGACCCCGACGTGGCGATCACCGCGATCGGCAAGCAGTGGTCGTGGGACTTCCAGTACGACGGCGCGAGCGACGACGAGACCGTGTGGTCGATGGGCGTCCAGGCGCAGACCGACGAGCGCGGCGACATCATCAGCGAGCTGCCCACGCTGGTGCTGCCGGTGAACCAGTCGGTGAAGATCAAGCTGCAGTCGCGTGACGTCATCCACTCGTTCTGGATCATCGACTTCCTTTACAAGAAGGACATGTACATCGGCAAGGACAACTACTGGTCCTTCACGCCGACGCGCGAGGGCGAGTACGCCGGCAAGTGCGCCGAGCTCTGCGGCGAGTACCACTCGATGATGCTGTTCAACGTCCAGGTCGTCAGCGAGGCAGAGTACGAGGAGTACCTCGACACGCTGCGCGAGGCGGGACAGACCGGCGACATCAACGACGCCTACGACCGTCTGCAGAACGCTCCCGGAACCGGCGGGACCCCTGAAGACGAAGAGGGAGACAACTGATCATGGCGACGACGCTTCCCCTCCAGGAGACGACGCAGGGTCGCCCGACCACCCTGCCGCCGCGCCAGGCCGCTCTGCTCAGCGCATCGCGCGTCGAGCAGAAGGGCAACATCATCGTCAAGTGGATCACCTCCACCGACCACAAGACGATCGGCTACCTGTACCTCATCTCCTCCGTCATCTTCTTCCTCCTCGGTGGAGTGATGGCGCTGATCATCCGCGCGGAGCTCTTCGAGCCCGGGATGCAGATCATCCCGACGAAGGAGCAGTACAACCAGCTCTTCACGATGCACGGCACGATCATGCTGCTGATGTTCGCGACGCCGCTGTTCGCGGGCTTCGCGAACGCGATCCTGCCGCTGCAGATCGGTGCCCCCGACGTCGCCTTCCCGCGTCTGAACGCGTTCGCCTTCTGGCTCTTCCTGTTCGGCTCGACCATCGCCGTCGCCGGCTTCCTGACCCCGCAGGGCGCGGCCTCGTTCGGCTGGTTCGCGTATCAGCCGCTCGCCAACGCCAGCTTCTCGCCCGGCGCGGGCGGAAACCTCTGGATGCTCGGCCTCGGCATGAGCGGTTTCGGCACGATCCTCGGCGCGGTGAACTTCATCACGACGATCATCACCATGCGCGCCCCGGGCATGACCATGTGGCGCATGCCGATCTTCTCGTGGAACACACTGATCACCAGCATCCTGGTGCTGATGGCGTTCCCGGTCCTCGCCGCCGCCATCCTCGCGGCCGCGGCCGACCGCGTGCTCGGCGCGCACATCTACGACCCGGCCAACGGCGGCGTGCTCCTGTGGCAGCACCTCTTCTGGTTCTTCGGTCACCCCGAGGTGTACATCATCGCGCTGCCGTTCTTCGGCATCGTGTCGGAGATCTTCCCGGTGTTCAGCCGCAAGCCGATCTTCGGCTACAAGACGCTGGTCTACGCGACCATCGCGATCGCCGCGCTGTCCGTCGCGGTGTGGGCACACCACATGTACGTCACCGGCGCGGTGCTGCTGCCCTTCTTCGCCCTCATGACGATGCTCATCGCCGTGCCGACCGGCGTGAAGATCTTCAACTGGATCGGAACGCTCTGGCGAGGCTCGGTGACCTTCGAGACCCCGATGGTCTTCGCCCTCGGCTTCCTCGTCTCGTTCGTGTTCGGCGGTCTCACCGGCGTGATCCTCGCATCGCCGCCGCTGGACTTCGCCCTCTCGGACTCGTACTTCGTCGTGGCGCACTTCCACTACGTCGTGTTCGGCACGGTCGTGTTCGCGATGTTCGCAGGCTTCTACTTCTGGTGGCCGAAGTGGACGGGCCGCATGCTCAACGAGCGCCTCGGCTACGTGCACTTCTGGATGCTGTTCATCGGCTTCCACATGACGTTCCTCATCCAGCACTGGCTCGGCGTGGACGGCATGGTCCGCCGCTATGCGGACTATTCCGAGGCCGACGGCTGGACGTGGCAGAACCAGGTGTCGACGGTCGGCGCCATCATCCTCGGCGCCTCGATGATCCCGTTCCTGTTCAACGTGTGGATCACCTCGCGCAAGGCGCCGAAGGTCACCGTGAACGACCCGTGGGGTTACGGCGCGTCGCTCGAGTGGGCGACCTCGTGCCCGCCGCCGCGTCACAACTTCACGTCGATCCCGCGCATCCGCAGCGAGCGGCCCGCGTTCGACCTGAACCACCCCGAGGCGGGCGTCCCGGTCGGCGTCGGTCCGGCGAAGGACGCCCCCGAAGCCCCGGTTGCCGACGTCGCCGATGGAGAGGTGAAGTAAGGTGCGTACCAACACCGGACTCTGGTGGCTGCTGGCCGTCTTCTTCCTGATCGTCGCGATCGTCTACACCGGGTGGAACATCATCGCCCACCCCGACCTGGTCTGGTATCAGGCTGTCGAGTGGGTCGGCAGCGTCGCGCTGCTGTTCACGGCGCTGATGGGCGCGCTGATCGCGTTCTACATCGGCAAGGTGCACAAGGCACAGGGCGGCGAGCTGCCCGAAGACGTCCTCACTTCCGACATCGACGACGGCGACCCTGAGCTGGGCGAGTTCAGCCCCTGGTCGTGGTGGCCCATCGTCCTCGCCTTCTCGGCGGCGCTCGGCATGATCGGCCTGGCGGTGGGCGCCTGGCTCATGCCCATCGGCATCGGCGTCTTCGTCGTCGCGATCGTCGGCTGGGTGTACGAGTACTACCGCGGCTACTTCGCCCGCTGATCCGGCAGACCGCCGGGTCGCATGCCGAACCGCGTGACGCGCACGAGGATCCGTCTGTGACGGGGCCTCGTGCGCATCTGCGTGCGGCCGCGTGCTCCGACATCGGACCGCACCGCACGACCAATCAGGACGCCGCGTTCACCGCCTCGTGGGGCGCGGCGGTGGCGGACGGCGTCGGTGGCGGACCCGCCGGCGACTTCGCCTCGGCAGCCTTCATCCATCGACTGGCCGCAGGCAGGCTCGACGGGCTCGAGCCGGTGCAGCTGGCCGATGCCGTGCGCTCGGCCAACTGGGACCTCCGCGCCCACGTCGAGCGTGATCCGTCGCTGAGCGGCATGGCGACGACGTTCACCGGGCTCTTCGCGGCGCGAGAGGGCGGACTGCTGCTGGCGCACACCGGAGACTCGCGGGCGTACCGGCTGCGCGAAGGCGCGCTCACGCAGGTGAGCCGTGACGATTCGCTCGTGCAGGCGCTCGTCGACCGAGGGCTCGTGTCGAGAACGGATGCTGCGTCCCACCCGCGCCGCAACATCATCACCGCCTCGCTGAGCGGCGCCGAGCGCGATGCGGCGACGGTGACCGCGTACGACGCTCGCCCGGGCGACCGGTGGGTGATCTGCAGCGACGGGCTCACCGACTACGTGCCGGACGCCGAGATCCGCGCTGAGCTGATGCGTCAGTCCTCCGTCGGCGCCGCTGCGGAGGCGTGCGTCGCCGTGGCGCTCGAAGCCGGAACGCGCGACAACGTCACGGTGGTGGTGTGCGACGTGGTCGACGACGACAGCGGCGGCGCGCCCGCGCAGACGTCGTTCTACGGGGCGGCCGCCGCCAGGTTCATGGAAGGACTGGAATCGGCCTGAGGAGGGCGCTCAGCCGGCGACAGGGGCCCGGACGACCATCACCTGGGCATCGAACACGCGGGGGAGCGCGCCCTCGTCGTTCTCGGCCGGCTGACCCTCGCGCACCCAGTACTCGTAGCCGCCGATCATCTCCTTGACGGAGTAGCCGAGCTTCGCGAACTCGATCGCGCCCTTCGCGCCGGCGTTGCAGCCGGGGCTCCAGCAGTACACGACGACCGGCGTCGAGGCGTCGATCTCGCGCGGCGCCCGCTCTGCGATCTCCCGGTACGGCATGTGGACGGCCCCGCGGATGCGACCCTGGGCCCACGCCTCCTCGCCGCGGACGTCGACGAGCACGAACTGCTCTCCGGCCTTCTGTGCGGCGTACACGTCGGAGGAGTCGGTCTCGAGGGCGAGCTTGGCGGAGAAGTAGGAGAGGGCGTCTGTCATGCCTCCACGCTAATCCGGCCTGCCGGCGCCGCTGCGCCGATGCGCGGTCACACCCCGTGCGATTCCTGCCGATCCGTCGGAGCAGCGTGCATCGTGCATGCGGACGGCGACGCGAAACGACGGATGCCCCGGCACGATCGTGAAGATCGCGCCGGGGCATCCGTCTGCGAAGTGCGGCGACCTACTGGTCGGACTCCTTCTCGCGGTTGCGCGGAGCCTTGGTGCCGGGCTCGGGCTCGGGGACGATGACGTTGGAGGGGCGCACCGGCACCTCGCCATGCTTCCCGTCATCGATCGGCTTGTGCGGAGCGTCCGGCACGCCGGCGCGCTCGTGGGCAGCCTGGATCTCGAGATCCTCCTCGGCCGCGATGTGGTCGAGGTCGTGGTGCTGGTGCGCCAGCGCCGCGTCGAGCTCCGCTTGCGTGACCGGGGTGAGTCGATCCTCGAAGAACCAGCGCGAAACGGACGCGCGGAGGTTCTCGTGCCACGGGATCTGGCCCTTGGCGTTCGGACGCACCACGAGCGGCTCGTAGGTGTCGAAGTCGGCGAGCTTGAAGCGCTCGTAGTCGTCGACAGGCTGGTGCACCTCGATGTACTCGCCACCGGGGAGGCGGACGATGCGGCCCGACTCGTAGCCGTGCAGCGCGATCTCGCGGTCCTTCTTCTGCAGCGCGATGCAGATGCGCTTGGTGACGAAGTACGCGATCACCGGACCCAGGATCAGCAGCGCCTGGAGCGTGTGGATCACGCCCTCCATCGTCAGCCAGAAGTGGGTGGCGATGATGTCGGAGGCCGCCGCCGCCCAAAGGACCGCGTAGAACGTGACACCGGCGGCGCCGATGGCGGTGCGGGTGGCGGAGTTGCGCGGACGCTGGGCGATGTGGTGCTCACGCTTGTCGCCGGTGACCCACGCCTCGATGAACGGGTAGATCAGGACGAGGACGATGAACAGGCCGAGGACGACGAGCGGCACGATGATGTTGAACGACCACGTGCGGTCGAGGAACACGATCTCCCAGCCCGGCGGCACCAGACGCAGGGCGCCGTCCGCGAAGCCGATGTACCAGTCCGGCTGGGTGCCTGCGGACACGGGGGACGGGTCGTACGGGCCGTAGTTCCAGATCGGGTTGATCGTGAACAGGGACGCGATGAGGACGATCACGCCGAACGTGATGAACAGGAAGCCGCCCATCTTCGACATGTACACCGGCATCATCGGGTAGCCCACGACGACGCTGTTCGTGCGGCCGGCGCCGGCGAACTGGGTGTGCTTGTTGATCACCATCAGCATGAGGTGGACGACGAGCAGGCCGACGAGGATCGCGGGCAGCAGCAGGATGTGCAGCGTGTACAGACGGCCGACGATGGCGTCACCCGGGAACTGTCCGCCGAACAGGAGGAACGAGGTCCAGGTGCCGATGATCGGGATGCCCTTGACCATGCCGTCGATGATGCGGAGGCCGTTGCCCGACAGGACGTCGTCGGGGAGCGAGTAGCCCGTGAAGCCCTCGCCCATCGCGAGGATGAACAGGATGAAGCCGATCACCCAGTTGAGCTCGCGGGGCTTGCGGAACGCACCGGTGAAGAAGACGCGGAGCATGTGCACGCCGATGCCGGCGACGAACACGAGGGCGGCCCAGTGGTGCATCTGGCGGACGAGGAGACCGCCGCGCAGGTCGAACGAGATCTCGAGGGTCGACGCCATGGCGGCCGACATCTCGATGCCGCGCATCGGCAGGTAGGCCCCGTTGTAGTGCGTCTCGGTCATGGACGCCTGGAAGAAGAACGTCAGGAACGTGCCCGAGAGGAGCACGACGACGAACGCCCACAGGGCGATCTCGCCGAGCATGAACGACCAGTGGTCGGGGAAGATCTTGCGGCCGAGCTCCTTGACGAAGCCGGAGAGGCTCGTGCGCTCGTCGATGTAGTTCGCGGTCGCGCCGATGAAGCGACCGCCGAGCGGACGGTCGCCGTTCCGTGAGACGGGAGCCACAGGAGCCGCAGGCTGCTCAGTGACGGTTGAGGTGCTCAATGACGCTCCCAGAAGCTCGGGCCGACGGGTTCGAGGAAGTCGCTGCGGGCGATGAGATAGCCCTCGTCGTCGACGGTGATGGGCAGCTGCGGCAGCGGGCGCGCAGCCGGGCCGAAGATGACCTTCGCGTGGTCGGTGACGTCGAACTGCGACTGGTGGCACGGGCACAGCAGGTGGTGGGTCTGCTGCTCGTACAGCGCGACGGGGCAGCCGACGTGGGTGCACACCTTGGAGTACGCGACGATGCCGTTGTACGACCACTCCTTGCGCTCCTCCGATTCCGTCAGCTGCTCGGGCAGCATGCGGATGAGGAGGACGATCGCCTTGGCCTTCTCGTCGAGGTAGCCCTCGCTGTGCGAGACCTCGGCCAGTGCCTCGGGGATGACGTGGACGGCGGAGCCGAGGGTGAGGTCGGCGGCGCGGATGGGCTCGCCCGACGGGTCGTGCGCCAGGCGCATGCCCTCTTTCCACATCGTGTGCTCGAGCAGGTACACGGGGTCGCCCGCGTGCGGCTTCTCGGGCGAGTTGAACGGCGCGAGACCACGGAAGAGCACGACGCCCGGCACGACGGAGGCGACGAGTGCGGCGATGAGGGAGTTGCGCACCATCGCGCGGCGACCGAAGCCCGACTCGGCGTCGGCGTCGGCGAAGGCCTTGATGGCGGCTTCACGCGTCGTGTCGCGGCCACGCGTGGCATGGCGCGGCTCGACGAACTCCTTGTCGGACATGACGGCCTTGGACCAGTGGATCGCGCCCACGCCGATGGCCAGCAGCGCGAAGGCGATGCCGAGTCCGATGAACAGGTTGTTGTTGCGGATGTCGACGATCCGCCCGCTCTCGATCGGGAACAGCATGTATGCGGCGATGGCCCAGATGCTGCCGGCGATCGACAGGTAGAAGAGCGTGTAGATGCCCCGGACCGCGCGCTTCATCGAAGCGGGGTCCTTGTCGGTCATCCGCTCGCGGTGCGGGGGGAGGCCAGGGTTGTGCACCGGGTCGGTGACCGCGACAGCGAGCCCGGGGGAGGGCTTCCAGGAAGCCCTCTCGTGCTCTAGCGGGTCGTCCTCGTGGGCCATGCTGCTCCTCGTCAAGTCTTACGTGTGTCGTACGTCGATCAGTTGGACTTCGCCGTGATCCACACGGTGATGGCGATCAGCGAGCCGATGCCGAAGATCCAGATGAACAGGCCCTCGGAGACGGGGCCGAGCGAGCCGAGGGAGAATCCGCCCGCAGACTCGTTGTCCTGCAAATAGAGCAGGTAGGTGATGATGTCGCGCTTCTCTTCGGTGGTCAGCGTCATGTCGTTGAACACCGGCATGTTCTGCGGGCCCGTGACCATCGCCGCGTACATGTTGAGGGGGGTGGTGGTGTGCAGTGCGGGGGCGTACTTGCCCTCGGTGAGCGCACCGCCGGCGCCGGCGACGTTGTGGCACATGGCGCAGTTGATGCGGAAGAGCTCGCCGCCCTCGGAGGCGCTGCCGCCGCCGTCGAGCACCTCTTCGTCGGGGTAGGTCGGGCCGGGCGCGATCGACTGGACGTACTCGCCGATCGCGGCGATCTGCTCGTCCGTGAACTGCGCGGGCTTCTGCGGAGCCTGCGGGCCCTGCATCTGCAGCGGCATGCGGCCGGTGCTCATCTGGAAGTGCACCGCGAGCTCGCCGACGCCGTACAGCGACGGGCCGTCCTCGGTGCCCTGCACGTCGAGGCCGTGGCAGGTGGCGCAGTTGGCCTGGAACAGCTTCTTGCCGTCTTCGACGGTGAGCGCGGAGTTCTGGACGGTCTCGGGCGTCGTGGCCGCCATCGCGGCGGATGCGCCGGCGTAGACGCCGCCCGTGATGAGCAGGCCGATGCCGATCAGTGCGGCTGCCGCCCAGGGGCTGCGGCGTCCTTTGGAGCGGCGCGTGGTCTCTCGTGCCATTTCGGGGTTCAGCTCCGCTCTCACTTGAGGAAGTAGATGACGAGGAACAGGGCGATCCAGACGACGTCGACGAAGTGCCAGTAGTACGACACGACGATCGAGGAGGTCATCTCTTTGCGCCCGAAGTTCTTGACGGCGTACGCACGCCCGATGACGAGGAGGAAGGCGATGAGGCCGCCCGTCACGTGGAGGGCGTGGAACCCGGTGGTGAGGTAGAAGGCCGACGCGTACGAGTTCGCGCTGATCGGCATGCCCTCGGCGACGAGCTGGGCGTACTCCCACACCTGGCCCGAGACGAAGATCGCGCCGAGCGCGAACGTCAGCCAGAACCACTCGACCATGCCCCAGCCGAGCCAGCCGCGCTTCTTCGTCGAGTAGGGCTGGAAGCGCTCCGCGGCGAACACGCCCATCTGGCACGTGACCGACGACAGCACGAGGATGATCGTGTTGACGGTCGCGTACGGGATGTTCAGCAGCTGCGTCTCCTGCGCCCACAGATCGGGGGAGGTGCTTCGCAGGGTGAAGTAGATCGCGAACAGGCCCGCGAAGAACATCACCTCGCTGCCGAGCCACACGATGGTTCCGACAGCGACCGGATCCGGCCGCTTGACGGACCGCATGGCCTGGGAGTAGGTCGCTGTGGAGGTCGTCACGCTCCCCATTATGGCCGATCCGACGCCGCGGTTTTCGCATCGCCGGGCATGTTTTGGCGCGCTGCCGAACTTAGGGGAACCTAAGAGCAGCCTGCGACTCCGCCGTGAACACGTGGTGAAGACGCAGAATCGCCCGCCCGGGGACCCCGTGTCACGAAACGGTTCCGATTCCCGCGCCCGGCTAGGCTTCTCCGTTATGGCGGAGCTCTACACCTGGCCGGCAATCCTCACCACGCTGCTCGAGCGGCGCGACCTCAGCGTCTCGGAGTCGACGTGGGCGATGCGGCAGATCATGTCGGGCCGCGCCACCCCCTCGCAGCTGGCGGGATTCCTCGTCGCGCTGCGCGCCAAAGGGGAGACCGTCGACGAGATCGTCGGCTTCCGCGACGCGATCCTCGAGGCGGCCCTGCCGCTGCCCGTGGACGCGGCGGTCCTCGACATCGTGGGCACCGGCGGCGACCGCTTCGGCACCGTGAACGTCTCGACGATGTCGGCACTCGTGGCGGCAGCATCCGGGATCCCGGTCGTGAAGCACGGCAACAAGGCCGCGAGCTCCTCGTCGGGCTCGTCCGACGTGCTCGGCGCGCTCGGCGTCGACCTCACTCTGTCGCCGGACGCCGTGGCCGAGACGCTGTCGCGCACGGGCATCACGTTCGCGTTCGCGGCCGCCTTCCACCCCGGCTTCAAGCACGCCGGAGCGACGCGCAGCGAGCTGGGCGTGCCCACCGTCTTCAACTTCCTCGGGCCGCTGTGCAACCCGGCCCGCGCCGAGGCCAACGCGGTGGGCGTCGCCCACCTCGACCGGGTGCCGCTCATCACCGGCGTGTTCCGCACGCGCGGTGCGACGGCTCTGGTCTTCCGCGGCGACGACGGACTCGACGAGCTCACCACGACCGGCCACAGCCGGCTGTGGGAGGTCAGCCGCGGCGACATCCACGAGCACGACCTCGACCCGCGGGATCTCGGCATCCCGCTCGCCGACATCGACGACCTCCTGGGCGGCGACCCCGCCCACAACGCGGACGTGGTGCGCCGGGTGCTCGGCGGCGAGGAGGGCGCGGTGCGCGACATCGTTCTGCTCAACGCGGCCGCGGGCATCGTCGCGTACCGGCTGTTCCGCGACGCGAGCCAGGTGCAGCGGCCGATCCTCGAGCGCCTCGCGGAGGCGCGTGACGACGCCGCTGCCGCGATCGACAGCGGTGCCGCCTCGGCCACGCTGGACCGCTGGGTCGAGACCACGCGCGCACTCGCCTCTTGAACCGCGCCCCACGCCGGGTTTTGCACGGCGTGCGCTCTTCCGCCGCGCCGTCGCGCGCCGCTAGCGTGTGGCCCAACGACCCCGCATCCGAGGAGGACGCATGAGCGAGGAAGAGCCCCGCAGCACCACCGACGTGATCGAGCCCCCCGAGAAGAAGGTCGGCCTGGTGAAGGCGGTCGGCATCCTCGGGATCATCGGCGGCGTCCTGCTGATCGTCGTCGGCGTCATCGCATGGATCGGCGTGACCAACCAGCTCACGGCCGAGAACATCACCATCCCCGACGACGCCGCGGCGTTCCAGGGCCAGCAGGTCACCGGGCCCTTCACCGCCTACGTGCAGGCCGACATCATCAACCACCACGCGCTCGAGGCGTCGGGCGGCAAGACCTACGCGGAGCTGGATCAGGACGACCCGGTGCGGGCGACCGTCATGCAGGCGTCGTTCCTGCGCGCCTCGCTCTTCACCTCGATCGTCGCCTACGGCGTGGCGCTCTTCGCGGCAGGCATGGGCGTGCTGGCGATCCTGTTCGGCTGGGCGATCCACCGCCTGGCGAGCGTGCCGGTGGTGATCAGACGGTCCAACGTCTACTGATCCGCCGACTGTTCCCCACGTGAACCCTCACGACGCGCTCACCGAGATCGCCACGCTCCTGGAGCGTGAGCGCTCGTCCCGGTACAAGTCGAAGGCGTTCCGGGCAGCGGCCGACGCGATCGAGGGCCTGAGCAACGCAGAGCTGCGGGACACCGCGGCTCTGCGTCGCCGCAAGGGGATCGGCGACTCCACCCTCGCCGTGATCCAGCAGACGCTGGCGGGCGACGTGCCCGGCTACCTCGTCGACCTGCGCGAGCGGGCCGGAGTGCAGCGCACGTCGACGCTGCGGCCGCTGCTGCGCGGCGACCTCCATTCGCACAGCGACTGGTCGGACGGGCTCACCTCGATCGACCTCATGGTCGACGCGGCGCGGGCTCTCGGACACGAGTACCTCGCGCTCACCGACCATTCGCCGCGACTGCGGGTGGCGAACGGCCTCTCGCCGGAACGCCTCCGCTCCCAGCTCGAGGTCGTCGCCGGGATGAGCGGCGACGGGTTCACGCTGCTGTCGGGCATCGAGGTCGACATCCTCGAGGACGGCGCTCTGGATCAGGAGCCCGACCTCCTCGCCGAGCTCGACGTCGTGGTGGCGTCCGCGCACTCGAAGCTGCGCATGGAGCGGGGCCCGATGACCCGGCGACTGGTCGCCGCGGTGTCGAGCCCGCACATCGACGTGCTCGGGCATGTCACCGGCCGTCTCGTGGAGGGATCCCGCGGCACCCGGCCGCCGTCGACCTTCGACGCGCGCGCGGTGTTCGAGGCCTGCGAGGCCCACGGCGTCGCGGTCGAGATCAACTCCCGGCCCGAACGGCAGGACCCGCCCGACGAGCTGATGACGCTGGCGCTCGAGATCGGATGCCTCTTCTCGATCGATTCGGACGCTCATGCGCCGGGCCAGCTCTCGCTGCTCGACTACGGCGCCGAACGCGCCGAGCGCATCGGCGTGCCCGCCGAGCGCATCGTCACCACGTGGCCGCTGGAGAAGCTGCGCGCGTGGACCGGGCGCGACCGCGGCGCCTGAGTCCGCGTCGACGGGCCGGCGCCGCTGCCGCGTCGCCGGGCTACCGGGCGGCGTCGGCGCGCAGCACCTCCGGTGCCGCGCAGTGCGAGCAGCAGTGCCTGGCCACCGGATGCCTCCGCGACGACGTCGATGCCGGGTTCCGAGTCGAGCAGGGCACGGAAGCCGGCCCGCACCGGCACGCGCTGCCACAACGACAGGGCGATCGTGCCGGGCACCTGCACCAGGAGCGAGACGAACACCGGTACGAGCAGCACGACGGCGGCCGGTGGACGGAGGCGCGGGCCGAAATCGTCGGTGCCGGTGCCGGTGCCGGTGCCGGTGGCGCGCGGCCGGTGCGCGCCCGGATCGTCATGCACGGGCCCGGGCATGCGCACGATGGTACGCCGCGGCCCGCGGTGAGAATCTGACTGCGGGAGTGGTGGCGCCTACTCCCGGGGGAGCAGGCGGCGCATCGCCGAAGCGACGCCGCGCGAGGGATCAGACCGTGTCGAGCGCGTCGACGATGCGGTTCATCGACGCACCCAGCGCCCACTGCTCGGCGAGGGCCGCAGCATCCGTCTTCCGCTGCTCGGTGAGCGGCTGCAGGCGCGGGTCGGGCACCTCGAGGGGGAGGTCGCGGACCACGGCGACGACCTGCGGGGCGACCGCGAGATAGGGGAGGCCGGCGAGCACCTTGGAGCGGACGCCCGCCGACATGCCTTCGCCGGCCTCGGCGGCGGCGATGATCCCGGCGAGATCGCCGTGGGTCGCCAGCAGGCCGGCCGCCGTCTTCTCGCCGATGCCGGCGACGCCGGGGAGCCCGTCGGACGAGTCGCCGCGGAGGGTCGCGAAGTCCGCGTACTGCGACGGCAGCACGCCGTACTTCGCGACGACGGCGGCGTCGGTGAGCACCTCGAGGTTGCTCATGCCGCGCGCCGTGTAGACGACCCTGACGTCGCGCGCGTCGTCGACGAGCTGGAACAGGTCGCGGTCGCCGGTGACGATGTCGACCGGCATGGTCGCCGTCGTCGCGAGGGTGCCGATGACGTCGTCGGCCTCGTGGGCCGCGGCACCGACGATGCGGATGCCGAGGGCGTCGAGCACCTCGCGGATGACGGGAACCTGCACCTCGAGCGGATCGGGCACCACTTCGACGTCGGGTCCGCCGGCGACGACCTCGGCCACGCGATGTGTCTTGTACGTGGGGATGAGGTCGACGCGCCACTGCGGTCGCCAGTCGTCGTCCCAGCACGCGACGAGATGCGTGGGGCGGTACGTCGTCACGAGCCGCGTGATGATGTCGAGGAACCCGCGGACCGCGTTGACCGGCGTGCCGTCCGGCGCGCGGACCGTGTCGGGCACCCCGTAGAACGCGCGGAAGTAGAGGGACGCGGAGTCGAGGAGCATGAGGCGGTCGGTCACGGGGCCATCCTGGCATGCGCCGCCGACGCGCGATCCCGCCACCCGCCGTTCACCTTCCGGACCAGCCCCCGTCGCCCGGGCGGACCCATCGCGTTCACATCGGGCGCCCACCGTGGGGAGACAGCCGGATGCCCGATCGTCCGGGCACGCGAGAGGAGGCGCCGCATGAGTCGCGACGATGTGCTGGCGTGGGTCGAGTCGCCGCTGCAGCTCGTGGGCGCGGCGGAGTGGGCGGCCGCCCACCGCTCGACCGTGCCCGTCGCCGGCCGGCTGACGCCGCAGATCTCGGCCACCGCCGACGTGCTGCTGGCACGCGGCGCTCGCTTCGGCGCCCTCGAGCCGTACCTCGGCATCCCCTGGAATCTTCTCGCGCGCCACGGGCACTGGCTGGTCGGCGACGGCTTCTCGGGCCAGTTCCGGATGGCGGCCGCGGTGCTGCGCCCGCACCGCATCACCTTCCTCGACGACGGCGCCCACGCGATCGCTTACGCCGACACGCTGCTGGGCCGCCGCCCGTACGCCCGCCCGAACATCGACGAGCGCGGACTGACCACCGTCGTCGCCCCGTTCGCCGCTGAGCTCGTGCACCGTCGGGCGACGGCACGGCGGGCCGGGATGTTCACGGCGTTCGACCTGGGCGCCGACCGCGTCGACGCCCTCGCAGACCACGGTTTCGGCATCCGTCGTCACGACTTCTCGTGGACGCGCGCGACGGCGCCCGCGGCGCCCGAGCTCGGCCGCCGCGTCGTGCTCGGCAGCGCACTGCCCGTCGACGGACGCATGCTGCTGATCGACTACGTGCGATGGGTGCGGGATGCCGCGGCCGGGGGCGCGGTGTACCTCCCTCACCGCCGCGAGACGGGCGAGCAGCTCCACGCCGTCGCGACAGTTCCCGGTCTCCACATCCACCGGACCGGACTTCCGGTAGAGCTCGTGCTCGCCGGTGCACAGGCCGCGCTCGAGGTTCACACGCTGCCGTCGAGCACCACCACGACGCTCCCGCTCGTGCTCGCGGGCACGGGGGCGACCATGCACACCGGCCGCGTGCGGCGCTCGGCCCGGACGGCGGCGGCATGAGCGAGGTCGTGGCGATCATCCCGGCGCGCGGCGGCTCGAAGGGCGTCGCGCGCAAGAACCTGCAGCGCGTCGGGGGCGTGCCGCTCGTCGCGCGTGCCGTCGACGCGGCGCGACGCTGCCCGGCGATCGACCGCGTCGTCGTGACGACCGACGACGCCGACATCGCCGCCGTCGCGGCCGAGTGGGGCGCGGAGGTCGTGGAGCGCCCCGCCGACCTCTCGGGCGACGAGGCGACCAGCGAGAGCGCGCTGGTGCACGCCCTCGAGACCCTCGAGGCGCGCAAGGTCGACGTCGGTGTCCTCGCCTTCCTGCAGGCGACGTCGCCGTTCATCGACGTCGACGCCCTCACGGCGGCGGTGCAGCTCGTGCGCTCCCGGCGCCGCGACAGCGTCTTCTCGGCGGTGGAGACCTACGGGTTCCTGTGGGAGAAGGGCATCGGCAACGCGGCCGAGCCGGTCAATCACGAGATCGATGTGCGCCCGCGCCGCCAGGACCGCGAGCCGCACTATCTCGAGACCGGCGGTTTCTACGTCATGCGCGCAGCGGGCTTCCGGGCGGCGCACCACCGCTTCTTCGGCAGCGTCGGAATCGCCGAGGTCGCCCCGCGCACCGCGATCGAGATCGACACCGTCGAGGAGCTGGAGCTCGCGCGCACGCTCGCACCCCTCGTCGACCGCGACGCGTTCGGCGGCCGGACGAGGGCGATCCCGGTCGACGCGGTGGTGACCGACTTCGACGGCGTGCACACCGACGACACCGTGCGCGTCGACCAGAACGGCGTCGAATCCGTCACCGTGAGCCGGTCGGACGGCATGGGAGTGGGGATGCTGCGAGCCGCCGGCATCCCGTTCCTCATCCTCTCCACCGAGGCCAATCCGGTCGTCGCAGCCCGCGCCCGCAAGCTCCGCGTCGACGTGCGCCAGGCTGCCGCCGACAAGGCGGCGGTGCTGCGCGAGTGGGCCGAGGATCGGGGCATCGCGCTCTCGCGCATCGCGTACGTCGGCAACGACGTGAACGACCTCGGATGCCTCGAGCTCGTCGGCTGGCCCGTCGCCGTGCCCGACGCTCATCCCCTCGTCCTCTCCGCCGCGCGCGTCGTGCTCGATCGCCCCGGTGGCGGCGGCGCCGTGCGCGACCTCGCCGAGCGCGTGCTCAGCGGCCGGGCTGCCCCGGCCGTCGCGGCGGAGACATCCGCACACCCCACCGCACCACAGGAGGCCTCATGACCGTCACCATCGGATCCCGCGTCGTCGGGGGCGGACGCCCCGCGTACGTCATCGCCGAGATCGGACTGAACCACAACGGCGACGTCGACATCGCCAAGCGGCTGATCGACGTGGCCGCCGACGCGGGCGCGGACGCGGTCAAGTTCCAGAAGCGCACGCCCGAGATCGCCACGCCGGAGCACATGCGCGACATGCCGCGCGACACGCCGTGGGGACGCATGACGTACCTCGACTACCGTCGCCGTGTCGAGTTCGACCGCGAGCAGTACATCGAGATCTCCGACCACGCGCTGCTGCGCGGCCTCGAGTGGTTCGCGTCGCCGTGGGACGTGCCGAGCGTGGCCTTCCTCGAGGACCTGGGCGTCGTCGCGCACAAGGTGGCGTCGGCGTCGCTCACCGACGTCGAGCTGCTCCAGGCCCTGCGCGACACGGGCAAGCCGATCATCCTCTCCACCGGCATGTCGACGATCGAGCAGATCGACGCCGCGATCGACATCCTCGGCACCGACCGTCTCGTGCTGCTGCACGCGACGTCGACGTACCCGATGGAGCCCGACGAGGCCAACCTCCGCATGATCCCGGCGTTGCGCGACCGGTTCCCGGGCGTGCCGGTCGGATACTCGGGGCACGAGCGCGGCCTGCAGATCTCGCTCGCGGCCGTCGCGCTCGGCGCGGTCGCGGTGGAGCGCCACATCACTCTCGACCGCACGATGTGGGGTTCCGACCACGCCGCGTCGCTCGAGCCGGCGGGCCTGCAGCACCTGGTGCGCGACATCCGCGTCATCGAGGCCGCCCTCGGCGACGGAGTGAAGCGCGTGTACCCCGGCGAGCTCGCCCCCATGGCGAAGCTGCGTCGCGTTCCCGCGTGAGTCCCCGCACGACGCAGGCCGCGCGGCCACGGGTCGTCGCGATCGCCGACACCGACTCCTACGTGAAGTGGGCGGCCGCGCTCCTCGGCGGCGTGGGCGAGCGATGGGATGCCTCGCTCCTGGTGCTCGAGACGCCGCTCGTCGTCAGCGACGCCCAGCTCGCCTCCGCGCTGAGCGGAAGCGGGCTGGCGCGCGACCGCGTGGAGCGGATCGCGTACAGCCGGCTGGACGCCCGGCTCGCCGAGCTGCGCGCCGACGCGGTCGTGATCGGCGCCCGCGGACCGCTCGTGCGCGTGCTCGCGCGCGACCTGGCCGCCGCCCGTCCGCGGCCGGTCGTCGTCACCGGCCTCCCCGGCATCTCCATCCCGGCGACGCGCAAGGCCGTCGTGTACCGGCTCCAGTCCGACCTGTTCGTGGTGCACTCGCGCCGCGAGGTGCGCGAGTTCGGCGCGCTGTCGGTCCGCACCGGCTACGCGCACCGCTACGCCCTCGCGACGCTGCCGTTCGCCCGCGGCGCGGTCACCGCCGGCGGGGGCACCCGCCCCGAGGTCGACGGCACCGACCTCGTGTTCGCAGCACAGGCGAAGGTCCCGGCCGAGCGCGAGGACCGGCTGCGGATCGCGCGCATGCTCGTGCGCGCCGCCGAGGCGGATCCGTCGCGGCGCGTCGTGGTGAAGCTCCGTGCCGCGTCGGGCGAGCACCAGACGCACGTCGAGCTCGACGGGTACCCGGAGCTGCTCGCGTCGCTCGGCCCGCTGCCGGCGAATCTCGTCACCTCGACCCAGTCGATGGGCACCGCGTTGGACACCGCCGAGGGGCTCGTCACGGTGAGCTCCACGGCGGCCATCGAGGCGATCGCCCGCGGCATCCCCGTCATCGCACTCGACACGTTCGGCGTCTCGCCGCGTCTGATCAACGAGACGCTGGCCGACGCCGATCTGCTCGCGGGCGAGGACGACGTCGTGGCGCGCCGGTTCCGGCACCCCGATCCGGAATGGCTCGACGACAACTACTTCCACGCACCCGGCGCCGACGACTGGACCGCGCACGTCGACGCACTGATCGCCCAGCGGTCGGCGGGGCGGCTGCCGCCTCGTGCCGCGGTGGGGCGTCGCGGCGGCGCGGTGCGCGACGCGTGGCAGCGGAAGGTCGCCCTGGGGAGCAGCGACACGTCGGCCTCGGGTGCCGCGGCGTACGTCATCGGCGTGCCGCTGCGCTCCATGGTGCGGCTCGCGCAACGGGCACGCCGCTCGCTGGCCGGTGCGACTCAGCAGCCGGGGCCGGTCGGGTCCTCGGCGCAGGTGCGCTCGACGAGCGCCGTGCGCACCTCGACGACGCGCACGCCGTAGCCGGAGGCCTCGGCACGCACCACGCCGGGCACGGGACGCCAGATGCCGCTGCCGAAATTCACGGATGCTGCGTACTCGACCGTCAGCGACACGTCGTAGGTTCCGCGCTCCCGGTAGGTGTGGCTCGTCGCGGTCGGCGTGAACTGACCCTGGCCGAGGCTCGCCCACGACGCCCCGCCTGTGGCGGCGCGCGTCGTGGTGCCGTCGCCGTTGTCGAACACGAACGCGACCGGCATGAACCGGACGGTGAGGTCCCAGCCGAGCACGGTGCCGGGAATGAGCTGCTCGGACGCCGTGGCCAGCAGGTTCGTCGGCATGCCGACGACGCCGAAGCCGCGGGGCTCCCCGCCGAGCGTCGGCTGCACGGGCCGGAACGAGGCGAGGTCGGCGAGCGTGAGATCCGGCGGTCCGCCGATGCTGTACCCGCAGCGGCCGAGATCACCGCAGTCGTCGGGATCGGCGGGCGCGGTCGAGTCAGGCGCAGCGGGATTGCGGGAGTCAGGTTGTGAGGGTTTGTCGGTTGATTCTGCCGGCCGGGTTTCTTGCGCGCTCACGTCGACATGGGTCTCCTCGTTCGAAACCTCGCAGTTGCCTGCCCAACCGCCCGCGTCGCATTCCTCCGCGAAGCTCGCGGTACCGCCGGCCAGTGCAATTAGGAATCCGGCGCAGACGGCGCCCGCAACTACTGACTTGCGCATGTGAGACCGTCGTTGCGCCCATCGATTAACGCGATAGCGAGACCGGTGGTGGTGGATGACGGCTCAAATGTCACCCGCATTGACTGAATGTCACGTCGATCGTCGGCTACGACTGAAACACCCTGGGAGTCAACGAGCGTCACCTGCGAGACGTTCAGGCACACATCTAGAACAACCTCGTCGGACTCCGGCTGAAGGACGTTGGGTTCGAGGGCGGAAACTGTCGTTGGCCCCTCAACTATCCACCCGTCCGCGTGCATCTGCGTGAACGTCTTCCGTGCCCCAGCGTTCGCGTCCCCAGTCGTGAGCTCATACACAGCCTCGAACGTCTCCGGGTCGCTCAGATCCACCTGGTTCAGCGCATCGACGTACGCCCGGTACGTCTCCTCCGCCGCTGCGAAGGCCTCAGCCTCGCTCGAGAAGGCCGATGTCGGCGTGGGCTCCGGAGGCCCCGGTGTCGTGCACCCGGTGAGCCCGAGCGCCAGCAGAGCGCCGAGCGCCGCCGCTGTGACCCGAGTCCTCACGCCCCCAACGCTAGCCGCCGGCGTCGACGCCGGATGGAGTTATCCACAGCGTGCACGCGGAGAAGCCGGCGACCACGTCCGGGGGGTTCGTGGATCGCCGGCTCCGGGCGGGTCGGTGAGACCGCCCCTCGTGCCCTCCGGGTACCGGGCACGAGGGGTGGTCCCCGGCGACTCATCGCCTGCAGGGGTGTCGCGGAGGGGACCGGGATTCCCCTGCGCCGCGATGCCTTCAGGTTTCCAGGCCGACCTGGGAGATCCCTATCGCCTGGCCATACGAACGCCCGGCACTGGCCGTGCAGCCGCTGGGCTGTCATCATGACGCCATGCGCATCGCCGGACCGGTCGCCACGCTCGTGCTCGTCACCTCGCTCGCGACGCTCGCCGGCTGCGCGTCGCCGCAGCCGGTCATCGCCCCGGTCACCCGGGACGTCGGCGCCCTTCAGGGCGAGACCGTCGAGCTCGAGGTCGGCCAGGTGCTGAACATCGACACCGGCGATCTCGCCGTCGACAGCTACAGCGGCGTCGTCGCCGATCCGTCCGTCGCTCGGTTCACGGCGGGGCGCGAAGACGGCGGCGCGACGTACAACCCGGGCGTCGAAGGGCTCGCCGAGGGCACGACGGAGGTGGTCCTCTCGAACGAGGACGGCGGCATCCAGGACGTCACCTTCACCGTGGAGGTCTCGGGCTGACACGGCACGGCTGCGGCCTGGATGCGGCATCCGGGCGTAGTCTCATGCGATGACCTCCGCCGCGAGCCGGATCGAGCTGCGGGCGCTCCTCGACGAGCTGCACGATGCGGCCACCGCGCGCATCGCGGCCATCGACGAGACCCTCGACGAGCTGCGCGCGGACCGCGGCTCCGACGTGGCCGACGACGAGCACGACCCCGAGGGCGTGACGCTGTCGGGGGAGTGGTCGCGCGCGGTGGCGATCGAGGAGGCCGCACGTCGCGAGATCGCCGAGATCGACGTGGCGGTCAAGCGCTGGGAGGACGGCACCTACGGGGTCTGCGTCGACTGCGGCCGCAGCATCCCGATCGCGCGTCTTCGTGCGCGGCCCTTCGCGACCCGCTGCGTGTCGTGCGCCGAGAAGGCCGGCGCCTGACGTGTCGTTCGGCGCCGCGGCATCCCGGGCCGCACGCGACGGCTTCCCGCGCGTCGGCGACGGGGATCCCTGCCCGTGCGGCAGCGGCGATCGCTTCGACGGATGCTGCGCCCCCGCGCTACGCGGGACGCCGGCGCCGACCGTGGAGCGCCTCATGCGCTCGCGCTACACGGCCTTCGTCGTCGGCGACGCGGACTACCTCGATGAGACCTGGCACCCGGGCACGCGTCCCGACGAGCTGACCCTCGACCCGGATCAGCGATGGACCGGTCTCGAGATCGTCGAAGCCGAGGCAGGAGGCGAGGACGACACGCGCGGCTTCGTCGAGTTCCGCGCGGCGTGGTCACACGGCGCCGAGCGAGGCGTTCTGCACGAGCGCAGCCGCTTCGTGCGGCAGAGCGGGCGCTGGTGGTACGTCGACGGACGGATCGATCCGGACTGACCGGCCCGCGGGCCTCCGGCCGCCGATAGCGTGGCAGGCATGACCACTCAGGCAGAGAAAGCCCAGACGCTCGCCCGACTGCACGCCGCGCCCGAGATCCTCCGCGTGGTGAACGTGTGGGACGCCGTGTCGGCGCGCACGATCGCCGCCCTCCCCGAGACGCGCGCCATCGCGACGGCGGGCCACTCCATCGCCGCGACCTTCGGCTACCCCGACGGCCAGATCCCGCTCGAGACCACGCTCGACATGATCGGCCGGATCGTCGAGGCCGCCGGCGACCTGCCGGTGAGCACCGACCTCGACGACGGGTACGGCGACCCGGGCGAGACGGTGCGCCGGGTGATCGGGAAGGGCGCCGTCGGCGCGAACGTCGAGGATCGCCTCCGGCCGCTCGACGAGGCGGTCGCAACGGTCGAGGCGATCGTGGCGGCCGGTGCCGCCGAAGGTGTGCCCTTCGTCCTCAACGCGCGCACCGACGCGTTCGTGCGCGCGGGCAAGCGCCCGGTCGAGGAGTCGATCGCCGACGCCGTCGAGCGCGGGCGCGCCTACCTCGCCGCCGGCGCCGACCTCGTGTTCGTCCCCGGCATCCTGAACGCCGACGTCACGCGGAAGCTCGTCGAGGGCATCGGCGAGCGCAAGGTCAGTGTCATCGGCCTGCCCGGCGCCCTGTCGGCGGGCGAGTACGAGGCGCTCGGCGTCGCCCGCATCTCGTACGGGCCCATGACGCAGCGCGTCGCGCTCACCGCTCTGCAGGATGCCGCCGCCGACCTGTATGCGGAAGGCGTCATCCCCGCCGCGACGCGCGCGCTCAACTGACGCACCCGTCCTCCGATCGGCCCGCGGGAATCCCCGCGGGCCGATCGTCGTTGTGCCGGGCATGGAGCCCGCACCCGTCGACGTCATCGTGGTCGGTGCGGGGCAGGCGGGCCTCTCGGCTGCGTACCACCTCCAGCGGCGCGGATTCGTCGCAATGGGCCGCGCGACCGGCGCCGACCGGACGTTCGTGGTCGTCGACGCGAATCCCGAGCCCGGCGGAGCGTGGCAGCATCGCTGGGCGTCGTTGCGCATGGCGACGGTGAACGGGATCCACGAGCTACCCGGGTTCGCGGTGCCTCCGGCCGATCCGGGCGCGGCGAGCCGCGACATCCTTCCCGCCTACTTCGCCGAGTACGAGGAGCGCTTCGCACTCGACGTGCTCCGGCCCGTGCAGGTGAAGGCGGTGCGCCGCGCCGACGACGAACCGAGCGGGCGGCTGCTGGTCGAGACCGACCGCGGCACATGGGCCGCGCGATTCGTGATCAACGCCACGGGCACGTGGACGCGCCCGTTCTGGCCGCGCTACCCGGGGCAGGACCGCTTCCGCGGGCGGCAGCTGCACGTCGGCGACTACGTCTCGGCCGAGGAGTTCCGCGGCCGGCGCGTCGTGATCGTCGGTGCCGGGGTTTCCGCGGTGCAGCTGCTCGACGAGATCTCGCACGTCGCCGACACGCTCTGGGTGACGCGGCGCGAGCCCGAGTGGGTGGAGGAGGACTTCGACATCCCGGCACGCGTGGCTGCGATCGCCGGTGTCGAGGACCGGGTGCGTCGCGGCCTTCCGCCCGGGAGCGTGATCTCGGTGACCGGCATGCACTGGACGCCCTGGGCTCGTGCGGCCGACGCACGCGGCGTGCTGGTGCGGCACCCCATGTTCGCCTCGATCGAGGAGGACGGCGTGCGCATGGCCGACGGGTCGTTCGAGCAGGCCGACGTCATCCTGTGGGCGACGGGGTTCCGGCCCGCGCTCGATCACCTCGCTCCGCTCCGCCTTCGCACCCCCGAGGGTGGATTCCGTGTCGAGAACGGGCGCTCGATCGACGAGCCGCGGCTGTTCCTCATCGGCTACGGCCCGTCGCAGTCGACCGTGGGCGCCAACCGCGCGGGCCGCGAGGCTGTCCGCGCGATCGTCGCCGACCCCGTCGCGCTCGCCGCCTGACGATTCAGGAGGGCGCGAGCGCGACGAGCAGCAGGTCGAGCGCGGCGTGCGCCGCCCGGCGCGCCTGCGCATCGCCCGGGCGGTCCGCGAGCCAGAGCGCCGCCTCGTTCATCGCTCCGCTGAGCTGCTGCGCGAGCGCCTCGACGAGGCCCTCCGGGAAGGCCCCGAGTGCCTCGACAGCCTCGCGCAGCTCCCTGCCCGAGGCGGCCGCGTCGAGCTCCCGCCACCGGCTCCAGCCGAGCGCGGCGGGCGCGTCGACCAGCAGGATGCGGGCGGCGCGGTCGTCCGTGATCGCGTCGAGGAACGCGTGGCTTCCGGCGCGCAGCTGGGCCGCAGCATCCGTCTCCTTCTCCGCCTCGGCGACCACGCGCGCCGCGACCTCCGCCTGCAGCTGCTCTGCGACCGCGACGAACAGGCCGAGCTTGCCGTCGTAGTGGTGGTAGACGGCGCCGCGGGTGACCCCCGCACGGCGCGCGATGTCGTCGACGGATGCTGCGGCGAATCCGTCCGCGGCGAATCGGTCGCGCGCCGCCTCGAGCACGCGACGGGCGGTCTCGGCGGCGGCGGCGGCGCTGGCTCTCGGCATGAGGGTTCCTTTACGTACGCGATGTATGTATCGTGGTTTACAAACACAGTGTACGTAAAGGAAAGGCAGAGATGGAGACCATGACGAGTTTCTACCCGGTCGTGATGACGACGGATGCCGCCGCCTCGGCGCGCTTCTTCCAGGACCACTTCGGCTTCGCGCAGACGTTCGCGGCGGATTGGTACGTGAGTCTCGTGCGGGACGGATCCGAGGTGGCGTTCCTCGCCAGCGACCACCCGACGATCCCCGCGGGCTTCGGCGCGCCGGCGCGCGGCCTGCTCCTCAACGTCGAGGTCGACGACGCCCGTGCTGCGCACGAGCGCCTCGTGGTCGACGGCGGACTCGAGTGCGTGCTGACGCTGCGCGACGAGCCGTTCGGGCAGCGGCATTTCATCGTCGCCGCGCCCGGCGGCGTGCTCGTCGACGTGATCGAGCCGATCGAACCGTCTCCCGAGTTCGCCGCAGCCTTCGCGTGAGGCGACATCGTCGCGGGCGCCGCCGCGCCCGCTGCGGGATGCGCGGTCGACCGGCGCTGGCATAGCGTGGAACGCACGACGAAGGGGGACCCATGGCCCGCATCCTGATCTTCGGCGGCCACGGCAGGGTCGCGCTGCTGCTCGAGCCCCTGCTCGTGGCGCAGGGGCACACCGTGACGGCCGTCATCCGCAACGCCGATCACGAGGCGGAGGTCGCGGCCACCGGCGCGCAACCGCTCGTGGCCGACGTCGAGACGCTCGATCTCGGCCAGCTGACGAACCTCATCGCCGGCAACGAGGTCGTCGTGTGGTCGGCGGGCGCCGGCGGCGGGAACCCGCCGCGCACCTACGCCGTGGACCGCGACGCCGCCATCCGATCGATGGATGCGGCCGCGGCCGCTGACGTGATGCGCTATGTGATGGTGTCGTGGGTCGGCTCGCGCGCCGACCACGGCGTGGCCGCTGACTCGTCGTTCTTCGCGTACGCAGACGCCAAGTGGGCCGCCGACGCCCACCTCGCCGCGAGCGCGCTCGACTGGACGATCCTCGCCCCGGGCACGCTGACCCTCGACCCGCCGACGGGCCGCATCGCCCTCGATCCCGACGACGGCGGCGCCGTGCCGCGCGCCGATGTGGCCGCGGTCGTCGCCGCGACGATCTCGGACGACACCACGATCGGCCGGACGATCCGGTTCGGCGGCGGCGACGAGTTCATCGGCCACGCGATCGCGGGCTGAGCCTCAGTCCTCGCTGGAGTGCAGGCCGCGCCGCGCCGAGAGCAGCGTCACCTCCGGGTGCTCCGCGACCAGGCGCTCCGCGTGGTCGAGCACGTCGCGCACGTGCGACGACCCCGAGGCGACGATCGAGACCCCGATCCGCGCGCGGCGGTGCAGGTCGTGCTCGCCGACCTCCGCGGCGGCGGCCTCGGTGCGCCGGCTCAACTCGGCGACGAGGGGCCGAAGGACGCTGCGCTTCTCCTTCAGCGAGCGGATGTCGCCGAGGAGCAGGTCGAACTCGATCCACCCGATCCACATGGGTCCATGGTGCCAGCGGCCGCGGGCAGGCGCCCGCGGTCCTAGGCTCGTGTCATGCTCGCCACCGTCATCCACGCCGCCCGCGACATCCGTGTCGAGACCGTCCCCGATCCCGTCCTGTCGACCGGCGCCGACGCGATCGTGCGCGTCGTCGCCGCCTGCGTGTGCGGCTCCGACCTGTGGCCCTACCGCGGCGTCACGCCGACGCACGAGCCGCACCGCATCGGGCACGAGTTCGTCGGCGTCGTCGAGGAGGTGGGTGCCGAGGTCGAGGTCGTGCGGCCCGGCGACTTCGTGATCGCTCCGTTCTACGTGTGCGACGGCACCTGCGCGAACTGCCGCAACGGCGTCAGCACGTCGTGCCTGAACGGCGGGTGGTGGGGCAGTGACGACCGCTTCGGCGGCTTCGCCGACGGCGGCCAGGGCGAGCGCGTGCGCGTGCCGCTCGCCGACGGCACGCTCGCCGTCGTGCCGGGCCCGGTGGCGGACGCCGAGATCCCTGGCCTGCTCACCCTCAGCGATGTCATGGGCACCGGCCACCACGCCGCGGTCTCTGCCGGAGTCGGCCCGGGCGATTCCGTCGCCGTCGTGGGCGACGGAGCGGTCGGCCTCTGTGCGATCATCGCGGCCAAGCGACTCGGAGCCACCACGATCATCGCGATGTCGCGTCACCCGCAGCGGCAGGCGCTCGCGCGCGAGTTCGGCGCGACACACGTCGTCGAGGAGCGCGGTGACGGCGGCATCGAGGCGGTGCGCGCTCTCACCGGCGGGATCGGCGCCGACCGCGTGCTCGAGTGCGTCGGCACCAAGGAGTCCATGGACCAGGCGCTGCGCTCGACGCGTCCCGGCGGCATGGTCGGCTACGTCGGTGTGCCCAACGGCGGACCCGAGCTGCCGGTGCGCCAGATGTTCAACCGCAACGTCGGCGTGAACGGCGGCGTCGCGCCCGTGCGGGGGTACATCGAGGAGCTGCTGCCAGACGTGCGCTCGGGCGCGATCCGGCCGGGCCGCGTGTTCGACCTCGAGCTGCCGCTCGCAGACGCCGCCGAGGCGTACGCTGCGATGGACGAGCGTCGCGCGACGAAGGTGCTGCTGCGACCCTGAGCGCGCGGGCGCGGCGCCGGGATCACCGGCTCCGCGATTCGCGACGCGCCCGCGCGCCTGCGTGCGGAAAGGTGTTCGTGGGGTAGAACAGCAGGAAGTCGAAGGGATCCCGGACCGTGAAGCTGATCAAGCGCATCGTCGTGGTGCTCGTCATCGCGTTCGCGGCGTTCTACCTCATCACCCGGCCGCAGGACGCGGCGAACGCGGTGCAGGGCGCGGTCGGCGCCGTGTGGGGCGCCGGTGTCGCGGTGGTCGACTTCTTGACGGCTCTCGCTCAGGGCTGAGCATGTTCGATCCGCGGATCGAGAAGCACCTGATCTCGGATCAGGGAGAGCACATCGTCGACGAGGTCCGCAAGCACTGGGCCGCCACGGTGTCCGCGGTGCTCGAGCTCTTCGGCGGAGTCGTCGTGCTCCTCCTCACCTTCTTCGTGCCGGCGCAGGCCTGGTGGGTGCCCGCACTCCTGGGCGCCGCGGTGTGCGTGCACGCGATCTGGCGGGTCTTCGAGCAGCACACCGACCGCTTCGTCATCACCAACATGCGCGTATTCCGGGTGCACGGCATTCTGTCGCAGCGCATCGCGACGATGCCGCTGGCCCGCATCCTCGACATCTCCGTCTACAAGCCGCTCGTCGGCCGCATCTTCGGCTACGGCCATTTCGTCTTCGAGTCCGCGGCGCAGGAGCAGGGGCTGCGCGAGATCAAGTACGTCGGCGATCCCGACCAGCGCGGGCTCACGATCCAGCGCGTCATCCAGCAGGCGGGTCTGCGCGGCGCGGCGGGGCGGCCCGGCGCGGACCAGTTCGCCGGGGCGCCGTTCGTACCGGCGGCGCCGCCGCAGACCGAGCCCGCGGCATCCGTCACCGACACGGCTGTCGTCGACGACCGCAACCACACCGCCCCGGTGCCCGACGTGCGGCGCGACTCCAACGCGTCGGGGTGGGACTGGCTCGCCGACGCCCAGCGGCGCGAGGACGAGCGCCTCGCCCAGCTGCGCGGCGAGACGGCGCCGGCGCCCGCCCCCTTCGACCCCGACCGCACGAACACCGCGCCGATCCAGCTTCCGCGCTGATCCGACCCCGATCCGGGCCGGGCCCCGACCGGTGCGGACGCCGATTTCGGGTGGATCGGGAACATCGCAGGCGACCCTGCCGTTCTGATACCCTGGAGTGTCACTCGTGTGGCTGTTTCGCCACGCCTGAGTACCGGTTCGCGCCGGTGACCGGTTTCCGCAAGGGCTCGAGTGACATCGCTGGAAAATCCGCTTCGCCTCGGTTCGAGGCATTCGTTCGCGCTCGCGCGGGAGGAAGCCGCTGAAAGCCGGGGCCCGACACCCCAACCCCTACAAGGACAACCCACTACATGACTACCGCAACGACCGCCCCGGCCACCAAGCAGGTCGCGATCAACGACATCGGATCTGCCGAGGACTTCCTGGCCGCGGTCGAGAAGACCCTGAAGTTCTTCAACGACGGCGACCTCATCGAGGGCACCGTGGTGAAGATCGACCGCGACGAGGTGCTCCTCGACGTCGGTTACAAGACCGAGGGTGTCATCCCCTCGCGTGAGCTTTCCATCAAGCACGACGTCGACCCCAACGAGGTCGTCAAGGTCGGCGACGAGGTCGAAGCCCTCGTTCTCCAGAAGGAGGACAAGGAAGGCCGCCTCATCCTGTCGAAGAAGCGCGCGCAGTACGAGCGTGCGTGGGGCGACGTCGAGAAGATCAAGGAGAACGACGGTGTCGTCACCGGCTCCGTGATCGAGGTCGTCAAGGGCGGTCTGATCGTCGACATCGGCCTGCGCGGCTTCCTCCCCGCGTCGCTCATCGAGCTCCGCCGCGTCCGCGACCTCACGCCGTACCTCGGCCAGGAGATCGAGGCGAAGATCCTCGAGCTCGACAAGAACCGCAACAACGTCGTGCTCTCGCGCCGCGCGCTGCTCGAGCAGACGCAGTCCGAGTCGCGCACCACGTTCCTCAACAACCTCCACAAGGGCCAGGTCCGCAAGGGCACGGTCTCGTCGATCGTCAACTTCGGTGCGTTCGTCGACCTCGGTGGCGTCGACGGTCTCGTCCACGTCTCGGAGCTCTCGTGGAAGCACATCGAGCACGCGTCCGAGGTCGTCGAGGTCGGCCAGGAGGTCACCGTCGAGATCCTCGAGGTCGACCTGGACCGCGAGCGCGTCTCGCTGTCGCTCAAGGCGACGCAGGAGGACCCCTGGCAGGTCTTCGCCCGCACCCACGCGATCGGTCAGGTCGCGCCGGGCAAGGTCACCAAGCTCGTTCCGTTCGGTGCGTTCGTGCGCGTCGCGGACGGCATCGAGGGCCTCGTGCACATCTCGGAGCTGTCGGGCAAGCACGTCGAGCTCGCCGAGCAGGTCGTGTCGGTCGGCGAAGAGGTCTTCGTCAAGATCATCGACATCGACCTCGAGCGTCGCCGCATCTCGCTCTCGCTCAAGCAGGCGAACGAGTCGGTCGACCCCCACGGCACCGAGTTCGACCCGGCGCTGTACGGCATGGTCACGGAGTACGACGAGCACGGCGAGTACAAGTACCCCGAGGGCTTCGACCCCGAGACCAACGCCTGGCTCGAAGGCTTCGACGAGCAGCGCGAGAAGTGGGAGCAGGAGTACGCTGCCGCCCACGCTCGCTGGGAGGCCCACAAGGCTGCCGTCATCAAGGCCCTCGAGGCCGAGGCCGCCGCTCCGGTCGAGACCGGCGCGTCCTCGTTCTCTTCCGACAGCAGCCCGGTGGGCACGCTGGCGGACGACGAGGCCCTCGCCGCACTGCGCGAGAAGCTCTCGGGTCGCTGATCCTGAGCTGAGCCGCCCGGTTCGCTGAACCGTCTGGTTCGAAAGGCCGTCACCACCGCTCCGGCGGGGTGACGGCCTTTCGCGTGCCCGGCGGCGTCGGAGGCCGCGGATATCGTCGCGGTGTGCCCGCGAACGAGCCTGCTGTCTCCTGCCTGGTGGACGATGACGGATGCCGCGGCCCCGTGCCTGCGGACGCTCCCGTCTCGCTGTGCGAGGCGCATCTGGCGGCGGCGGGGGAGTGGGCCGAAGCCCAGTACGGCGTCACGGACGCGCTGCCGTCGCCGTGCCGCCTGTGCGGCTCGCGGCTGGGCGTTCGCTATCCGTCGGGCTGGCTGTGCGCCGTGTGCGAGTGGCGCTACGGAGAGCAGCCCGACGACGACATCGCGCCGCCGCGCGTCGACGTCGTGTACTACCTGCGCTACGACGACCGCGTGAAGATCGGCACGAGCGCGAACCCGCGGCAGCGGTTCGGCGCCATCTGGCATGACGAGCTGCTGGCCTTCGAGCGCGGCGGCCGCGCGCTGGAGCAGCGACGGCACGCGCAGTTCGCCGCCGACCGCTTCCCCGGCACGGAATGGTTCCGCCGCTCCGACGCCCTCACCGCGCACATCGCCGTGCTGGCCGCGGGTGTCGACGATCCGTGGCAGCTGCACGCGCGCTGGCTGAGCGAGGCTCTCGCGGTGCGGGGATGACTCCGTACGCTCTGCGAGAACGGCCGTGGATCCTCCAGCAGCTTCCGAGGAACTGCGCCTAGCGTGAGGATCCACCCCCCCGCGAGACGACGGAGCAGCACATGGGATTCCTCGACCGACTGTTCGGAAGCACGGATGGCGAGCGCCAGGCGCCGCCCGTCCCGCAGAACCGCCCCGGCGCCCCGGCGCCCGGCATGCAGCCGCCCCGGAGCGAGGACGAGGTGGCGATCGAGCGCTACCGGTACCTGCTGAAGACCGCGCCGCCCGAGACCGTCGAGCAGGTGCATGCGGAAGCCTTCGCGAAGCTGACCGAGCCGCAGCGCCAGCAGGTGCTGGCTGAGCTCTCGGCCGGTCTCCCGCCGCAGGAGCAGCCGCGCTCGAGCGACCCGCAGGCGATGGCCCGCGCCGCGACCCGCGCCGAGTACACCAACCCCGGGTTCATGGAGCGCACGCTCGGACCCCAGCGTCAGGGCCCCACGTTCGGCTCGATGCTCGGCTCCTCGATCCTCGGCACGGTTGTCGGCTACGTCATCGGCTCGGCACTCGTCAGCTCGTTCCTCGCGCCGGGCTTCGCCTACGACCAGGGCTACGAGGACGGCTCCGCCGCCGACGGCGGGTCCGGCGAGGGCGGCTCCGGCGAGACCGGTGCGGTGGACGCCGGCGCCGACTCCGGAGCGGGGTGGGGCGGCGACCCGGGCTCCGGCTGGGGCGGCGACGCCGCGGCCGGCGACATGGGCGGATTCGGGGACTTCGGCGACTTCGGGTTCTGACCCCGCGCGCCCGCGTGCGAACGGCGACGAGCGCGCCGTCGGGCAGAGGGCGGCAGCATCCGTTACCGTCGCGGTATGACCGCCGCGACGCCGGGCGAGCCGGGTGCGTCCGCTGCGCGATCCCGCACAGCCGGGACCGCGCTGGACGGCGCCGACCGCACGCGCGGTCGCACTGCCACGCTGAACCAGCTGCTGCTGGCGGGGGTGGTGTTCGCGATCGGCGTGCTGGTGGCGGTCGGGCCGTTCGGCGGCGAGCCGGTGCTGTTCTTCCTCGGCGTCGTCTTCGTGGTCGCGGTGACCGCCGTCACGCTCGTGGTGCCGTGGGGCCGCCTGCCGTACGGGTGGGTCGCGGTGGTCCCGGCGATCGACATCGTCGCGATCACGCTGATGCAGGTCGCGGCGCCCGACACGGCGCTGGGGCTCCTGTGGATCTTCCCTGCGACGTGGCTCGCCGGCGGGTTCGGGCTGCTCGGGCTGTTCGGCGTCATCGTCGCTATCGCCGGGATCGTCAGCGTGCTGACGGCGCTGAGCTCCGCCGAGGTGACGTATCGGACCTTCCTTCTGCCGCTCGTGATCGTCGCCGTCGCCGCGACGAGCCACCTCAATGCGCGGCGTTCGGACGCGCAACGCATGCTCCTGGCGAAGCAGTCGCAGCTGCTGGCAAGCGTGCTCGCGCGCACCCGCCGGCAGGAGCAGGTCGTCACCGAGGTGCTCGACGCCGTCGACTTCGGCGTCGTGCGGATGGGGTCGAGTGGCCGGGTCGCGGTCACGAACGAGGCCCACGGCAAGCTCCTGCAGGGATTCGAACCCGACCTGGACGGCACCGAGGTGCCGGCGTTCCGAGACGATGGCACCTCGCCGCTGCCTCTCGACGAGCTTCCGCTCGAACGCGCGCGCCGGGGGGAGGCGTTCGACGACCAGGTGGTGTGGTTCGGGGAGGAGCCGGGCCCGCGGCGCGCGCTGACGATCACCGCGCGCCGCCTGACCGATCCCGACGGCGGCGATGCCGGGGCCGTGGTCGTCTCGCGGGACGTCACCGCGGAGCTCACGGCGCTCCGTGCGCGTGACGAGCTGGTCGCCTCGGTGTCGCACGAGCTGCGCACCCCTCTCACCTCGATCCTCGGATACCTCGACCTCGCCATCGAGGACCCTGACACCCCCGACGCGGTGCGGGCCGGCCTCGACGTCGCCGAGCGCAACGCCGAGCGGCTGCTGCGCATCGTGGCCGACATCCTCGCGGCGTCGAGCTCGTCGCCGTCGTCGGTCGAGGCATCCCTCGCCCCGCAGTCGATCGACGCGCGCGACCTCGTGCGCGCCGCGGCCGCCGACGCCCTTCCGCGGGCGGCTGCCCGCGCCATCACGATCGACGAGACGGGTCTCGAGCCCGCGACGGCGTGGGCCGACCCGCTGCGGCTGCGGCAGGTCGTCGACAACCTGGTGTCGAACGCCATCGCCTACAACAAGGACGGCGGCACGGTGTTCGTCGGCACGACCACGGACGGCACGTCGAGCTGGATCCTCGTGCGCGACACCGGCGTCGGCATCTCGGACGCCGACCGCTCGCGCCTGTTCCAGCGCTACTACAAGGCCGGCGGCGAACGTCGCGCGGGGACGGGCCTCGGCCTCGCGATCACGCGCGACATCGTGCGCGCGCACGGCGGCGAGCTCGCGCTGCACAGCGCGGCGGGCGTCGGCTCGACCTTCATCGTGAAGCTGCCCGCGATCGGCCCGGAAGGAGACGGACGATGACCCTCGACCTGACGAGCGTGCTCATCATGACGGCCCTCGTCGTCAACGTCAGCGGCGTGCTGTTCATCCTCGAGACCCTGCTGCGGCGGGACGAGGGCGCAGGCCGCATCTGGTCGATCGCGTTCCTCGCGGCGATGCTCACGACGCTCGCCTACACGATCTGGGCCCAGTCCGACGGCGCGTGGTGGGCGATCGCGATCGGCAACGCCGCATTCGTCGCAGGCACCGGCTGCATGTGGCTGGGATGCCGTCGATTCAACCGGCGCGACATGCTCTGGTCGTCGGTCCTCGTCGCCGTGTCGGTCGTGGCGGCGGCCGCGGCCGTGGCGGTCGAGGGCGACGACGGCGGTGACTGGGCGGGCGCGCTGTGGATGTTCGTCCCGCTGCTGTGCTTCGCCGGCGCGGGCGCCGTGGAGTGCCTCCGCGGCGACATGCGCGAGTCGCGGACAGCGTGGGTGCTGGGAGCGGTCCTGGGATTCCAGTCGCTGTACTACGTGTCGCGCACCACCGCCTTCGTGACCTCGGGTCCCGACAGCGCGCTGTTCGAGACCGCCTTCGGGACGATCAGCACGAGCTACCTCACCGTGACGCTGACGATCGTGGCCGTCGTCGTGACCTCGGTGCTGCGTGCGAGCCGCGCTCCGATGCGGGGCTACATGCGCGAGGCCCAGGCGGTCGACGAGGAGCAGGGCATCCTCAGCGACGCGTCGTTCGCCGCCGTGCTGGAGGGCATGTGCCGGCGCGCCGAGCGCCGCTACGAGCCGATCGCCGTGACCGCGGTGCGCCTCGACGACCTCGACCAGATCTCGACGGCGTTCGGCAGCGATGTCGCGGGCGCGGTCGCCGCGACGTGGCGCAGCGGCGTGCGCCATCACGCGCCGACGAACGCCGTCGTCGGTCAGGACGGGCACACCGGGCTGGTCATCGGGCTCGCCGTCGCTTCCCCGCAGGAGGCGCGTCGCCAGGCGGGGGCCATCTACCGCGGACTCTTCGACGACCTCGGCAAGGTCGGCGGGGGAGTGATCCCCGTCGTCGGGGTGGGCGTGGCGCTGAGCGAGACGGCAGGGTACGACCCCGAGGAGCTCATGCGCGTCGCCCGCGAGGCGGCGAGCCGCGCCGCTGCGAACGTCGAGACGTCCGTCCTCGTCGACGAGGGGGAGTAGCGGGGCACCGCGTCACGGGGTGCGCGTCACGCGGTGAGGCGGTACCCGACGCCGCGGACGGTCTCGATCCAGCGCGGCTGCGCGGGCGACTCGCCCAGCTTGCGCCGCAGATTCGCCATGTGCACCTCGATGGCGCGGGCGTCGCTGTCGGAGACGAAGTCGTTCACGGCGTACTGGTCGCCGCGCAGCATGAGGGCGAGATCGGACTTCGCGCGCACGCGCCGGCCCGCCACCAGCAGGTCGGCGAGGATGTCGAACTCGCTGCGCGTCAGCTCGACGTCCTGATCGTCGACGGTGACGAGATGCGTCGACGCGTTCAGGCGCAGGCCGTGGTGCTCGAGCCACATGCCGTCGGGCGGATCCGTCTCCGTCGGGGTGTCGGGGTCGGCGGGCGCCACGTGCCGCGGCCGGCGGAGCATCGCGTCGATGCGGGCGCGCAGCTCGCGGGGGCGGAAGGGCTTCGCGACGTAGTCGTCGGCGCCGGCCTCGAGCCCCTGCAGCGCGTCGATCTCCTCCGTGCGGGCGCTGAGCATCACGATGTACGTCGAGCTGATGGCCCGGATGCGCTTGGCGGTCTCGAACCCGTCCATCCCCGGCATGTTCACGTCGAGCGTCGTCACGAGGGGGCGATGCTCGCGCACGAGCTCGACGCCGTCGGCGCCGTTGGCCGCCCCGTGCACCTCGAATCCGGCCTGGGCGAGCACGGTCGAAAGGAGAGAACGGATGTCTTCCTCGTCCTCGATCACGACCGCGACCCGCGCTTCTTCCACCGATGCACCCTCCGGATCCGGTGCTGTCGACGGATCCTGGACGTCGGTCATGATATCCCAGAACGCGCTCCGGAACGGGTGCGGCGGGCGGTCCATCACAGGATGGTTCCGGACCGGCGGCGGGCCAGGGGGCCCCGCTCGTGTCCGTAGGACGGCGCTTCCGGACCGCGGGCCGCGCGTAGGGCGGGAGTCATCCCCATGTCCCGCCCTGCGCGCGTCCTCGGTGCACGGAGCGCAGCCGCAGTCGTCCCCACGCGCGCGGCTCGCCCGTACCTCAGGACGATCCGGCGGGTGCGGCGGGGCGGAGTTGCGTCGGTCGCCACGATGTCGCGTCCGGCGTTCATCTCCCGCCCTCCCCAGTGCTGCACGGCTGGATCTGTCCTTCGGGTGCCCCGAGGCTATCGCCGGCTCCTCAACTCCCGCTCAGGCCCGCCTCAGGAACCGCCCAGGCTTGCCGGGTGCGCGGCCGTCATGATCGCGCACCGACGTGGCATGCTCGGACCATGCCGCTCGTCGCCCTCACCGGAGGCATCGCCTCGGGAAAGTCCACGATCGCCCGCCGGCTCGCCGCGCACGGCGCCGTCGTCGTCGACGCCGACCAGCTGGTGCGCGAAGTCCAGCAGCCCGGTTCGCCGGTACTGGCCGCGATCGCGGCGACCTTCGGGGAACGGATGCTGCGCCCCGACGGCTCGCTCGACCGCGCCGCTCTCGGCAGCAGGGTGTTCGGCGACGACGCGGCGATCGCGCAGCTCAACGCGATCGTCCACCCCGCCGTGCGCGCCGAGTCCGCGCGTCGCTTCGCTGAGGCGTTCGCGGCCGATCCCGGCGCCGTCGTCGTCTACGACGTGCCGCTGCTCGTCGAGGCGCGCGTCGACGACCCCTGGCAGCTGATCGTGGTGGCGCACGCACCCGAGGACGTCCGCCTCCGGCGCCTCGTGGAGCTCCGGGGCATGACCGAGTCGGATGCGGCGGCCCGCCTCGCGTCGCAGGTGCCCGACGAGGCCCGTCTGCGGATCGCCGACGTGGTGATCGACACGGCCGGTGCCCTCGAGGCCACCGAGCGCCAGGCCGACGAGCTGTGGGCGTCGCTCGACGAGCACGTCGCGCAGCGCGTCGCCCGGTCGTAATCTGGAGACGGATCGAGGAGGTGCCAGATGTCCGTGTTCTCGCGGTTCCGGCGTCGCAAGCCCCCGTACGGTGCGACGACCGACGAGGAGCGCATCGCGCGCTACGTCTACCTGCTCAACACGCTGCCCGCGTCGGTGATCGAGAGCGCCCATGCATCCGCCTTCGCGGACGTGCCGCCGGAGCGCCGTCGCGAGATGTTCGAGCGACTGAGGCCGTTCCTCGCGGACTCGGAGCGTGACGCCGCCGCCGAGGATCCGACGATCATCGCCAAGCTGGTGCGACGCGCCGAGGAGCATCGCGCCGCGCGCGCAGCGGAGAAGGACGCCGCGGGTCCGGCAGCCGCCACGACCGTCGCCGTCGCCGAGGAGGACCGTCCGACCTCCGACCCGCGCGACGCGGTGGACGCGCGAGCGGTGCTGATGAGCGCCGGCGTGATGGCCGTGGTCGCGAACCAGGTGCTGGTCTCCAGCGCGATCACCGCCTACTTCACGGTGGGAGCAGGATCCCTCACGATCGCGTCGGATCCCGCGTGGGTGGGCGCGACCTACGACGCCGGATTCTTCGGGCCGTCGGACGGCGTCGCAGGCGTGCACGACGGCGGATCCGTCGACATGGGCGGCATCATGCCCGGAGGGGGCTACGACGGTGGGGGCTTCGGCGGCTTCGACGGGGGCGGCTTCGGCGGCTGAACCACGGCCGGGCGGCGGGTCGCAGCATCCGCTCGTCGCGAACGCCGCCCCGATGTCGGGGGTCGCGCCTACGCTGGATTGGTGCAGACCACTCGATCCGTGCGACCGTTCGAGGTCGTGAGCGAATTCGCCCCGTCGGGCGACCAGCCGCAGGCGATCGCCGAGCTGGCAGCGCGCATCAACGCCGGCGAGACCGACGTCGTGCTGCTCGGCGCGACCGGCACCGGCAAGTCGGCGACGACGGCCTGGCTCGTCGAGGCGGTGCAGCGGCCCACCCTCGTGCTCGCGCACAACAAGACGCTGGCCGCGCAGCTGGCGAACGAGTTCCGTGAGCTCATGCCGCACAATGCGGTGGAGTACTTCGTCAGCTACTACGACTACTACCAGCCCGAGGCGTACGTCCCGCAGACCGATACCTTCATCGAGAAGGACTCGTCGGTCAACGCCGAGGTTGAGCGGCTGCGCCACTCGACGACCAACTCGCTGCTCAGCCGACGCGACGTGGTCGTCGTCAGCACCGTCTCGTGCATCTACGGCCTCGGCGCGCCCGACGAGTACCTCCGCGCGATGGTGGCGCTGCAGGTCGGCGAGGTGTACGACCGCGACGCGCTCATCCGCAAGTTCATCGCCATGCAGTACAACCGCAACGACGTGGACTTCTCGCGGGGCAACTTCCGCGTGCGCGGCGACACGATCGAGATCATCCCGGTGTACGAGGAGTACGCGATCCGCATCGAGATGTTCGGCGACGAGATCGAGGCGCTGTTCATGCTCCACCCGCTCTCCGGCGACGTGGTGCAGCGCCTCGACAGCGTGCCGATCTTCCCGGCGTCGCACTACGTCGCCGGCACCGAGACCGTTCAGCGCGCGATCGGCACCATCGAGGACGAGCTCGCCGAGCGGCTGAAAGAGCTCGAGTCGCAGAACAAGCTGCTCGAAGCCCAGCGCCTGCGTATGCGCACGACGTTCGACCTCGAGATGCTGCAGCAGCTCGGATTCTGCTCGGGCATCGAGAACTACTCGCGCCACATGGACGGACGCGCACCGGGTGAGCCGCCGCACACGCTGCTCGACTTCTTCCCCGACGACTTCCTCATGGTGATCGACGAGTCCCACGTGACGGTCCCGCAGATCGGGGCGATGTACGAGGGCGACGCCTCGCGCAAGCGCACGCTCGTCGAGCACGGGTTCCGGCTGCCGAGCGCGCTCGACAACCGCCCGCTGCGCTGGGACGAGTTCAAGGACCGCGTCGGCCAGACCGTGTACCTGTCGGCGACGCCCGGCCGCTACGAGATGGGCATCGCGGACGGCGTGGTCGAGCAGATCATCCGCCCGACGGGTCTCGTCGACCCCGAGATCGTCGTGAAGCCGTCCAAGGGGCAGATCGACGACCTGCTCGAGGAGATCCGCATCCGCGTCGAGCGCGACGAGCGCGTGCTCGTGACGACGCTCACCAAGAAGATGGCCGAAGAACTCACCGACTTCCTCGGCGAGCACGGCGTGCGCGTGCGCTATCTGCACTCCGACGTCGACACGCTGCGCCGCGTCGAGCTGCTCAGCGAGCTGCGCGCCGGCGTCTACGACGTGCTCGTGGGCATCAACCTGCTCCGCGAGGGCCTCGACCTGCCCGAGGTCTCGCTCGTGTCCATCCTGGACGCCGACAAGGAGGGGTTCCTCCGCAGCGGAACATCGCTCATCCAGACGATCGGCCGCGCGGCCCGCAACGTGTCGGGTCAGGTGCACATGTACGCCGACACGGTGACCGACTCGATGGCCAAGGCGATCGAAGAGACCGACCGGCGTCGCGAGAAGCAGATCGCCTACAACACCGCCAACGGCATCGAGCCCCAGGCGCTGCGCAAGCGCATCGCCGACATCACCGAGGTGCTCGCCCGCGAGGCATCCGACACCGATCGGATGCTGCGGGGGAAGGCCGCGGCGAAGACCAAGTCCGGCGTGGGCAAGAGCCCGACACCGCAGCTGCGGCGCGAGGGCATTGCGGCCGAGGGGGCGGAGCAGCTCGAGTCGACGATCGCCGACCTCAGCCAGCAGATGCTCGCCGCCGCGGGAGAGCTGAAGTTCGAGCTCGCCGCGCGCCTGCGCGACGAAGTGCAGGACCTCAAGAAGGAGCTGCGCGCGATGGAGCGGGCGGGTCACGCCTGACCCGCACCCCCGGACTCACGGGCAGTGCATGAGGGGCTTCGGCCCGGACCGGTCGAACGTGTGCTGGGAGATCGGTGCGCCGCACAGCGGGCATGCGCGCTCGGCCCGTTCCGCCTGGCTCGGCGGGGGAGTGGTCTCGTAGGGTCCGACAGCGGCGGGGCCGGCGACACGGATCAGGTTCGAGTTGAGGAACGCGTACCAGCCGCCGGCTTCGCGCACGCGCTCGCGGAGCGGACGACGGTCGGGGGCGGAGGCATCCGTGTGTGGCATGTTCATTAGTGTACTAACGATTAGTGCACGCTAGGATCTTTCTGTGACGGATGCCGAACTCAGCCCCGACGATCTGCTCAGGCTCGACAATCAGGTCTGCTTCGCGCTGGTGACCGCGGCACGCAACGTCGTCAGTCTGTACCGTCCGATCCTCGAGCCGCTCGGTCTGACGCATCCGCAATACCTGGTGATGCTCGCGCTGTGGGAGCGGTCGCCCCGGTCGCTGCGCGAACTGGCCGCCGAGCTTGCGCTCGAGCCGGCGACGCTCTCGCCGCTGGTGAAGCGTCTCGAGGCCCAGGAGCTCGTGACGCGCTCGCGCCGCGACGACGACGAGCGGGTGCTCGACGTGCGCCTCACGGAGGCGGGCCTCCGGCTCCGTGCGCAGGCGCTGAAGGTGCCGGGGGAGGTCATGGCGAGCGTGGGGACGGATGCCGCCGCGCTGATGGCTCTCCGCGACGCGCTGCAGCCGTTCGCCGGCGCCCGCTGACGTGTCCTGCGCCCGGCGGAGGCGGACTCTTCGCCCACGGCGAACGGCTCCCAGCCCCCGTGTCGGAACCCCCACCTAGACTTGTCGGGTGCCCATCGTCCCTGTCGCCCTGCCCGCAAACATGCCCGGAAACTCCGTCGGCGGCACCAGCGGAAAGCTCAGCGTCCGTGGTGCCCGCGTGCACAACCTGAAGGACGTCGATCTCGACATCCCGCGCGATTCGCTGGTCGTCTTCACCGGTCTGTCAGGATCCGGCAAGTCCAGCCTGGCGTTCGACACCATCTTCGCCGAAGGCCAGCGCCGCTACGTCGAGTCGCTCAGCGCATACGCCCGGCAGTTCCTGGGGCAGGTCGACCGCCCCGACGTCGACTTCATCGAAGGGCTCAGCCCTGCGGTGTCGATCGACCAGAAGTCGACCAACCGCAACCCACGCTCGACGGTCGGCACGATCACCGAGATCCACGACTACATGCGTCTGCTGTGGGCGCGCATCGGGGTGCCGCACTGCCCCGAGTGCGGCGAGGTCATCCAGCGCCAGACCGTCCAGCAGATCGCCGATCAGCTCATGGAGCTGCCCGAGCGCACGCGGTACCAGGTCGTCGCGCCGGTCGTCACCCAGAAGAAGGGCGAGTTCGTCGACCTCTTCAAGGAGCTCGGCGCGAAGGGCTACGCGCGCGCCATCGTCGACGGCGAGCTGATCCAGCTCGCCGAGCCGCCGGCGCTCAAGAAGAGCTACAAGCACGACATCGCGGTCGTGGTGGACCGCCTCGTCGCGGCGCCCGGCATCCTGGATCGCGTCACCGACTCGGTCGAGACCGCGCTCTCGCTCGCGGGCGGCGTGGTGCAGGTCAACTTCGTCGACGAGGAGGGCGACGCCGCATGGCAGTCCTTCTCCGAGAAGCTCGCGTGCCCGAACGGCCACCCGCTGCAGCTCACCGAGATCGAGCCGCGCACGTTCTCGTTCAACGCGCCGTTCGGTGCGTGCCCGGCCTGCTCAGGGCTCGGCACCCGTATGTCGGTGGACGTCGAGCTCATGCTGGGCGACGAAGACCTCTCGATCCGGGACGGCGTCCTCATCCCGTGGACGACGCAGGGCAAGGGCCTCTTCCAGTACTACGAGCGCCTGCTCGAGGGGCTCGCGAACGACCTGGCGTTCTCGCTCGACACGCCGTGGAAGAAGCTGCCGTCCGAGGTCCGCGAAGCGGTCCTGCGTGGCGAGAACTACAAGGTGACCGTGCGGTGGAAGAACCGCTATGGGCGTGAGATGCGCTACTCGTCGGGTTTCGAGGGTGTCGTGCCCTACATCGAGCGCCAGTACACGCAGGCGGAGTCCGACACGCAGCGGCAGCGCTGGGCGGAGTATCTCCGCGAAGTGCCCTGCCCGGTGTGCGACGGTGCGCGGCTCAAGCCGGAGGTGCTGGCCGTTCAGGTGCACGGCCATTCCATCGCGGATGCCTCGCGCCTGAGCCTCGGCGAGGCGCGCGAGTACTTCGCGAAGCTGACACTCACCGAGCGCGAGGCGACGATCGCCGCGCAGGTGCTGCGCGAGATCCGCCTTCGGCTGGACTTCCTCATCCGCGTCGGCCTCGACTACCTGAGCCTCAGCCGGGCCGCGGCGACGCTCTCGGGCGGCGAGGCGCAGCGCATCCGGCTCGCGACCCAGATCGGCTCCGGCCTCACCGGCGTGCTCTATGTGCTCGACGAGCCCTCGATCGGCCTGCACCAGCGCGACAACCGACGGCTCATCGAGACGCTCGTGGCGCTGCGCGACCTGGGCAACACGCTCATCGTCGTCGAGCACGACGAAGAGACGATCCACGCCGCCGACTGGGTCGTCGACATCGGCCCCGGCGCCGGCGTCAACGGCGGCGAGGTCGTGCACTCGGGCCCGATCGGCGAGCTCCTCGCCGACCCCGACTCGATCACCGGCGACTATCTGTCGGGCCGGCGCGCCATACCGACCCCCAAGAAGCGGCGCAAGATCGACAAGAAGCGCCAGGTCACGGTCGTCGGGGCGCGCGAGAACAACCTCAAGAACGTCACGGTCGACTTCCCCCTCGGCGTGCTCACCTCGGTGACCGGGGTGAGCGGCTCGGGCAAGTCCTCGCTGGTCAACGGCATCCTCTATCAGGTGCTCGCGACCCGCCTCAACGGCGCGCGCCGCGTCGCCGGCAAGCACACGCGCGTGACGGGCCTCGACAACCTCGACAAGGTCGTCCACGTGGACCAGGCGCCGATCGGGCGGACGCCGCGATCGAACCCGGCGACGTACACCGGCGTGTTCGACCGCATCCGCACGCTCTTCAGCGAGACGACCGAGGCGAAGGTGCGCGGATACCAGCCCGGACGCTTCAGCTTCAACGTCAAGGGCGGCCGCTGCGAGGCGTGCTCGGGCGACGGCACGATCAAGATCGAGATGAACTTCCTGCCTGATGTGTACGTCGACTGCGAGGTGTGCCACGGCAAGCGGTACAACCGCGACACCCTCGCCGTGCACTACAAGGGCAAGAACATCGCCGAGGTGCTCGAGATGCCGATCGCCGAGGCGGCGGAGTTCTTCGAGCCGATCCAGGCGATCCACCGGTATCTCAAGACCCTCGTCGACGTCGGTCTCGGCTACGTCCGCCTCGGCCAGTCGGCCACGACCCTCTCGGGCGGCGAGGCGCAGCGTGTCAAACTCGCCACCGAGCTGCAGCGGCGCACCAACGGCCGGTCGATCTACGTGCTCGACGAGCCGACCACGGGCCTGCACTTCGAAGACGTGCGCAAGCTCCTCGAGGTGCTGAACGGGCTCGTCGACAAGGGCAACACCGTCATCGTCATCGAGCACAACCTCGATGTCATCAAGTCCTCGGACTGGGTCATCGATCTGGGTCCTGAAGGCGGTGCCGGAGGCGGTCAGGTCATCGCGACCGGCACGCCCGAGCAGGTCGCCCGCGCCGACGGCAGCCACACGGGCGCATTCCTCGCCGAGGTGCTCGGCCTGCGCGCCCCGACGCACGCGGTCACCGAGCTCGTCGAGGCCCGCAAGGCCGGCTGAGCCGCATGGCGCGCTCCGCTCCCACCGTCCCGTACAAGCCGAAGCCGGGCGAGATCCCCACGAACCCCGGGGTGTACCGCTTCCGCGACCGCGACGGGCGCGTCCTGTACGTCGGCAAGGCGAAGAACCTCCGTGCGCGCCTGTCGAACTACTTCGCGCCGCTGCACACCCTCCACGAGCGCACGCGGCGCATGGTGATGACCGCGGCATCCGTCGAATGGACGGTCGTCGCGACCGACGTCGACTCGCTGCAGCTCGAGTACCAGTGGATCAAGGAGTTCGATCCGCCGTTCAACGTCCGCTACAAGGACGACAAGTCGTACCCCTTCATGGCGATCACCCTCGCCGACGAGGCGCCGCGGGTCATCGTGACGCGCAACCGGCGCATCCCCGGGGCGAAGTACTTCGGTCCGTACCCCAAGGTGTGGGCGGTGCACGACACGATCGACCTCATGATCAAGGTGTTCCCGATCCGCACCTGCAGCGACGCCTCCTACAAGAAGGCGATGGCGACGGGACGTCCGTGCTTCCCCGGGCAGATCGGGCGCTGCGGCGGCCCGTGCTCGATGAAGGTCACGATCGACGAGCACCGTGCGATCGTCGACGACTTCATCGCGTTCATGGCGGGCGGCGACCAGCGGTTCACGCGGCAGCTGACGGCGCGCATGCGCGAGGCATCCGCGGCGATGGACTATGAGGCTGCCGCCGTCTACCGTGACCGGCTGCAGTCGATCGACGCGGTGCTCAACCGCAGCGCGCTCGTGCTCGCGTCCGACACGGACGCCGACCTCTTCGGCATCGCCGAGGACGAGCTCGCCGCCACAGTGCAGCACTTCGTGATCCGCGGCGGCCGCGTGCGCGGCGTGCGCGCCACCACGATCGAGAAGGAGCTCGACATCACCGGCGGCGAGCTCGTCGACCAGGTGCTCCAGCGCACGTACGGGAACGCCGCGGGCGCCGACATCCCGAAGCAGGTCCTGGTGCCGGCGATGCCCGACGACGCGGCCGATCTCGAGGAGTGGCTCCGCGGACGCCGGGGCAAGGCCGTGACGATCCAGATCGCCCAGCGCGGCCGCAAGGCCGACCTCATGCGCACCGCGACCCTCAACGCGCAGCAGGCGCTGATGCTCCACAAGACCCGTCGCACCAGCGACTACGTCGCCCGCAGCCAGGCGCTCACCGACCTGCAGGAGGCCCTCGACCTCGCCGAGGCGCCGCTGCGCATCGAGTGCTTCGACGTGTCGCACCTGAGCGGCACGAACGTCGTGGCATCGATGGTGGTGTTCGAGGACGGCCTTCCCCGCAAGGACCAGTACCGCTCGTTCGGTGTCGCAGAGACCACCGACGACACCGACTCGCTCTATCAGGTGCTCACGCGCCGGCTCGCCTATCTCGACCGTCCGGAGGAGAACGAACCGGATGCTGCACCCGACCCGACCGGCGACGGCGAGGTCGTGACCGAGCGGCGCCGCCCGCGCTTCGCGTACCGGCCGCAGCTGCTGGTCGTCGACGGCGGCAAGCCGCAGGTCGAGGCCGCCGCGCGGGCGCTCCGCGACGCCGGTCACGAGGAGATCGCCCTGTGCGGCATCGCCAAGCGCTTGGAGGAGGTCTGGCTGCCGGGGGAGGAGTACCCCGTCATCCTGCCCCGCACGTCGGAGGCGCTGTACCTGCTGCAGCGGCTGCGCGACGAGGCGCACCGATTCGCCATCACGCACCAGCGCAAGCGCCGCCGCCGCGACATCCAGAGCGTCCTCGCGGAGGTTCCCGGCCTCGGCGAGGCCCGCATCAAGGCGCTGCTGCGGCACTTCGGCTCGGTGTCGGCGCTGAGGAAGGCGACGCCCGACGAGATCGCCCAGCTTCCGGGCGTCGGCCCCAAGCTCGCCTCGGCGATCCACGCGCATCTCGCTCAGCCGGCGGCCCTGACGGACGCGACATAGAGGCCCGCGCGCCGACCAGCGACCGCCTGCTATGACTAGGCTTGTCGGGACGGGGGTGATCATGGGCGAGGCGACGCGTCACGACGTCGGAGAAGTGCTGATCGTCACGGGGATGTCGGGCGCGGGGCGGTCCACCGCGGCGAACGCACTGGAGGATCTCGACTGGTACGTGGTCGACAACCTCCCGCCGCAGATGCTCAAGCCGCTGCTCGACCTCACCGAGCTCGCCGGGGGAGTGCTGCCGCGGGTCGCGGTCGTCGTCGACGTGCGCGGGCGCGACCTGTTCTCCGATCTTCCCGATGCGATGCGCGCCCTGCGCGAGCGCCGTCAGATCCGGGTGATGTTCCTGGATGCCTCGGACGAGGTGCTCGTCCGACGGTTCGAGGCGGTGCGGCGGCCGCACCCGCTGCAGGGCGACGGCACGATCCTCGACGGCATCCGCCGGGAGCGGACGCGCCTGGCCGCCGTCCGCGAAAGCGCCGACGTCATCATCGACACGTCCTCGTACAACATCCACCAGCTGGCCACCAACGTCGCCGATCTGTTCACCGAGGCGGGCGCTGCGCGGCACACGGTGACGCTCCAGAGCTTCGGCTTCAAGTACGGCCTGCCGCCGGACGCCGACCTCGTGGCCGACATGCGGTTCCTCCCGAACCCGTTCTGGGACGAGCAGCTGCGGCCGTTCACGGGTGAAGACGACGAGGTACGGGACTACGTCCTCTCGCAGGAGGGTGCGCAGGAGTTCCTCGACGCGTACAGCGCGGCGCTGCGGCCGGTGCTCGAGGGCTACCAGCGCGAGAACAAGAGCCACTCGGTCGTCGCCGTCGGCTGCACCGGCGGAAAGCACCGCTCGGTCGTGATGGTGCGGGAGCTGGCGCAGCGACTCGCGAGTGTGCCCGGCGTCGCCGTCCGCGTGACGCACCGCGATCTCGGACGGGAGTGACGGGACCGCCCGGCCGGAGCGGCCGGGTAGGCTTGACGGTCGTTCCCGCAAGACCCATGAAGGAGACCCGTGTCGCTGACCGCTGACGTGAAGGCCGAGCTGATCACCGTGCGAGACCCGCGCCCGACGGCACGGGTGGCCGAGCTCACGTCGCTGCTGCGATTCTCGGGCGGCCTGCACTCGATCGCGAACCGCGTCGCGGTCGAGGCCGAGCTGGACTCCGACATCCTCGCGCGCCGCACCGCCCGCGACCTGGTCGAGCTCTACGGCGTGCGGCCCGAGCTCGTCCACGTGCAGGGCTCCGGAGCGCGGACCGGGAGCCACTACGCCGTGCGCGTGATCGAAGGCGGCGAGACGCTCGCCCGCCAGACGGGCCTCCTCGACCAGCGCCGGCGTCCGGTGCGGGGCCTGCCCAACAAGCTCACGACCGGCTCGCGCGGCGACCTCGCCGCGATCTGGCGCGGCGCGTTCCTCGCCGCCGGAACGCTCAGCGACCCGGGCCGCTCGGCAGCGCTCGAGATCACCTGCCCCTCGTCCGAGGCTGCGATGGCGCTCGTGGGCGCGGCCCACCGCCTCGGCATCGCCGGCAAGGCCCGCGAGGTGCGCGGCATCCCGCGCGTGGTCGTGCGCGAGGGGGAGGCCATCCGCGCCGCCCTCGCGGCGATGGGCGCCGCGCGCGCCGCCGCCGAGTGGGACCAGATGCGTCAGCGCCGCGAGGTGCGCGCGGGTGTCAACCGCCTGGTCAACTTCGACGACGCCAACCTCCGCCGCTCGGCGCAGGCCGCGGTCGCCGCGTGCGCCCGCGTCGAGCGGGCGCTCGAGATCCTCGGCGACGAGGTGCCCGACCACCTGCGGCAGGCGGGCGATCTCCGCCTCGCACACCGCGATGCCAGCCTCGACGAGCTGGGCCACCACGCCGACCCGCCGCTCACCAAGGACGCGGTCGCCGGCCGCATCCGGCGTCTGCTCGCCATGGCCGACAAGAAGGCCGAGGCCGAGGGGCTCCCCGGCACCGAGTCCGCCGTTCCGGCCGGCATCGAGGACTGAGATCCGGGACGGATGCTGCGGTCCGCAGCATCCGCTCTTCCACACGTCACAGACGGAAGCAACCCCGCCGCGCGGGCGTTGCCGCTCAGTAGGATGAATCCGTCACCCTCGCTGCGCCGGGGATTTCGGCGCGCGCCGACAGGAAGAAGAGAACATGGCGAAGTACACCTTGCCCGACCTCCCTTACGACTACGCCGCACTCGAGCCGCACATCAGCGGCAAGATCATGGAGCTGCACCACAGCAAGCACCACCAGGCGTACGTGACCGGCGCGAACACCGCGCTGGAGCAGCTGGCCGAGGCGCGCGAGTCCGGCAACCTGGCGAACGTGAACAAGCTCGAGAAGGACCTCGCGTTCCACCTCGGCGGTCACGTCAACCACTCGATCTTCTGGACCAACCTCTCGCCCGAGGGCGGCGGCGAGCCCGAGGGCGAGCTGAAGGCCGCCATCGACGAGTTCTTCGGCGGCTTCGACAAGTTCCAGGCGCATTTCACCGCCGTGGCCAACGGGATCCAGGGTTCGGGCTGGGCCGTGCTCAGCTGGGACCCGATCGGTGAGCAGCTCATCATCCAGCAGCTGTTCGACCAGCAGGGCAACACCGCGCAGGGCACGATCCCGATCTTCCAGCTCGACATGTGGGAGCACGCCTTCTACCTCGACTACCTCAACGTCAAGGCCGACTACGTGAAGGCCGTCTGGAACATCGCGAACTGGCAGAACGTCGCGCAGCGCCTCGACGCCGCCCGTCAGAAGACCTCGGGCCTGCTGGTACTGTCCTAGTTAGCGCGGCCGTCCCGGCGGGACAGCCCGCCGGGACGCCGTTGTCCTCGTTCGCATCGCAACAACCGCGCATTCGCGCACGACACATCTCAGGAGAAACTCCGTGACTGTCAAGATCGGCATCAACGGCTTCGGCCGAATCGGACGCAACTACCTCCGCGCGGCTCTCGCGCAGGGTGCGGACCTCGACATCGTGGCGGTGAACGACCTCACCGACAACAAGACCCTCGCGCACCTGCTCAAGTACGACTCGATCCTCGGCCGCCTCGACCAGGAGGTCTCGTACACCGAGGACTCGATCACGGTCGGCGACAAGACCATCAAGGTCTTCGAAGAGCGCGACCCCGCCAACCTGCCCTGGGGCGAGCTGGGCGTCGACATCGTCATCGAGTCGACCGGTCGCTTCACCAAGGCCGTCGATGCCGCGAAGCACATCGCGGGCGGTGCCAAGAAGGTCCTCATCTCCGCTCCCGCCAGCGGCGAGGACGGCACGTTCGTCATCGGTGCCAACGAGGAGACGTACGACCCCGAGACCCAGCACATCATCTCGAACGCCTCGTGCACGACGAACTGCCTCGCGCCGCTCGCCAAGGTGCTCGACGACAACTTCGGGATCGTCAAGGGCCTCATGACGACGGTGCACGCCTACACCGCCGACCAGAACCTCCAGGACGGCCCGCACAGCGACCTGCGTCGCGCCCGCGCCGCAGCGCTCAACATCGTCCCCACCTCGACCGGTGCCGCCAAGGCCATCGGCCTCGTCCTGCCCGACCTCAAGGGCAAGCTCGACGGCTTCGCCCTTCGCGTGCCGGTCCCCACCGGCTCGGCGACCGACCTCACGGTCGAGCTCGAGCGCGAGGTGACCGTCGACGAGATCAAGGCCGCCTACAAGGCCGCCGCCGAGGGGCCGCTCAAGGGCATCCTGAAGTACACCGAGGACGAGATCGTCTCGAGCGACATCGTCACCGACGACCACTCCTGCATCTTCGACGCCGGACTGACCCGCGTCATCGGCAACCAGGTCAAGGTCGTCGGCTGGTACGACAACGAGTGGGGATACTCGAACCGCCTCGTCGACCTCACCGAGATCGTCGCCTCGAAGCTCTGATCCCGATGGCTCTGCGCACCCTCAGCACTCTGGGTCCGCTGGCCGGCAAGCGCGTCATCGTCCGTGCTGACCTCAACGTCCCCCTGAAGGACGCGGTCATCACGGACGATGGCCGTGTACGGGCCACGCTCCCCACGCTCAACGCCCTGATCAACCAGGGCGCCCGCGTCATCGTCTGCTCGCACCTCGGTCGCCCCGACGGCGCCCCCGACGCGAAGTACAGCCTCGAACCGGTCGCCCAGCGGCTCTCGGAGCTCCTCGGCAAGCCGGTCGCGTTCGCGCGCGACACGGTCGGCGAGTCGGCCCGTGAGGCCGTCGCCGCCCTCGAGGACGGCGACGTCGCGATCATCGAGAACCTCCGCTTCAACCCGGGCGAGACCGCCAAGGACGACGCGACCCGCCGCGCGTTCGCGGAGGAGCTGGCCACGCTCGGCGACGTCCTCGTCTCCGACGGGTTCGGCGTCGTGCACCGCAAGCAGGCGTCGGTCTACGACCTCGCGGAGATCCTGCCGTCGGCCGCCGGGTTCCTCATCGAGAAGGAGGTCGACGTGCTCGACCGCCTGACCGAGAACCCCGAGCGCCCCTACACGGTCGTCCTCGGCGGCTCGAAGGTCAGCGACAAGCTGGGCGTCATCGACCACCTGCTGCCGCGCGTGAACCGTCTGCTCATCGGCGGCGGCATGCTGTTCACCTTCCTCGCCGCGCAGGGCCACAAGGTCGGCTCGAGCCTCCTCGAGGCCGATCAGCTCGACACGGTCCGCGAGTACATGCGGCGCGCCGAGGAGTCGGGCGTCGAGCTCGTGCTCCCGACCGACGTCGTCGTGGCCTCGAAGTTCGGCGCCGACGCGGAGCACGTGGTGACGGGCGCCGACGGCATCGAAGACACGGCGTTCGGCGCATCCGGCCTCGGCCTCGATATCGGCCCCGAGACCGCCGAGCGCTTCGCCGCGCTGGTGCGCGACTCCAAGACGGTGTTCTGGAACGGCCCGATGGGCGTCTTCGAGCTCGCACCGTTCGCCGCGGGCACCAAGGCGGTCGCGCAGGCTCTCACCGACGTCGACGGCCTGTCGGTCGTCGGCGGCGGCGATTCCGCCGCGGCGGTCCGCCAGCTCGGATTCGCCGACGACGCCTTCGGTCACATCTCGACCGGCGGCGGCGCCAGCCTCGAGTTCCTCGAGGGCAAGAAGCTCCCCGGACTGGAGGTCCTCGGATGGCAGTGAGCAGCCGCACCCCGCTCATCGCGGGCAACTGGAAGATGAATCTCGACCACCTGCAGGCGGTCGCGTTCGTGCAGAAGCTGCACTGGACCCTCAAGGATGCCAAGCACGAGGACGGCTCGGTCGAAGTCGCGGTCTTCCCGCCGTTCACCGACATCCGCACCGTGCAGACGCTGCTCGACGCCGACAAGATCCCGTTCGCCCTGGGTGCGCAGGACGTGTCGGCGCACGACTCCGGCGCGTACACCGGCGAGATCTCGGGCGCGTTCCTCGCGAAGCTGGATGCGACCTACGTCATCATCGGCCACTCCGAGCGTCGTCAGTACCACGACGAGACCGATGAGGTCGTCGGATCCAAGGTGAAGGCCGCGCTCAAGCACGGCCTCGTCCCCGTGATCTGCGTCGGTGAGACCAGCGAGGACCTCGAGAAGTTCGGCGCGAGCGCGGTCCCGGTCAGCCAGCTGTCCGTCGCTCTCGAGGGTCTGAAGGCCGATGCCGACATCGTCGTCGCCTACGAGCCCGTCTGGGCGATCGGCTCCGGCCAGGCCGCGACACCCGAGCAGGCTCAGGACGTCTGCGCGAAGCTCCGCGAGGTCATCGCCGAGAAGCTCGGCGCCGATGCAGCCGCCCGCACGCGCGTCCTCTACGGAGGTTCGGTGAAGGCCGCGAACATCGCGAGCTTCATGCGCGAGCCCGACGTCGACGGCGCGCTGGTCGGCGGTGCGAGCCTCGTCGTCGACGAGTTCGCCGCGATCATCCGCTACCAGAAGCACGTCGGCGTCTGACGTCGCGGCGGGCGGTGGGTATCCTCACCGCCCGCCGTGCTACCCGTATACTTGACCCTTGTGCGATCGGCGAACGATCGCAGCGAAAGGCTTCAACGACTGTGCTTATCCTCGAGTTCGTCCTGCAGGTGCTCCTCGGCATCACGAGTCTCCTGCTGACCCTCCTCATCCTGCTCCACAAGGGGCGCGGTGGTGGCCTGTCCGACATGTTCGGCGGCGGCATGACGTCGGCCCTTGGCTCGTCGGGGCTCGCCGAGCGCAACCTCAACCGGTTCACGGTCGTGCTCGCCCTCGTGTGGTTCGCCTCGATCGTGGCACTGGGCCTGATCACGAAGTTCGCGGCGCTCTGATGGCCACCGGAGGAAACGCGATCCGCGGCACCCGCGTCGGTGCCGGGCCGATGGGCGAGCAGGACCACGGCTTCCACGCCGAGCGCGTGGCCGTCTCGTACTGGGACGCCCTGGGCAACGAGACCGTGCGCTACTTCGCCGCGGGGATCCCGGAAGAAGAGATCCCCGACACGATCGATTCCCCGCACTCCGGTCTGCCGGCCGGCCGCGACAAGGAGAACCCTCCTGCCGTCGCGAAGACCGAGCCCTACAAGACGCATCTCGCCTACGTGAAGGAGCGCCGCACCGAGGAAGAGGCCGAGACCCTCCTCGACGACGCCCTCAAGCAGCTGCGCGAGCGCCGCGGCCAGGACTGAGTCCACCACAGACAGACGAGAAGAGCGGATGCTGCGGCATCCGCTCTTCTCGTCTGTCCGGCGTTCGTCCGCCGGAGTTCGTCAGTACTCCCGGTCGATGAGGTCCGGCGGCACCTGGGCGGCCGCGGCCCGGTCGACGAAGAACGTCGTGCGCTTGCGGCCCTTCGCCCCTGCGGCGGGCACGCTGGCGTAGCTGGCGCCCGCGAGGGCGAGCCCGAGGGCGGCCGCCTTGTCGGCACCCGCCAGCACGAGCCACACGCGCTTGGAGCTGTTGATCACCGGACGCGTCATGGTGATCCGCTCGGGCGGCGGCTTGGGGGAGTCGCGCACCGCCACCACCGAGCGATCCGTGATCTGGATCTCGGAGCGGTCGGGGAAGAGCGATGCGATGTGTCCGTCCGGGCCGACGCCGAGGAAGCAGACATCGAACGACGGCCATGGGCCCTCAGCCCCCGGGAAGCGCGCCAGCTCTGCGGCGTACGCGGCGGCCGCAGCATCCAGATCGGCGCCGTCGTCGCTTCCGAGAGTCGCGTGGATGTTCTCCGCAGGGATCTCGAGATCGTCGAGGAACGCCTCGCGGGCCTGCCGGTCGTTGCGGTCGGAGTGGCCGAGCGGCACGAAGCGCTCGTCGCTCCACCAGAAGTGCACCTTCGACCAGTCGATGGTGCCCGCACGAGGATTGCGCGCCGCGGCGGCGAGCACCGCCGCGCCCATGGATCCGCCGGTGAGCGAGATGTGCGCGAGCTTGCCGTCGTCGAGACGCTTGGCGACGCGACTCAGGAAGCGCGGCGCGACCGACTCGGCCAGTGCGGCGGGATCGGGGCTGATGATGACGCGTTTCTCGGCCCAGCCCTCAGGCATCCGTCTGCGTCCTGTCCGTCACCCGCGCACCGCTCATCAGGCCTGCGTCCCCTTCGTCGCCGGGGGGTCGAGCAGTTCCCAACCCTCGGTGATGACTCGACCATACAGGACGTCGGGGTCGAGCCGACGGAGCTCCTCCGCCAGGCATTCCCGCAGTGTCCGACGGGGGAACGCGAGGTCATGGGTGGGCTGCCCCGGCTGCGTGAGGATCGCCACGCCGGGCGACGGGCGCTCCAGCAGCACCTCTCCGCTCGCGCGTACGAGGGCGACCGACTTGATGCCGTGCGGCCACTCGTCCGCGTCGAGGTAGGCCCAGTCCACCGGCACGTCGAGCGTCAGACGGAGCCAGGCGGCCAGGAGCGCGGTGGAGGGCGAATCGGACGCCCCGCGCACGCGCACGCCCACGACGGGCTCGTACGGCGGCTGGTCGAGGATCGCGGCCAGCTGCTCGCGCCAGCGCGTGAGACGCGTCCAGGCGAGGTCGGTGTCGCCGGGGGCGTACTGCTCGCCCAGACCGGCGACCCAGGCCGACGGGTCGGACTTGGTGGCCGCGTCGGTGATCCGACGCTGTGCGATGCGACCGATCGACGTCTTCGAGATGTGATCGGGGGTGCGGTTCGGCCACCACACCACGACGGGGGCGTCGGGCAGGAGCAGACCCGTGATGAGGCTCTCGAGGTTCGAGCGGCCGGCCTCGCCGAACACGCGGAGCGTGACGACCTCGCTCGCGCCGGCGTCGCCGCCCACGCGGATCTGCGCGTCGAGCCGGGAGTTCTCGTCCTCGCCGTCGATCATCAGCACGATGACCCGCATGGGATGCTCGCGCGACGCGTCGTTCGCGGCCTCGATGACCTCTTCGACCGCGCCCTCACGGGTGAGGATGACGAGCGTCAGCACGCGGCCGAGCGCGACGGCGCCGCCCTCCTCGCGCACGTTCACGAGTGCGCGGGAGATCTTGCTGACGTTGGTGTCGGGAAGGTCGACGATCACGGGCGCCTCCAGGTGCGGCCATCGCGGGCGAGCATCTCGTCCGCGGAATCCGGGCCCCACGACCCGGGCGAATACTGTTCGAGGGGGCCGCCCTGAGCGTCCCAGAACTGCTCGATCGGGTCGAGGATCTTCCACGACAGCTCGACCTCTTCGTGCCGCGGGAACAGCGGCGGGTCGCCGAGGAGCACATCGAGGATGAGGCGCTCGTAGGCCTCGGGGCTCGCCTCGGTGAACGCGTGGCCGTAGCCGAAGTCCATCGTGACGTCGCGCACCTGGGCGCCGGCGCCCGGGACCTTCGAGCCGAAGCGGATCGTGACCCCCTCGTCGGGCTGGACACGGATCACGAGCGCGTTCTGGCCCTGACCCGAGGTCTGGTTGCGATCGAACAGCAGCTCGGGCGCCCGCTTGAAGACCACGGCGATCTCGGTGACGCGGCGACCCAGGCGCTTGCCCGTGCGCAGGTAGAACGGCACGCCTGCCCAGCGTCGCGTGTTGATCTCGAGCGTGATCGCCGCGTACGTCTCCGTCGTCGACTCGGGGTTCATGCCGTCCTCGTCGAGGAAGCCGAGCACCTTCTCGCCGCCCTGCCAGCCGCCGTCGTACTGACCCCGGGCCGTCGAACGCTCGAGGTCGTCGGGGAGCGTGACCGCGGCGAGCACCTTCTCCTTCTCGGCGCGAAGGTCCTTCGCGTCGAACGAGATCGGCTCCTCCATCGCCGTGAGCGCGAGGAGCTGCAGCAGGTGGTTCTGGATGACGTCGCGTGCGGCGCCGACGCCGTCGTAATAGCCGGCGCGGCCGCTCACCCCGATGTCCTCCGCCATCGTGATCTGCACGTGGTCGACGTAGTTGCGGTTCCAGATCGGCTCGTACAGCTCGTTGGCGAAGCGGAGGGCCAGGATGTTCTGGACCGTCTCCTTGCCGAGGTAGTGGTCGATCCGGAAGATCGAGTCCGTCGGGAACGTCGAGCGGAGCACGTCGTTCAGCGCGCGCGCCGAGTCCAGGTCGTGACCGAACGGCTTCTCGATGACGACGCGCCGCCAGCGGTCCGGCTGGTCGGCGGTGTCGTCCACCAGCCCGGAGCTCCGCAGCTGGTCCGCCACGAGCGCGAAGTCCTTCGGCGGGATCGACAGGTAGTAGGCGTGGTTGCCCATGGTGCCGCGTTCGACGTCGAGCTTCTCGACGGTCTCGCGGAGCCGCCGGAACGCGTCCGGGTCGCCGAACTCGCCCGAGACGAAGCGGATGCCCTGGAGCAGCTGCTGCCAGGTCTCGTCGCGGAACTCGGTGCGCGCGTGCTGGCGCACCGCATCGTGGACGACCTCGGCGAAGTCCTGGTCGGCCCAGTCGCGCCGCGCGAAGCCGACGAGTGCGAACCCGGGAGGCAGCAGGCCGCGGTTGGCGAGGTCGTAGACGGCGGGCATGAGCTTCTTGCGGGAGAGGTCTCCCGTGACGCCGAAGATGACGAGCGCGCTCGGGCCGGCGATGCGGTTGAGGCGACGGTCTTCGGGGTCGCGCAGCGGGTTGTGCCCGCGCGAGATCTCGACGGTCATGTGGGGATCGAACTCCTACTGTGCCGCTTCGAAGAGCGAAAGCACTTCGATCTGGGGGTCGGTGAGGGTCAGGGTCACGACGGGACGGCCGTGGCCTTCGGCGAGCACGGCCGCGTCGCCCGCAGCCTGCGCCTGGATCAGCTGGCCGAATGTGAACGGCCGGCCGGGGATCTCGAGGTCGACGTCGGTGCGCTCGAGGATCTGCAGGAACACGCCGTTCGCGGGGCCGCCCTTGTGGTACTGACCCGTCGAGTGCAGGAACCGGGGTCCCCAGCCGAACGTGGTGGGTCGACCCGAGTCCGCGGCGACGAGCTCGCGCAGACCCGAGAGCTGGCTGAGCTCGAGACGGTTGACATAGGCCTGGATCGCGACGTACCCATCGGCGGGGAGCCGTGCCCACAGTGCGTCCAGCACGCCTGCGACGGTTCCGGATGCTGCGAGCTCGGGGTCCGACACGCGCACCTCGACGCCCTCCACGGCGAAAGCCGGCGTGGTGGGCTCGGGGCGTGCCTCGAGCAGCCCGCGTGCCGCATCCTTGGCGGACTCGACGTCGGGCTGGTCGAAGGGATTGATGCCCAGCATCCGTCCCGCGATCGCCGTCGCGTACTCCCAGACCACGAACTGCGCACCGAGCGAGCCGCTCACGAGGATCTCGCCCTCGTGGTGCTCGAACAGGTGGAACTTCTTGGCCTCGTCGACGAACCGCACGATCTGCAGGTCGGAGGGCTGCGCGTCGACCTCGGGCGAGACCGGCAGGAGCACGACGGGAAGGATGCCGGTGGCGTCCTTGCCCGTCGACTCGGCGACGAGCTGTTCGATCCAGTCCGGAAGGCCGACGATGTGGGTGCCGTCGGTGATGAGGCCGAGCTTGTCCTTGCGAGGCTCGCCGCCCGCGATGGCGGCGGCGAGCACGAGTGCCGGGTTGTCGGGGCTGTCGATCGACACCTCGAGCAGCGACGCCTCGGCCTCGTCGAGGAGCTCCGAGATGTCGGCACCCGCGAGGCCGGCCGGCACGAGCCCGAACGCGGTGAGCGCCGAGTAGCGGCCCCCCACCGTCGGGTCGGCGTTGAACACGGTGTACCCGTCGGCGCGGGCCGCCTGGTCCAGCGGCGAGCCCGGGTCGGTCACGACGACGATCCGCTCGGTGGGATCGATGCCGAGGTCGCGGAACGCCGCCTCGAACGCGCGCTTGGCGGAGTCCGTCTCGACCGTCGAGCCCGACTTGGACGACACCACGAGCGCGGTGCGCGTGAGGTCGCCGGCCTGGGCATCGCCGTCGATCGCGGCGAGCACCTGGCCCGGCGACGTCGAGTCGAGGATCGTCAGCGGCACTCCGGCCGTCTGGGCGATGACCTCGGGCGCGAGCGACGAGCCGCCCATGCCCGCGAGCACGATGCGCGTGACGTTGCGTGAACGCAGCCGCTCGCGCAGCGCCAGGATCTCAGGGACGAGGGGGCGCGAGACGCTGACGGCCTCGGTCCACCCGAGGCGTCGGGATGCCTCGTCGTCGGCGCCCGGACCCCACAGCGACGAGTCGCCGCCGGTGATCCCCGAGGCCACCAGGCTCGCCACGAGCCCGGGGAGCGTCGCCTCCACGACGGACTTGACGCGCCCCGAGAGGTGGATGTCGAAACTCATCGGGTGGCCTGGAGAGCGTCCTCGAGGGCCGTCTTCACGGTGCCCTGCAGGTCGTGCCAGGAGGCGATGAACTTGTCGACGCCCTCGTCCTCGAGCACCTGGGTGACGTCGGCGAAGTCGACGCCGACGGCGGCGAGGCGGTCGAACACCTCGTGCGCGGCGGCGTAGGTGCCGGTGACGGTGTCGCCGGCGATCTGGCCGTGGTCGAAGGTCGCCTCGAGCGTCTTCTCGGGCATGGTGTTGACGGTGCCGGGAGCGACGAGCTCGGTCACGTACAGCGTGTCGGGGAGGTTCGGGTCCTTGACACCGGTCGAGGCCCACAGCGGACGCTGGGCGTGGGCGCCGGCATCCGTCAGCGCCTTGGCGCGGTCGCTGGCGAACTCCTTCTCGAACAGCTCGTACGCGAGGCGCGCGTTCGCCACACCGGCGAGCGACTTCAGGCCCGCGGCCTCGTCGGTGCCGATGGCGGCGAGGCGCTTGTCGACCTCGGTGTCCACGCGCGAGACGAAGAACGACGCCACGGAGTGGATCTGCGAGATGTCGTGGCCGTTCGCCTTCGCCTGCTCGATGCCCGAGAGGAAGGCGTCGATGACCTCGGCGTAGCGCTCGAGGCTGAAGATCAGCGTGACGTTGACCGAGATGCCCTCGGCGAGCACCGCGGTGATCGCCGGCAGACCGGCCTTCGTCGCGGGGATCTTGATGTGCACGTTGGGCCGGTCGACCTTCGCGGACAGCTCCTTGGCCTGCGCGATCGTCGCGTCGGTGTCGTGGGCGAGGTCGGGGGAGACCTCGATCGACACGCGGCCGTCCACACCGTCCGTGGCGTCGTAGACGGGACGGAGGATGTCGGCCGCGTCGCGCACGTCGTCGGTCGTGGCGGCGAAGATCGCGTCGTCGACCGAGGCGCCCGCCTTGGCGAGCTCGGCGATCTGGTCGGCGTACGCGTGTCCGCCGCCGCCGATCGCGCCCTGGAAGATCGTCGGGTTCGTCGTGACGCCTGAGACGTTGCGCGTCGAGATGAGCTCGGTCAGGTTGCCCGACGTGATGCGCTCGCGCGACAGGTCGTCGAGCCAGATGCTCACGCCTTCGGCGACCAGCTTCTCGGTGGGGGTGCTCATTCTGCCTTCTCCTCGTGCTTACTTCGCCGCTGCGAGTTCGAGTGCTGCCGTTGCCGCGATGGTCTCGCGGGCGGCCTCGACGACGGCGTCGGCGGTGATGCCGAACTTCTGGAACAGGGTCTTGTAGTCGGCCGACGCGCCGAAGTGGTCGATCGCGACGGAGCGGCCGGCGTCGCCGACGATGCCGCGCCACGTGAGCGCCGAGCCGGCCTCGACCGACACGCGCGCCTTGACGGCGGCGGGGAGGACCTTCTCGCGGTACGCCTCGTCCTGCTCGTCGAACCACTCGAGCGACGGCGCCGACACCACGCGGGCGTTGACGCCCTCGGCGGCGAGGGTCTCGCGGGCGGAGACCGCCAGCTGCACTTCGGAGCCGGTCGCGATGAGGATCACGTCGGGAGTGCCGTTCGGCGCCTCCGCGAGGATGTACGCGCCCTTGGCGACGCCGTCGGTCGACGCGAACACGTCGCCTTCCGCCTCGCCGGTGCCGCGCGCGAACACCGGGATGTTCTGGCGGGTCAGCGCGATGCCCGACGGGCCTCCCTGGCGGCGGACGATCTCGAGCCACGCGGCCGAGGTCTCGTTCGCGTCGGCCGGGCGCACCACCGTGAAGTTCGGGATGGCGCGCAGCGTCGCGAGCTGCTCGACGGGCTGGTGGGTCGGGCCGTCCTCGCCGAGCGCGACGGAGTCGTGCGTCCACACGAAGATCGACGGGATGTCCATCAGCGCGGCCAGACGCACCGACGGGCGCATGTAATCGCTGAAGATGAGGAACGTGCCGCCGAACGGACGCGTCGGGCCGTGGAGCTTGATGCCGTTGACGATCGCACCCATCGCGTGCTCGCGGATGCCGAAGTGCAGCACGCGGCCGTACGGGTCGCCCGACCACTCGTGCGTCGACCACTCCGCCGGGATGAACGACTTGGCGTCCTTGATGGTGGTGAGGTTCGACTCGGCGAGGTCGGCCGAGCCGCCCCACAGCTCCGGCAGCACCGCAGCCAGCGCGTTGATGACGGTGCCCGATGCGGCGCGCGTCGAGACGTCCTTGCCGGCCTCGAACGACGGGAGAGCGGATGCCACGTCCTCGGGCAGTTCGCCGGACTCGAGGCGGTCGAACAGGGCCTTGCGCTCCGGGTTGGCGGCGGCCCACGCGTCGAACGACTCCTGCCAGGCGGCGCGCTCCTCGGCGGCGCGGTCGGCGAGCGCACGCGTGTGGGCGATGACGTCGTCGGCGACGACGAAGGACTGCTCGGGGTCGAATCCGAGGACCTTCTTCGTGGCGGCGAGCTCGTCGGCGCCGAGCGCGGAGCCGTGGATCTTGCCGGTGTTCTGCTTGCCGGGCGACGGCCAGCCGATGATGGTGCGCAGGACGATGAGCGACGGCTTGGCCGTCTCGCCCTGGGCCGCCTCGATCGCGGCGTAGAGCTCCGCCACGTCTTCGACGTACTCGCCGGTCTTCTTCCAGTCCACGACCTGAACGTGCCAGCCGTACGACTCGTAGCGCTTCGCGACATCCTCGGTGAAGGCGACGTTGGTGTCGTCTTCGATGGAGATCTGGTTCGAGTCGTAGATCGCGATGAGGTTGCCGAGCTCCTGGTGACCCGCGAGCGACGAGGCCTCGGAGGTGACACCCTCCTGCAGGTCGCCGTCACCGGCGATCACGTAGATGTGGTGGTCGAACGGCGACTCGCCGGCGGCGGCCTCCGGATCGAACAGGCCGCGCTCGTAGCGGGCCGCGTATGCGAAGCCCACCGCGGAGGCGAGGCCCTGGCCCAGCGGGCCGGTGGTGATCTCGACACCCTTGGTGTGGCCGTACTCGGGGTGACCCGGCGTGAGCGAGCCCCACGTGCGCAGCGCCTTGAGGTCGTCGAGCTCGAGCCCGAATCCGCCCAGGTACAGCTGCACGTACTGGGTGAGCGACGAGTGGCCGGCCGACAGGATGAACCGGTCGCGTCCGACCCAATGGGTGTCCGTAGGATCGTGGCGCAGCACGCGCTGGTAGAGCAGGTACGCCGCCGGCGCCAGGCTCATCGCGGTGCCGGGGTGGCCGTTGCCGACCTTCTCCACCGCGTCCGCTGCCAGGACGCGGGCGGTGTCCACCGCGCGCCGATCGATCTCATCCCAACGCAGTTCCGACACCGGGCCGCCTTTCTGTGGAGTGCGCCCAAGAATGTGGCCGGCTCGCGGCCCTTGTCCGGATGGAGAAGGGGGAATCGGCGACGGGCGCGCGTGTTTCTCAGCATAGCGAAGGGGTATGCCACCCAGGCCATGCGAGCCGTGTATGTGACAGAGTCTTGCGAACCCCGGGTCGCCGTCGGTGACATCCGGGTGTCCGCGGAGTCACGTTCTGCTCACGCCCGCCGTCCGACCGATGTGATCCTTCACACTCCGCGACTCGCGCCGTGGCGCCGAGCACCACGGGCCGGCCCGGGCCGGGCGCGACACGCCGATGCCCTAGACTTGGGGGGATTCTGCAGGCGGCGATTGCGGGGGCCATGGACAGCACGAAGACGGCCGGGACCGAGGCATCCGTCGACGGCTCCAGCCGGTCCCCGCAGACCTTCGGCCGCACCGTCCGCGCGTACATCGCGCTGATGAAGCCGCGCGTGCTCGAGCTGCTGCTGGTGACGACCGTCCCGGTCATGATCCTCGCGCAGGGCGGTTTCCCCGACGTATGGCTGGTCGTCGCGACCGTCATCGGCGGCACCGCGAGCGCCGGATCGGCCGCCGCGTTCAACATGTACCTGGACCGCGACATCGACGCGCACATGCAGCGCACGGTGAACCGCCCGCTCGTCACGGGAGAGGTCTCGCCGCGCGGCGCCCTGATCTTCGCGTGGACGCTCGCGGTGTTCTCGACCGTGTGGCTGTGGCTCACCACGAACTGGCTGGCCGCGACGCTCTCGGCCGCCGCCATCTTCTTCTACGTCGTGATCTACACGATGATCCTCAAGCGCCGCACCGAGCAGAACATCGTGTGGGGCGGCATCGCCGGCTGCTTCCCGGTGCTGATCGGCTGGACCGCGGTTACCGGCTCGCTGGCGTGGCCGCCCGTCATCCTGTTCGCGCTCGTGTTCCTGTGGACGCCGCCGCACTACTGGCCGCTGTCGATGAAGTACAAGGACCAGTACGAGAACGTGGACGTGCCGATGCTCGGCGCGACCCGCGCCGGCTCGCAGGTGGGTCTGCAGGTCATCCTGTACGCGTGGGCCACGGTCGTGTGCTCGCTGCTGCTCATCCCCGTCGCCGACATGGGTCTCGTCTACACGGTGTCGTCGCTCGTCTTCGGCGGCTGGTTCATCTACGAGTCGCACGTGCTCTACAACCGCGCGGTGCGGGGCACCGAGCCGCGCCCGATGCGCGTGTTCCACGCCTCGATCACGTACCTCACGCTGCTCTTCGTCGCGATCGCGATCGACCCGCTGCTCCCGTTCTAGTCACGACGAGAAGAGGCCGCCCGGCGAACCGGGCGGCCTCTTCCTGCTCGGTGGATCAGCGAGCGACGGTCTCCTTGGCGTCGGCCGGCTCAGCGGCTTCAGCGGGGGCGACGTCGGTCGCCGCCGTCGGGGCCTCGGACAGCTCGGGAGCGGTCTCGGCCTCCGAGGTCCAGTCGATGGGCTCGACGACCTCGACCGGCGGGTGGGGGCGAAGCGTCGAGACGGCGGCGACGCCGAGCGCGAGCAGGACGCCGATGACGCCGGCGCCGATGAGGATCGAGCCGAGCTGGGCGATCGACTGGCCGACGTACACGTCGACGCCGGTCGCGGTGCCGTCGGTCAGCGTCGTCGTCATCGCACCGAGCTTGTCGGTGGTGATGTACCAGCCGCCGGCGATCGTCGCCAGCGACACGGCGACGAGGCCCCAGAACGGGATGCTGCGGATGAGACGGGGACGGGTGGACATGTGTCGATCACTCCTCGGGGTGCGCGACCCGGGTGGTCGCGGCATCCCACCCTCCCAAAGGAGTCCGTGCGGCGCCAATCCGGTTGCTATGGATCAGCTGTGGACGGCGGCGTCCTGCTCGAGGCGTGCGGGGGCCTTGAGGTGCAGGACCACGACCGTCATGGTCGCCGCCGCGAGCGCGGCCAGCACCATGTGCACGCCGACCGCCAGTTCGGGCAGCCCGTTGCGCGCCTGGTACAGGCCCACGGCGATCTGGACGAGCTCGACGCCCAGCAGCACGATCGTCCAGCGCAGGAGCGACGGCGCGGCGTCGCGGATGCGCCACGCTGCGATCACGAGAGCGATCGTGAGCGCGAAGAGCGCGTAGCCCGGCCACGCGTGCACGTGCTCGAGCACCTCGGCGTTGAAGCCGTTGCGGCCCGCATCGGCGTCGCCCGAGTGCGGTCCGGCACCCGTGGTGAGCACGCCGAACGCGATCGTGAGCGCCATCGCCAGCGTCGTGATGTGCACCAGCACCGCGTGCCACCGCGGGACGAGGAGCGTCCGGGGTCCGCCGGGCTGCGACATCCGCACCAGGAATGCCGCGGTGACGCACACCAGCGCCAGGGAGGACACGTAGTGGAAGCCGACGATGAACGGGTTGAGCCCGGTCAGCACGGTGATGCCGCCGACGATCGCCTGTGCCGCGACGCCGCCGAGCACGACGACGGCGAGCACGTAGAGGTCGCGCCGCTGGTGGCGCAGCTTGAGGACGAGGATCCACACGGCCAGGGCGATCAGACCCACCACTCCGGTCATGAGCCGGTTGCCGAACTCGATGAGCGAGTGGATGCCCTCGTCGATGCCCGGTGTCGGCACGAGCGACTCCGCGGTGCACATCGGCCACGTGGGGCAGCCGAGGCCGGAACCGGTCAGGCGCACGGCGCCCCCCGTGCCGATGATCGTCACCTCGGCGATGAACGACAGCCACGCGAACACGCGGATCCGCCTGTCGACCCGATCGGGCAGCCACAGCCAGAAGCGCCGCCAGATTCCCGGTGCGGTGGTCGTGGACTGTTGCGCGGACATACTGGCTGTCGCCTCCTGGCAGAGGCTCCCCGCGCTGCGCGGGACGGACGGGGCGCGTCCGCGAGGGGGTGGAGCCTGTAGAATCGAGGGGTCGGTTGCGCACGCACTTCATGGCGCCGCGCACCACTGACAGTCTAGGCGCGATGGTCGGCGCCGCTTGAGAGGGCCCGAGAAGCGGCATCCCCCCTCCGGTATCTCCACCGGAGAACACGGATGCCGGGACGGATGAACCGCCAGGGCCCGGAGGAGAACGTGACGATGTCTGATGTGCTGATCGATCGCCCGGAGCTGGAAGGCCTGGGTGTCTACGAGTTCGGCTGGCACGATGCCGACGCCGCGGGAGCGAGCGCCAGGCGAGGCCTCAGCGACCTCGTGGTGCGCGACATCTCGGCGCTCAAGGCCGAGCCGGAGTGGATGCTCAAGACCCGCCTCAAGGGTCTGCAGCTCTTCGAGCGCAAGCCGATGCCCACGTGGGGCGCGGATCTCAGCGAGATCGACTTCGACAACATCAAATACTTCGTGCGGTCCACGGAGAAGCAGGCCGGCTCCTGGGAGGAGCTGCCCGAGGACATCCGCAACACGTACGAGAAGCTCGGCATCCCCGAGGCCGAGCGCCAGCGCCTCGTCGCGGGCGTCGCCGCCCAGTACGAGTCCGAGGTCGTGTACCACCAGATCCGCGAGGACCTGGAGCAGCAGGGCGTCATCTTCATGGACACCGACACGGCGCTGCGCGAGCACCCCGAGTTCTTCGAGGAGTACTTCGGCACCGTCATCCCCGCCGGCGACAACAAGTTCGCCGCACTCAACACCGCGGTGTGGTCGGGCGGCTCGTTCGTCTACGTTCCCCCGGGTGTGCACGTCGAGATCCCGCTCCAGGCGTACTTCCGCATCAACACCGAGAACATGGGCCAGTTCGAGCGGACGCTCATCATCGCCGACGAGGGCTCGTACGTGCATTACATCGAGGGCTGCACGGCCCCGATCTACAAGAGCGACTCGCTGCACTCGGCCGTCGTCGAGATCATCGTGAAGAAGAACGCCCGCGTGCGCTACACGACGATCCAGAACTGGTCGAACAACGTCTACAACCTCGTCACCAAGCGCGCCGTGGCGCACGAGGGCGCGACGATGGAGTGGATCGACGGCAACATCGGCTCCAAGGTCACGATGAAGTACCCGTCGATCTTCCTGATGGGCGAGCACGCCAAGGGCGAGACCCTGTCGGTCGCCTTCGCCGGTCCCGGTCAGCACCAGGACGCCGGGGCGAAGATGATCCACATGGCGCCGTACACGCAGTCGTCGATCGTCTCCAAGTCGATCGCGCGCGGCGGCGGCCGGGCCGGCTACCGTGGCGAGGTCCGCGTGGACGCGAACGCGCACCACTCGGCGAACACGGTGCGCTGCGACGCACTCCTGGTCGACACGATCTCGCGTTCCGACACCTACCCGGCGATCGACATCCGCGTCGACGATGTGCAGCTCGGCCACGAGGCCACGGTCTCGAAGGTCAGCGAGGAGCAGCTCTTCTACCTGATGAGCCGCGGCATGCCCGAAGACGAGGCCATGGCGATGATCGTGCGCGGCTTCATCGAGCCGATCGCGCGTGAACTGCCCATGGAGTACGCGCTCGAACTCAACAAGCTCATCGAGATGGGCATGGAAGGATCCGTCGGCTAGATGAGCCCCACCACCGAGGCCCCCACCGTTCCCGGCGCGAAGGGCCACACCGATGGCGCCGGTGCATTCGTGCCCGTGCAGACCCGCTCCGAGCGACCCCGGTCGTTCGACCCCGCCGCCTTCGAGGCGCCGACGGGCCGCGAGGTCAACTGGAAGCACACCCCGATCGCCCAGCTGAAGCCGCTGTTCACCGATGAGGCCGGACCCCACGGCGTCATCGAGGTCGACGTCGCCGGCCCCGAAGGGCTCGTCCAGGAGCGCCTGCTCGTGGGCAGCGCTCCGCGCGGCGAGGTCTTCCAGCCTGAGGACCTGCCGAGCGCGATCGCGTGGAAGCAGGAGACCGAGGCGCCGCTGCTGCGCATCCCGGCCGGCGCGGAGTTCTCCGAGCCGATCGTCGTGTCGCTGAAGGGCACCGGCGGCCTGGCGCACGCCCACGTCGTCGTCGAGGCGCAGGCCAACTCCCACGCGACGGTGGTCTTCCACCACACGGGCACCGCGCACCACGCGCAGAACGTCGAGATCGTCGTCCGGGAGGGTGCCCACCTCGAGCTGGTCACCGTGCAGCGCTGGGACGACGACGCCGTGCACGTGGCGTCGCACCAGGCCCGCGTCGAGCGCGACGCGACCCTGCGCCACGTCGTCGTCAGCTTCGGCGGCGGCGTCGTGCGCGTGAACCCGAGCGTCGAGCTCGCGGGCACGGGCTCGCGTGCCGAGCTCTACGGTCTCAGCTACTCCGACTCGGGGCAGCACCTCGAGAGCCAGGTGTACCTGCACCACAAGGGCGCCGAGACCTCCGGGGACGTGCTGTACAAGAGCGCCCTCCAGGGTGCCGCGGCGCGCACGGTCTGGATCGGCGACGTCCTCATCGGACCGGATGCCGTCGGAACCGACTCGTACGAGGCCAACCGCAACCTCGTCCTCACCGAGGGTGCGCGCGCCGAGTCGATCCCCAACCTCGAGATCGAGACCGGCGACATCCGCGGTGCCGGCCACGCGAGCGCGACCGGGCGCTTCGACGACGAGCAGCTGTTCTATCTGCAGGCGCGCGGCATCGCCGAGGACGAGGCGCGACGGCTCGTCGTGCTCGGCTTCCTCGCCGAGATCGTGCAGAAGATCGGTGTCGAAGACCTCGAGGCGGAGCTGTTCGCCGCGATCGAGGAAGAACTCGCCAAGGAGGCCGGCCAGTGACCGCTCAGCGCGTGTGCGCCCTCAGCGACCTCGTCCAGGACGAGGCCCGCCGCATCGAGGTGGACGGGGTCGCGATCGCCCTCGTGCTCGACTCCAACGGCGAGGTCCACGCGATCGGCGACGTCTGCACCCATGGCGACATCTCGCTGTCGGAGGGCTTCGTCGACGGCGAGTCGCTCGAGTGCTGGGCCCACGGCTCGGCGTTCTCGCTGCGCACCGGCAAGCCCCTCAATCTCCCCGCGTACGAGCCGGTCCCGGTCTTCGCGGTCACCGTCGACGGCGATGACGTGCTCATCGACGCGACCGTCAAGCTCGAAGTGAACTGAAGAAGGTACTGAAGAATGTCTGTTCTCGAGATCCGCGACCTCCACGTGACGGTCGAGACGGATGCCGGCACCACGCCGATCCTCAACGGTCTGACTCTCACGATCCGCACGGGTGAGACCCACGCGATCATGGGCCCCAACGGCTCGGGCAAGTCGACGCTCGCCTACACGATCGCCGGCCACCCCAAGTACAACGTGACGAGCGGCTCGATCACGCTCGACGGCGAGGACGTCCTCGCGATGTCGGTCGACGAGCGTGCGCGCGCGGGACTGTTCCTCGCCATGCAGTACCCGGTCGAGATCCCGGGCGTGACGGTCACCAACTTCCTGCGCACCGCGAAGACGGCGATCGACGGCGAGGCGCCCTCGATCCGCACGTGGACGAAGGACGTCAAGGCGTCCATGAAGAACCTCCGCATGGACCCGAAGTTCGCGTCGCGCAACGTCAACGAGGGCTTCTCGGGCGGCGAGAAGAAGCGTCACGAGATCCTCCAGCTCGAGCTGCTCAAGCCGCAGATCGCCGTGCTCGACGAGACCGACTCCGGCCTCGACGTCGACGCGCTGAAGATCGTGTCGGAGGGCGTCAACCGCGCCAAGGCCGAGATGGACCTCGGCGTGCTGCTGATCACGCACTACACGCGCATCCTCCGCTACATCCACCCCGACTTCGTGCACGTCATGGTGAACGGCCGGATCGTCGAGGAGGGCGGCCCCGAGCTCGCCGACCGCCTCGAGGACGAGGGCTACGACCGCTACCTGCCCGCGGGCGAAGAGGAGTCGGCCGAAGCCCCCGTGGGCAGCGAAGCGTAGGATCGACGCATGACGGCGACGCTCACCCCCGAGAAGTACGACGAGGTGACCGAGGCTCTCAAAGACGTGATGGACCCCGAGCTCGGGATCAACGTCGTCGACCTCGGCCTCATCTACGATCTCGCGTGGGACGACGAGAACGACGCGCTGGTCATCCACATGACCCTCACGTCGGCCGGGTGCCCGCTGACCGACGTGCTCGAAGAGCAGACCGCGCAGGCGCTCGATGACATCGTCGAGCGGTTCCGCATCAACTGGGTGTGGATGCCGCCGTGGGGCCCCGAGCGCATCACCGACGACGGTCGCGACATGATGCGCGCGCTCGGGTTCGCGATCTGACACCTCCCGGACCCCTCGACGCCGTTGACGCGGCCCCGTGGACGTGTGCCACACTCGGCACATGTCGGGGAACAAGAGGCGTCTCGTGTCCGCGGTCGGCGTCGCCGCGCTCGTCCTGGCGGGGGCGACGGGCTGCACCTTCGCCGATGCCTCGTCCGAGTCGACGCCGAGTCCCACCTCGAGCGTCAATCCCGACCCCGGTGCCGATGCGCTCGCGACGGTGACGACGGCGCAGGTCGACGCGGCCGTCGACGACCTCGCCTCCTCCGTCGAGACGGCGATGGATGCCTCGGGCACGCCCGGCATCGCCGTCGGCGTCGTGTACCAGGGCGACGTGCTGTACGCGGAGGGGTTCGGCGTTCGCGATCTCGACAGCGGCGACCCGGTCGACGCGGAGACGGTCTTCCCGCTCGCATCGGTGTCGAAGTCGATCGGCGCGAGCGTCGTCGCGCGTGCCATCGACGAGGGCTACGTCTCGTGGGACACCCCCGTGGCCGACCATCTCGAGGGCTTCGCACTGTCGGATCCGTACGTCGGCTCCCACGTGACGGTCGCGGACATGTACGCCCATCGATCCGGCCTCTTCAAGCACGCGGGAGACGAGCTCGAGGAGATCGGGTACGACCGCGCCACGATCCTCGAGCGGCTGAGCCTGATCCCGCTCGCTCCGTGGCGCGCGGCCTACGCGTACGGCAACTTCGACATCACCGCGGCCGGCGAGGCGGTCGCGCGTGCCGCGGGCGAGGACTGGGCGGATCTCTCCGAGCGCCTCCTCTACGAGCCCCTCGGCATGACCTCGACGAGCTCCCGCTACGCCGACCTCGAGTCCCGCGACAATCGCGCGATGGGGCACATGCAGCTGGACGGCGAGTGGGTCGTCACGCCGGATCAGCGTCAGCCTGACGAGCAGTCCCCGGCGGGCGGCGTCAGTTCGAGCGTCACCGACCTCACGACGTGGCTGTCGATGCTCCTGGCCGGCGGTGAGCACGACGGTGAGCCCTTCATCGAGGCCTCCTCGCTCGTTCCCGCGATGTCGCCGCAGATCGTCGGGTCGCCGCCGACCTCGTTCGGCTCGCGCGCCGGGTACTACGGCTACGGGTTCAACGTCGGCACGACGGCCGGGGGACTGGTCGACGTCAACCATTCCGGGGCGTTCCTTCTCGGCACCGGCACGGTGTTCAAGCTGCTGCCGGGCGCAGGTCTCGGGATCGTGGTGCTGTCGAACGCCTCGGCGAACGGCGTCTCCGAGGGCATCGCGGCCCGATTCCTCGACATCGCGCAGTACGGGGCCGAGCGTCGGGACTGGGTGCCGCTGTTCATGAGTGTGTTCGAAGGGGAGTCCGAGCCCTTCGGGTCGCTCGTCGGAGAGACGGCGCCGGCCGATCCCGACCCCGCGCAGGCCCTCGAGGCCTACACCGGCGAGTACGCCAACGACTACTTCGGCCCCGCGACGGTCGCGCTCGTCGGCGACGAGCTCGAGCTCTCGCTCGGGCCCACCGGCCGGTGGGCGCTCGAGCACTGGTCGGGCGACGAGTTCGTGTTCCGCCCGTTCAGCGAGAACGCCCCGCCGGGATCGATCTCGAAGGCGACGTTCGACGGCGACACGCTCGTGCTGGAGTACTTCGACCAGCACGACCTCGGCACCTTCACACGGTGACTCACTGGACGGTCGCGATCCGCAGGGTCGCTAGGGTCGAAGGGTGAGCGTCACCCCCCTCCGAGCCCTGCCCATCGACGAGCTGCGCCAGCGGACGAGTACGAAGTGGCGCAAGTACGGGGAGGATGTGCTGCCGTTCTTCGTCGCCGAGACGGACTACGCGCTCGCCCCGGCGATCACCGAGGTGCTGACCCGCGCGGTGCAGCTCGGCGACACCGGCTACACCCCGCCGGAGCCCGGCGTGCGCGAGGCCTTCGTGGGCTTCGCAGAGCGGCGGTGGGACTGGACGGTCGACCCCTCACATGTCTTCTGGACCGGCGACGTCATGATGGGCGTCGTCGAGATCCTCCGGCAGGTGATCGAGCCCGGCGACCGCGTCGTCGTGATGCCGCCGGTGTACCCGCCGTTCTACGACACCGTCGAGGAGGCGGGGGGAGTCGTCGAGCGCGTGCCGCTCGTCGCGGGCGACACCGGATGGGAGATCGACCTCCTCGGTGTCGAGGCCGCTCTCGCCGGCGGCGCGCGTGCCGTGCTGCTGTGCAACCCGCACAACCCGACCGGCACGGTGCACACGGCGGAGACCCTCGCCGCGCTGGCCGACATCGCGGAGGGCTTCGGGGCGACCGTCGTCAGCGACGAGATCCACGGACCGCTCACCTACGCGCCGAAGCCGTTCACGCCGTTCCTGGCGGTCTCCGAGTCGGCGAGGCGCGTCGGCTACGCCGTCACCAGCGCCAGCAAGACGTTCAACCTCGCCGGTCTCAAGTGCGCCGTGATGGTGGCGGGCGGCGACGCCCAGGCCGCCGTGCTGCGCGCGCTGCCGTGGGAGGTGGAGTGGCGCACCGGACTGTTCGGCGCGCTGTCGAACGTCGCCGCGTACTCGGCCGAGAGCGACGACTGGCTGGCGAGCCTGCTGGCCGCGCTCGACGCGAATCGGCTGCTCCTCGCCGACCTGCTCGCCGAGCATCTGCCGCAGGCGCGCTATCTGCCGCCCGACGCCGGCTTCCTCGCCTGGGTGGACCTCTCCGCGTACGGCTGGGGCGAGAACCCCGCGGTCAAGGTGCTGCGCGACGCGAAGGTGGCGTTCCACCACGGCCCGCTGTTCGGCGCCGAGGGCAAGGGGCACGTCCGCATCAACTTCGGCTGCGACCCGGACCTGCTCCGCGAGGCGGTGGAGCGCGTCGGCGCCCTGGCGCGATCGTGACCGCCGGGCCCGAGTCCGGCACCGGCATCTGGCAGGGCCGCTTCGTCTGGGTGACGGTCGGCGCGGTCGCGCTGATCTTCCTCGCGGCGATCCAGTCGCTCGCCGTCACCACGGTGATGCCCGTCGTGAGCGCCGACCTCGACGGCGAGCGCCTGTATGCCGTGGCGTTCGCGGGCACGCTCGCGACGAGCGTGATCGGCATGGTCGCGGTCGGCGCCTGGTGCGACCGCGGCGGCGTGCTCGCTCCTCTCACCACCGCGGTCGCGCTGTTCGTCGTCGGACTGCTCGTCGCGGGGTTCGCCCTGACGATGCCCGCCCTCGTCGCCGGGCGGCTCGTCCAGGGCCTCGGCACCGGCGGGCAGACCGTCGCCCTCTATGTGGTCGTCGCCCGGGTGTACCCGGGCGCACTGCACGGCCGCGTGTTCGCGGCGTTCTCGGCCGCCTGGGTCGTGCCGTCGCTCATCGGGCCGTTCCTCGCCGGGGCGGTGGCGGAGTTCCTGCACTGGCGGTGGGTCTTCCTCGGCGTCGCGGCGCTGACCGTGGTCGCTTTCGCGATGGTGGTCGCACGCCTGCACGGACTGCCGCTCGACACCGACGACCCCGCGACCGGGCGCATCGCACCCCGCCTCGCGTGCGCCGTGGCGGTGGCGATCGGCGCCCTCGGGCTCAGCCTCGCGGGCGAACTCGGGGCGTGGGCGTGGGCGGCGGTGGCCGCATCCGTCGTCGTCATCGGCCTGGCGTCGCGTCCCCTGCTGCCGCGCGGCACGCTGGTGGCGGCGCGAGGACTGCCGAGCGTGGTGCTGATGCGGGGACTCATCGCGGGAGCGCTGTTCGGCGCGGAGATCTACGTGCCGTATCTGCTGATCGACGGGTACGGGTTCTCGCCGACGTGGGCGGGGCTCGGACTCACCGCCGCTGCACTGGCCTGGGCCCTCGCCGCCGACGTGCAGGGCCGCTTCGGCGACCGCATGGGCAACACCCGCATCACTCTCGTCGGCACCGCGCTGCTCGTGACCGCGCTGCTCATCGGAGCCGCGACGGCGCTCCTCGGACTGCCGGCCGCGGTGCTCATCGCCGGGTGGGGACTCGCGGGCGGCGGCATGGGTCTCATGTACCCGCGCCTGACGGTGCTGACGCTGGCGTACTCGACGCCGCAGAACCAGGGATTCAACTCGTCGGCGCTGTCGATCTCCGACGCCGTCGGCTCGGCGTCGTCGATCGCGGTGATGGGGCTCGTCTTCACCGCGCTGGTGGGGACGGATGCCGGGTTCCCTGCGGTGTTCGCGATCGCCGTGGTTCTCGCGCTGGGCGCGCTCGTGCCGGGCCTCAGGCTCGGCCACGCGCACGAGGCGCCGCGACGGGGCTGATCTCGGGCGTCAGTTCTCGGCGCGGCCGAGGCGCCAGTAGCCCATGAACGCGACGGCGCGACGGTCGACGCCGCGCTCGGCCACGAGGTGTCGGCGCAGGGCCTTGATCGCACCGGCCTCACCCGCGAGCCAGGCGTACAGGCGCGCGCTCTTGAGCGCCGCGCCGCCCTTCGCGGTGCGGGGCACCTCCCACAGGATGTCGGTGTCGACGTCGATCTCCTCGACGTCGGCGCCGGCGCCGGACGGAGCCAGGCGAGCGGCGGCGTCCGTCACGGACTCCACGAGGTGCACGTGACGCTCGCCGTCGCCGCGTGCGCCGATGCGGTACTCGAAGCCGGGGTGGCGGGGCAGGTACGCGGCGTCGTCGGCGTGCGGCAGCTCGACCGCGACCACGCCGCTCGCGTCGCGGGGCAGCTGCTCGAGGATCGCGGCGATCGCGGGCGCGGCGGTCTCGTCACCGGCGAGCAGGATCGATTCGACGCGGGCCGGCGGCACGAAGTCGATGCCGAAGCTCACACCGCTGTGCGCGGCGGTCGGCGCGAAGATGAGCACCTCGTCGCCGACCTCGGCGCGGTCGATCCAGTCGGACGCCGGTCCGATCACATCGTGGGAGACCATGTCGACGTCCACCTCGCTGAGGTGGTTGCGGACGTAGCGCGTGGTGTACGTGCGGAACGGCAGGCGCTGCTCCTCGGGCAGCTCGCGCCACTGCGTGTACCAGTCGTCGCCGAGCGGCATCGCATCGAGGCCCAGGGTGCGGGTGGGGAAGACGATCTTGACGCGCTGGTCGAGCCCCGGGTCGCCGTACTCGGCGAGGTCGTCGCCACCGAAGGTGAAGCGCCGGAAGCTCGGCGTCACGTCGGCGATCGCCGTCACGCGGGCGCGGAAGAAACGGTAGGGAACGTCGGCGTCGGACAAGGTCAGGCTCCTGTCGGCAGAGGGGATGCGGCCGCGGCGTCGGGCACCGGCGGTGAGACGTGGTGCCGCCCGCGGGGGAGGACGATGGGCGAGCCCGACACGGGGTCGGGCACGACGAGCGCGTCGAGGTCGAACACCTCGCGGATGAGCTCGCTGGTCATGACGTCACCGGGCGCGCCGCTCGCGATGACGCTGCCGGCGCGCAGCGCGAACAGGTGGTCGGCGTAGCGCGCGGCGAGGTTCATGTCGTGCAGGACCATCACGATCGTCGTGCCGCGCTCACGGTTGAGGTCGGTGAGGAGGTCGAGCACCTCGACCTGGTGCGCGACGTCGAGGAACGTGGTCGGCTCGTCGAGGAGCAGGATGTCGGTCTCCTGCGCGAGCGCCATCGCGATCCACGCGCGCTGGCGCTGCCCGCCCGAGAGCTCGTCGACGGAGCGGTCGGCGAGCTCTTCGATGCCGGTCGAGGCGAGTGCCTGCGCGACGACCTCGTAGTCGTGCGCGCTCCAGCGCGCGAGCAGCTTCTGGTGCGGGTGGCGCCCGCGGCCGACGAGGTCGGCGACGGCGATGCCCTCGGGCGCGATCGGGCTCTGGGGCAGAAGGCCCAGGGTGCGCGCGATCTCCTTGGTCGGCCGGCCGTGGAGCGCCTTGCCGTCGAGGACCACCTGGCCCTCGCGCGGCGAGATGAGGCGGGCGAGCGCGCGCAGCAGCGTCGACTTGCCGCAGCCGTTGGCTCCCACGATGGCGGTGATGCGTCCTGGCGGGATCACGAGGTCGAGGCCCTCGACGATCGTGCGATCGCCGTATGACAGCGTCAGGCGCTCGGCCGACAGGCTGTGGGATTCGGTCATAGCGAGCCTCCGGAGCGGTTCGTCCTGATGAGGAGGTAGATGAGGAACGGAGCGCCGAGCACGCCGGTGACGACGCCGACCGGGTAGCGGCTGTCGAACGCGAACTGGCCGAGCAGATCGGCCAGCTGCACCAGCAGCGCGCCGACGAGGGCCGAGGGCAGCAGGAGCGAGCCGCCCGGCCCGACGATGCGTGCCGCGATCGGACCGGCCATGAACGCGACGAACGCGATCGGCCCGGTCGCGGCGGTCGCGAACGCCAGCAGCGCGACAGCGGCGACGATGACGATCACGCGGGTGCTCTGGAGACGGATGCCGAGACTCGCGGCCGCGTCGTCGCCGAGGCGCATCACGTTCAGGTCCTGGCCCTTGGCCAGCAGCGCGGGGACGAGCACAACGCTCGCGATCGCGAGCGGGAGGATCGTGGACCAGCTCGCTCCGTTGAGGCTGCCGGTGAGCCACCGCATCGCCGCCTGCAGATCGTAGGCAGGCGCCTTCGAGAGCACGTAGGTGATCGCCGCGTCCAGCATCGCGGCCACGCCGATGCCGATGAGGATCAGTCGCGTGCCCGCGAATCCGCCCTTGTTCGAGAGCAGGTAGATCGCGAGGGCCGTCGCCAGACCGCCCGCCACGGCGAGCACGGAGACGGCCGTCTCGCTCAGCGACAGGATGACGATGCCGAACACCGCCGCCGCGCTCGCACCCGCGGTGATGCCGATGATGTCGGGCGACGCGAGCGGGTTGCGCAGCATCGTCTGGAAGGTGACGCCGGCGATGCCGAACGCGAACCCGGCGAGGATCGCGAGCACCGCCCGCGGCAGCCGGAGCTCGCCGACGGTGAACGAGGCGCCGGGCACCGTCTCCCCGAGGATCACGCGGACGACCTCGTCGAGACCGTAGAACGTCTGCCCGATCATGAGCGACGCGACGAACACCAGTACCACGCCTGCCGCGAGAGCGACGGTGACGAGGGTGCGCCGACGACGGCGGCTCCGGCGGCCGACGACGACGGCCCGAGCGGTGGGGCGGAGGAGGGTGTCGGTGCTCACAGTTCGCGCACCTTCTGCCTGCGGACGATCCAGATGAAGAACGGCGCGCCGATGAGGGCGGTGAGGATGCCGACCTCGATCTCGTCGGGGCGCGCGATCACGCGGCCGACGATGTCGGCGGCGACGAGCAGCACCGCCCCCGCGACGGCCGAGAAGGGGAGCAGCCAGCGGTGGTCGGTGCCGACCAGCAGCCGGCACAGGTGCGGGATGATCAGGCCCACGAACGCGATGGGACCGGCGATCGCCACCGCCGCGCCGCACAGGATCACGGCGCCCGCGGAGGCGATGAGGCGGGTGCGCAGCACGTGCTCGCCGAGGCCCGTCGCGACATCGTCGCCGAGCGCGAGCGAGTTCATGCCGCGCGCACACACGAGCGTGATCACGGCGCCGACCGCCAGGATCGGGAGGATCGTGGCGATACGGTCCCAGGTCGCACCGCCGACCCCTCCGATCTGCCAGAACCGGAAGGTCTCGAGCAGATCGACGCGGGGGAGGAGCACGGCGCTGACGAGCGACATGAACGCGGCGGACGTGGCCGCGCCCGCGAGGGCGAGCTTCAGGGGCGTCGCACCGCCCCGGCCGAGCGAGCCGACGGTGTACACGAACACGGCCGCGCCGGCGGCGCCGATGATCGACGCCGCGATGAAGGCGTACGGGTCCGACATGCCGAAGAACGCGATGCCGATCACGACGGCGAGCGCGGCTCCGCCCGAGACGCCGAGGATGCCCGGGTCGGCGAGCGGGTTGCGGGTGACCGCCTGCATGGCGGCGCCCGACATCGCCAGCGCCGCACCGACGAGGATCGCCAGCACCGTGCGCGGTACCCGTGCCACGACCGCGGCCTGCGCGACCCCGCTCGTGTCGCCGGCGAGGCCGGCCAGGATGTCGCCCAGAGCCACATCGCGCACGCCGAAGGCGACGCTCGCGACGCACAGCGCCGCGAGCATCGCGAACGACGCCGCGAGCCACGCCAGCCGCACCGCTGCCGGACGCCGCAGGGTTGCGG
>NZ_JBHTUV010000012.1:0-169702 GCF_042793475.1 Microbacterium sp. NPDC056569 | reverse complement strand
TCGATCTGCTCTACCGGGCACCGGCCCAGCAGCGGCCGCAGCGCGTCGACGATCGTGGTCAGCGCATCCGCGCTGAGCCGCCCCGCCTCCAACGCGGCCCGGGCGTGCTCCAACGGCGCCGGACGACTCTGCCCGGTCAACGTCAACCGGCCGGTGACCGCCTTCGCGTCCCGCAGCCGGGCCCGCGCGGTCGCCGCCGACACCAGGGTCGCCCGTTCCACGAGTTCCTGCGCCGACCCGCACCCGAACCGCGCCGTGATGGCCTCGTCGCCGAACTCCGAATCGGCACGCCGCCCGACCTCACCGGCCAGCGCGAGCCGCGCCGCATCCGTGATCCGCCCCAACCGCTCCACCACCCTCAACGCGTCGACCAGCTCACCGTGCGACAGCCCCCGCTGCGCCCCACCCCCCAGCGCCGCACCGAGCGTCTCGCCGAGCAGATCAGCGACGCCCCGGAGGTCGGCGAGCGGGAAGTTCATGACCCCATTCTGTCGAGGGCCACCGACATCCACACCCTCCCAAAACCCCAGGTCACCCACAATTCTGTGGATAACCTCGAACCCCCAGGAATCACCACCACCTGGGGAGGAACGCGGCCGACTGGGTACGTTCATCTCATGACCGACGACATCGCCGCCCAGCTCGCCCGCGTCGAAGCCGACGAGGCTGAGGTGGTGCTCCCCCGCTTCGATGTGACGGATGCCTGGACTCTCGGCTCCCGCATGCGTGAAGAGGCGGCGGCTCTGGGCCTGCCGATCGTGATCGGCATCATGCTCGGCGAGGCGCGGGTGTTCCACACCGCGCTGCCGGGTTCGAGCGCCGACAATGACGGCTGGCTCGACCGCAAGACGCGCGTCGCCCGCCGCTACGGACGCTCGTCGTTCGGCGTCGGCCTGTCGTTCCGCGCCGCCGGCGGCGACTTCGACACCGACGGCCGGCTCGACACGACCCGGTACGCCGCGCACGGCGGGGTGTTCCCGATCACGATCGAGGGAGTCGGCGTCGTCGGCACGGTCGGCGTCTCGGGCCTCCCGCAGGCCGAAGACCACGCGTTCGTGGTCGAGCACCTGCGGGCGTGGCTCGCCGACATCTCGCGCGCCGAAGCCTAGCGAGTCCGGCCGACATCCACGGATCCCCAGTCCCCGGATGACCGCGCCCTGAATCCCCGCCGCTCCCGCGCCCAGCATGAGAAGCACCCACCCGATAGGAGCCCCTCATGCCCAAGCCCCTCGACATCACCGTGCCCGATCTCACCGGCAAGCTCGCCCTCGTCACCGGCGCGAGCGACGGCGTCGGCCTCGAGATCGCCGCGCGTCTCGCCCGTGCCGGTGCCGACATCCTCATGCCCGTCCGCAACCTGCAGAAGGGCGAGGCCGCCGCCACCCAGATCCGACAGCGGACCAGGAGCGGCAGCATCCGTGTCCTCCCGCTCGATCTCTCCTCGCGCGACTCGATCGGAGCCCTCACCGCGCAGCTGAACGCCGACGGCCGCCCCGTCGACCTCCTCATCGCGAACGCCGGCGTGATGAACCCGCCGACCCGCCAGGTCACCGCCGACGGCTTCGAGCTGCAGCTCGCGACGAACCATCTCGGCCACTTCGCGCTCGTCGCGCAGCTGCTCCCACTCCTCATCGAGGCGAGGGCGCACGTCACCAGCCAGGTGAGCATCGCCGCCGATCAGGGCGCTGTGAACTGGGACGATCCGAACTGGGAGCACGGCTACGACCCGATGAAGGCGTACAGCTCGTCGAAGATCGCGTTCGGCCTGTTCGCGATGGAGCTGCAGCGCAGATCGGATGCCGCGGGCTGGGGCATCCGCAGCGCCCTCTCGCATCCCGGCATCACGCCGACGAACCTGCTGTCGGCGCAGCCGGGCCTGGGGCGGCCCGACGACACGACGGCGGTGAAGCTGATCCGGGCGCTGTCGCGTCGCGGCATCCTGGTCGGCACTCCGTCGTCGGCAGCGCTGTCGGCGGTCTACGCGGCGACCAGCCCGGATGCCCGCGGCGGTCACCTCTACGGACCGAAGGGCTTCCGCCACCTGGGCGGCCTCCCGGCGGAGCAGCCGGTGTACTCGCGGCTGCAGAGCGCGGCCGACGGCCGGCGCGTGTGGGAGCTCTCCGAGCAGCTCACCGGCGTGCGGGTCACGACCCCCGGGCGCTGAATCCGCGATGACTCCTGGGCCAGGAATGCTGCACTTTCCTGCGGCCGCTGCACAGATCGACGTAGCGGTCGCAGGAAACTGCAGCGGTGGCGAAGCGCAACGCAGCGCGGACGGTGGGATCGCCGCTCCCTGGATGAGGAATGACGGATGCCGCAGACTCAGGTGATGGACCGAGCACAGCTGGCCGACTTCCTGCGTCGCCGCCGCGAGGCGCTGCAGCCTGAAGACGTCGGGCTGCGCCGCGGTTCTCGGCGCCGCACGGCGGGGCTTCGGCGCGAGGAGGTCGCGGTGCTCTGCGACATGTCGACCGACTACTACAGCCGGCTCGAGCAGGCCCGGGGCCCGCAGCCGTCGGAGCAGATGCTCGCCGCGATCGCCCGCGGGCTGCGGCTGACGCTCGACGAGCGCGACCACCTGTTCCGGCTCGCCGGCCATACCGCGCCGGCGCGAACGCTGCGCAGCGAACACGTCTCACCCGGCCTCATGCGCATCCTCGACCGCCTCGCCGACACGCCCGCGCAGGTGATGACCGAGCTCGGCGAGACCCTCGCGCAGACGCCCGCCGCCCGGGCGCTCTTCGGCGACGAGACCCGATTCGAGGGGTTTGCGCGCAGCGTCGGGTATCGCTGGTTCACGGATCCGTCGGCGCGCAACGTCTACCCGACCGAGGACCACCCGATGCACTCGCGCGCGTTCGCCGCGGACATCCGCACCGCCTACGCGAAGTTCGGCGCCGACTCGCGCGCCGGCGCGATGGTCAGGGCGCTGCTGCAGGAGAGCCCGGAGTTCGCCGAGCTGTGGGCGGAGCACGAGGTGCGCTCGACCCACGCGCGCGAGAAGCGCTTGCAGCATCCCGAGGTCGGCGTGATGGACATGCAGTGCCAGTTCCTCATCGACCCCGAGCAGGGCCAGACGCTCCTCGTGCTGACCGCGACGCCCGGCACTCCGAGCCACGAGCGGCTGCAGCTGCTGTCGGTGATCGGCACGCAGGAGATCGCCGCCGGCCGCTGACGCTTACTCCTCCGTCCCCGCTTCCAGCTCGGGCCGCGTGCTGGCGCTCAGAATCCCGGCGAGCTCGTCGTCATCTCCGGCGCGGCGCACCACCTCGCCGTACGCGCCCGTCACCTCACGCGCGACGAGCTCGGCGAGGTAGCGCCAGGGATCCGAGCTGGCGAGAAGCCACGTACGCCGGTTGTCCCACGCGCAGTCTTCGAGCAGTTCGAACGCGATGACGGCGAGTCCATCTCCGTCGACGGTGGAGCCGATCTCCGCGAGCAGGCGCCGCTGCACGTCCGGGACCACCCGTACACGAGCCTGGGCCAGGAACTCGTCGCGCTCCTCGTCGTCGATAGGCGCGGCGAGCATTCCGCCGCGGAGGAGAGTCAGGAACTCGCGAAAGCGCTGGGCGCTCCAGAGGGATTCGTGCATCATCGTGCCGTCTCTCGTGTCAGCCGCGCGGGGCATCCGCACGGGCAGTGAATCGAACAAGGGCGGCCGACAGCGTCGACCGCAACACTCAGCGAGTCGCCGAGCATCGGCTCCTTGGGTTGACGGCGCGGAGAGACGCGCGCACGACATCGTTCACGAGTGACACGCCTGCGACCCTACGGCGTATCTCCGACACAGGACAAGCCCCCGTTACCCTCGGCGTATGCGCTGCGTCGCCTTCATGCGGAACGTCAACCAGGGTCAGCGCGGTCACCCGTCCACGGCCGACATCGTCGCCGGCTTCGCCGATGCGGGCTGCCCCGACGTTCAGCCCTTCCAGAGCAACGGCACCATCGTCTTCGACTCCGACGAGGCTGCGGAAGCGGTCGCGAGCGCCGCAGAGGCGATCGCCGTTCGATCGGGCCACGGGCGCGACATCCTCTGGATCCCGCTGGCCGAACTGGTCGCGATCGTCGACCGCCACGCCGCCCTCGACCCGCACGGGCACGAGTTCACGCTTCACCGCGGCGGCACGGTCGACGCGCAAGCCCCCGACGCGCTCGCTCTCACCACTCGGGCCCGTTGCGAGATCGTCGACGCCGGGCCCGGCTGGGCGCTCGTCCGCAACGACGTCGACGGCCAGGGCAACGCCACCCCGGTGCTCGAGCGCCTCACCGGCGACCGCGCGACCTCCCGCGGACTGCCGACGCTCATCCGCCTGGTCTCCCGCTTCGGCCCGCAGCCCGGCTGAATCAGTCGTCGAAGATCCCCACCGACTCCGACAGCCGCGTGACCTCGTCCGCGCTGAGTTCGAGGTTCGCCGCCTGAGCCGAGTCGGTGATGGATGCTGCGCGCCGCGCTCCCGGAATCGGAATGACGTGCGGGCCCAGCGCCAGTTCCCACGCGAGCACCGCCTGCTGCGGGCTGACGCCGTGCGCCTCGCCGACGTCGCGGAACGCCGAGAAGCGGTCGCCGACCCGGCGCGCTCCCCCGCCGGTGCCGCCCAGCGGGCTCCACGGCAGGAACGCGATGTCGCGCTCCCCGCAGAAGCGCAGTTCGTCGATGCTCCCTGGATGCTTCGGCGAGAACTCGTTCTGCACGCTGGCGAGGTTCCCTTCGCCGAGCACATCGATCGCGATCTGGATCTCCTCGACGCTCGCGTTCGAGATCCCGATCGCGCGGACGAGGCCGTCGTCCTGCAGCGCCTTCAGCCCCGCGATGATGTCGCCGTAGACGAGCCACCGGTCGGGCCGGTGGTACTGGTAGAGCTCGATCTGGTCGACGCCGAGGATCTCGAGCGACTTCTCGGCCGCCGAGCGCAGATACGCCTCCGAACCGTCGCGCCCCTTGGAGCCGTCTTCGCCGAGCGTGATCCCGCCCTTGGTCGCGACGAAGATGCCCGACGCGTCGCCGTCCCACGTGCGCAGAGCCTCGGCGACGATGCGCTCGTTGTGCCCCATCTCCTCGCCGTCCGGCGCGTAGATGTCAGCCGTGTCGATGAGCGTGACGCCGGCGTCGAGCGCGGCGTGCACGGTGGCCACCGCATCCTCGAACGACGGATACACCTTGTCGTTGTTCATCGACAGCGGCATGGCGCCGAGCCCGATCGCCGAAACCTGTCGCCCTGCCAGCGTGCGCTGCTTCATCGCATCTCCTTCTCGCATGGCCCCAGCCTGCCAGTGCTGTGCGACGCCAGGTGGGTCTGGACAAGCGCGGCCCGGACGCATAGGACCCGGACATGCGGCGCACGGCCGAGCTGACCTCAACCCACGCGCGAGCCGTCTCGGCGGGGGCGGAACGACCCCATCGGGATCATCGGCACGGCGAGGCCGAAAAACACGACCAGCGGCCAGACGCTGCTCAGCACAACGGACAGCACGACTCCGACGATGGCGAACGCGATCGCCAGAGACCACACGAGCGCCTTCACCCACCTCGGTGCTTCATCGGAACGAGTCCCCATGACCGGAGCCTACGGCCGTCTTCATCCACCCCACAGAAATGCACACCAGCCTCTCAGGAGCGCTCGGCTCGACCCGCCTGCACCCGTCCCATGCACCAGAATCGCTTACCGGCCGCCCGCTCACCGCGGTCGGGACTGACCGCGTACACCCGCGCAACCGGGTGTTCGTCGCCCGCCTCCGCGCCTACGCTCCCATTGCATGAGGACGAACGACCGCGACCACGACCTCGTCCTGCTCGGCGCATCGGGCTTCGTCGGCAGGTACACCGCGCGGCACCTCGCCCGGTCGGCGCCGGACGGCGTGCGGATCGCCATCGCGGGGCGATCCACCGCACGCCTCGACGAGGTCGAACGCGAGCTCGGCGTCGACTGGCCGACCCTCCAGGTCGACACCTCGGATGACACCGCCGTCGCCCGGGTCGCAGCATCCGCTTCCGTCATCGCCACGACCGTCGGCCCGTACCTGCGCTACGGCGCGGGCGTCGCGGCGGCGTGCGCCCGCGCCGGCACCTCGTACGCCGACCTGTCGGGCGAGAGCATCTTCGTCGCACGCAGCATCGAGCGCAACCACGCCGTCGCCGAGTCCACCGGGGCCAAGATCGTGCACTCCTGCGGCTTCGACTCGATCCCGTCCGACCTCGGCCTCGGGCTCGCCCACGCCGCCGCCGGCGGTGTGCCCATCGTCGCCGCGACATTGACAGTGCGGTCACTGCGCGGAGGCATCAGCGGCGGCACGATCGACTCGCTCCGCCAGCAGATGAAGGAGGCGAAGACGGATGCTGCGGCCCGCCGCCTCCTCGCGAGCCCCTACGCGCTCACTCCTGGGCCGTCGGTGCGCCTGCCCGGCCATGCCGGCAGCGGCTGGGGCAAGGTGCGGGGAGCCTGGCAGGCGCCGTTCGTCATGGGGTCCTACAACCAGCAGATCGTGCAGCGCAGCAACTACCTGACCGGATGGAGCTACGGCCAGCTGATGCAGTACCGCGAGGTCGTGTCCACGGGGCGCGGCCCGGCCGGCTTCGTGCGGGCAGGGGCGATCGCCCTGGGAACAGCGGGCCTCGTGGGCGCGATGGCATTCCCACCGACGCGGGCGGTTCTCGGCCGGGTGCTCCCGTCCCCCGGGAGCGGACCCGGCGCAGAGGCGATCGAGCACGGACGCTTCGCGCTCGACGTCGACGTGTACCCGGTCGAGGGCGAACCGGTGCGGACTCGCGTCGCCGCGCCCTACGATCCCGGCTACGGCGGAACCGGCGTGATGCTCGCCGAGTCGGCGCTGAGCCTCGCCCTGGACGACCTCGGCGATCGAGCCGGCGTGCTGACGCCGATGGTCGCGATGGGCGACCACCTGGCCGATCGACTCCGCGCTCACGGTTTCAGCCTGAGTGCAGGCCCGTTGCCCTGACCCCGGTCGTTGAGCGAGCGAAGCGAGACGAAGCGCCTCGAGCAGAAGAGCAGCCTGGGCCCGCGGCATCCCATCCACGCCCGGGACCGCCAGGAGGAGCTCCGCCTTCAGCGGGCCGCGTCGGCGAGCTGCTCGCCCCACCCACGTGCGCGCTGCAGCTCCCCATCCGTGACGGGGCCGCTGTAGCCGTGTACTCCGAACGTCTCCGGCTTCGCGACGGGCCGGAAGCCCAAGCCGACGAGTCGTTTCATCGCCTTCTTCGCCGCCGATCCGGGCAGACGCGGGTTGGTGACCCGCGTGTCGAACGTCGCGACGCGAATATCGCGATCCGGCGACGACAGCGACGCGATCCACTCACGGATGCCTCGGGCCGGTATGCTCTCCGCCCCTTGCTGCTTGGCTGCCTCACGCGTCTTCTCCGTCGACATGGAGAACGCATGCGTCGGGCCGCCGACGACGAGAAGATCCACGTCGGACTCGAGCACGGCGGGAGCCGAGACGGCGTCGATCACGTCGGCGGACTCGACTCCGATTCCCTCGGCGATCTCGCGTGCGAGTTGCTCTGTGTTCCCCCACAGGGACTCGAACACCACCACAGCGTGCATCATGCCTCCTGTCACCGGCGCGGGCTGCGCAACACCAGTCTCTACGTGCTGTGCGTGGGCGCGCTAGGCGACGTGGGGCGAGCGCAGGGGTCTCGTCGCGCAGGTTGATGCCGCAGGGCTGGACGATGCGATGCCCGGCACTTCCGATCGGAAGGCGCCGTAGAGGTATTCGCCCGAAGCAGCGGGGACGGATGCAGCGGCCCGCAGTTCGTTCCCGGCGCGAGGGCGCCGAGCCCGGCCCCGAGTCAGCTGAACTCGAGCTCCCCACGCACGATCGAGTCGCCGGAGTGGGTGGGATCGCCGTCGAGGGGCTCCTGCGAGATGTCGACGAGCACGAAGTCGCGCAGGTCGACGTCCGCCGGGACGACGAACGTCCCCTTCTTCCCGTCGAGCTCGCCGAGGCTCACCAGGTCCGAGGCATCCGCCGTGATGAGCCACACCTCGCGGAACCCCTCGCTTTCATCGAAATCGTCCAGGCTCACGGTCAGGGTGCGCTCCCCGTCGGAGAGCTCGGTCACCTCCGCCGTGCCGGCGGCGCCGGGGTGAGCGGGGAAGGCGTCCAGGGTCGCCGACGCGAGCTCGATCGACTGCGGCGGGCGGACGAGGTTCCACACGCCGACGACGGCCAGAACGGCGGCGATGCTCGCGGCCAAGGCGAACAGCATCCGTCCGCGCTTCGAGACGCGCCGCGGCTTCGCCTGCTCATCCGCGGGCACAGCGGCGGGAGCGACGGATGCCTCGACCGCGGGCGCAGCGCCAGGGCCGACGCTCGCGCTCGGCGGGGCGACCGGCGACTGGGGCGACCGGACCTCGTCGAGGATGCGGTCCCAGACCCGCTCCGGCGGAGCTTCGAGCTCCCCCAGGCTCACGGTGGAGCGGCCGACCGCCACGGTGTGCTCGAGCTCCGCCAGCTCGAGGGAGCACGCGTCGCACGTCGCGAGGTGGTGCTGCTCAGCATCCGTCAGCGGTTCTCCGATGGCGACCAGCGCGAGGCGCTCGGGATCAAGATGCGACATGAGGCACCTCCAATCGGTCGCGCAGGCGGGTGAGACTTCGGCGGATGTGACTCTTCACGGTACCGAGCGGCATGTCGAGGCGCGTGGCGATCTGCTGATGGGTGAGGTCGTCGTAGAACGCCAGGCGCACCACGCGCTGCGCGTCGGGCTCGAGGCGGTCGATCTCGTCGGCGAGCAGCAGCCGGTCGCCGAGGTCGATGTCGGACGACAGCGGCTCGTCGGTGACGGCGAACCGCTGCAGCTTCTCCTGCAGCTCGCGCACGCGCCGGCGCGCGTCGAGCGTGTCGGCGATGCGGCGGCGCGTGATCGTGACGAGCCACGTCGACAGCCGTCCCTTGGCCGGATCGTACGAGGCGCGCGAAGTCCACGCCGAGACGAACGTCTTCTGCGTCACGTCCTCGGCGTCCCCTCTGTCTCCGAGCACGCGCAGCGCGAGCGTGAACACGATCGGCGACCAGCGCCGGTAGATCTGCTCGAGGGCGCGCTCGTCACCGGCGGCGAAACGGCCGCACAGCTCGCGCTCTTCCTCGTCGTCCACGCTGGTTCCCCTCTGCTGCTCCGGCGCCCTCGCCGGCTCACGTGATCGGGGTCGCGATCGCGACCACGTTATCCGCGTAGCGGCCCGTGCGGGAGTCGAACAGTCCACCGCACGTGATCAGCACCAGGCTGCGCGTGCCCGATCGGGCGAAGAGCTCTTCCACCGGCAGCTCGGCCTTCGGGTAGTAGGTGACGGACTGCACGGTGTACCGGTGCGTCGCGCCCGCGGCATCCGTCACTTCCACGACCTCACCCACCGGGAGGTCGCGCAGCCGGCTGAACGGGCCGATCGGGTACTGCGGCGAGTCGACGTGCGCCGAGATCACGACATTGCCGTCGGATGCTGTGGGGTCGGCGCCGAACCGGTACCACCCGCCGATCGCGGGGTCGGGCGGCAACTCCATGAAGCCTCCGTCCTCGACACCGACCGGCACCACCGGCACGTCGACATCGATCGAGGCGGCGACCACCCTCACCGGCGGCACGGGCCGCCTGGCAGCAGAAGGGGTGGCCGCCGCGACCGGCACCTCGACGGCGGGCGTGGGGAGCGCCGACGCCGTCGCAGAGGGTGCCGGCGCCGACGGCGCGGCCCGTGGGGGCGAGCCGCACGCCGTCAGCGCGAGGGCGATCGCCAGGGAAGCTCCGACCCCTGCGACCGCCCTGCCCATGTCGTGTTCGTTCAGCGCTGTGCCCGGCTGCGTGCGACGACGAGACCGGATGCTGCGACCACAACGGCGACCGCGATGCCGCCGAGCGCCCACATCCACTGCTGGAACATGTCGCGCTGCGCGAGCTGGCCGCCCGTGCCCGAGTTCACGCCGTCCGGGGCCGAGTGCAGGCCCGTGATCGTCTGCACGGCGAGTTCGAGGTTGTCGTCCTCGAGGCTGCCCCACGCGTACGCGATGGTGAGCACGCCCTCCTGCACCTCGACGGGTGCCGGGCCGAGGACGGGATCCGTCGTGCCCGCGGCCGCCACGGAGGCCTCGATCGTTCCGGCGGGCAGGTTCAGCGATGCCTCCTCGGGGTTGGCGAGCCCCTCGATCACGGCCGTTCCGCCCGCGAGCACGTCGACGGCGGGCGCGGCCGCGTCGTGCCGCACGGTCAGGCGCCCCTCCCCCGCCGCTGTGGGCGACGTGTCGTTGACGTATGGCGTGACCGTCGGGTCGCCGGACTCGCTGAGGTGGGCGACGGCGGTGTAGTTGTTGCCGCCCTCGAGCGTCAGCGTCACCGGGCCGAGCACCGGCGAGCTGGCATCAGCGGCGTCGGGCGCCGTGAGCGCGACCTCGTAGGCGCCGGCGGGCAGGTCCAGCGGCCCGGCGAGGTCGCCCGGCTGGAAGTCGTCGAGCGTGAGGTCGCCGTTGACGTAGACGTCGACGGGCGTGTCAGGGATGCCGTGCAGAACCGAGAGCACGGCATTGGTGCTGGTGGATGCGGTCGCGGGGACGCCGACGCTGAATGCGGCGACGATGCCGACAGCGATGCCGGCGAGAATCTTCCTTCGCACGGTGTTCCTCCTTCTCCGAGCGGCCGGGTCGCCGCCGTATGAAGAGTTGTTCCCGCGAAGGCGGTCATTCGGATGCAGCCCCGTCCCGCCCGCGGTCGTTGAGCGAGCGAAGCGAGACGAAACGGCCCGGACCGACGAGCAACCCGCGGCCGCAGCATCCCACACCCCTCAACCCTCGAGCGGCGCGTCCCTCGCGCTCGCCTGCTGCGCCCGGGCGAGATCGATCACGCCCCAGACCGCGACAGCCCCGGCGGCGGCGAGCAGGAGCAGCGACCAGACCGGCGCCCCGGTCGCCTCGCCGAGGATCGTGATGCCGAGCACGACGGCGACGAAGGGATCGATGACCGTGAGCCCACCGACGACGACTTCGGGCGAGTTGACGGTGTGAGCCCGCTGGACAAGGTAGATCGACAGACCTCCTGAAATCGCGATGCCGACGAGGCAGGCCAGCGTCAGCAGGTTCGAGGAGTCGAAGCGGTAGTCCCCCTCGGTGAGGACGGTCTGAACCCGCAGGATCACGGTCTTGCCGAGCGTCGCGACGAAACCCGAGAACACTCCGGCGGCGATGACGATCAGCACGGCGGGCACGGGGCGTCCACGCTGAACGATGACCACGACGATCGCGACGCCCAGCACGACCGCAAGCGTCAGCAGGATGGCGACGAGCTGGCGATCCTGGATCGTGCGCTGGGTGCTCACCAGCGCGGCGACGGTGACGAAGGCCCCCACCCCGACGACGCTGGTCGCGATGGCGCGCATCTCTTTGCCGGAAGGCCTGGTGTGCGTCGCGCGGGCCGTGAGCAGCGAGGCGAAGACGAGCGCGACGACGCCGACCGGCTGCACGACGATGAGCGGTGCGAACGTCAGGCTCGCGAGCTGGAGCAGGACCGCGGCCCCGATCAGGACCGCACCCATCACCCAGGGTCCGTTGCGCAGCAGCGCGAAGAACTGCCTCGCGCCGAAGGGTCCGGTTCCGCCGCGTCGCACTCCGCGCGCCTGCATCATGTTGCCCAGGGCAAGGGCGGCCGCCGAGGCGATGGCCAGGACGATGCCCAGCAGCGGGAAAGACGCGATCGTCGACGGCATCCGTCCCCCTCTCGGCGGTGTTCCTCACGCTACACAGCGAGCGCCAGGCAGGACGGGTGCGCGCGACGGTTGCCGCCGTCTCCGCAACAGACGAGCGCCCGAGGTGTCACACCTCGGGCGCTCATTCGGTTCACTGGGGGTAGACGGCGTCGACCTCGACTTCGACCAGCCACCCGTTGACCGGCAGGTTCTCGACCTCGATCGTGAACCGGGACGGACGTGCAGGGTTCACGACCTTCGGCGCGCCGACCGCGGAGCCGAGCTGAACCTGCAGGGTCTGCCCGGTGGCGAGGTTCGTGTTCGCGAAGAACTGACGGTAGCCGCGGTTCCAGCCGGCGAAGTCAGCCGCCTGCTCGCCGGCGGGGTTCTGAAGGAACACGCGCATCGAGGTCACGTCCTCATACGACAGGCCCGCCTTCTTCAGGTTCTCGCCGATCCTCATCAGCACGTTGATCGACTGCGCCTCCGTGATCGTCACGCCCGCGGGCAGCACACCGCCAGGGAACACGTCAGCGGGGATGTAGCGGGCCTCGGCCGAGACGCCGGAAGCGGTGTTGAGAGCAGAGGGTCCGAGGCCGGACGACTTGTACCAGGCGACATTCTTGCCGATGGCAACGCCGTCGGCGATCGACGGGGTGTCGCCGGTGACGAAGGTGAATGCCTCCGTCGGCTTCGGGCTGAACAGCCCGTCGGCAGCCACCGCGGTGCTGGGGACGGCGATGCCGGCGGTGATGGCCACGGCGAGTACAACCTTGGTGCGGGTCTTCATGGGGACGTCTCCTCGGATTCCAGGCAGTGCACGAGCCGTGTCGGCGCCTGCGTCATGGCGCTGAAGCCTCGCATTCACTTGTTTCCCGTGGATGTCATCGGAAAGTCCCCACTGTGACACCGGGTGAGACATTCCGGCGGCGCGGTGACATGCCGGAACCACCGGCGTTTACATCGCTGCAACGCGAGGAAATGGCCGCGATTCACCGGCCTGACATATTGCCCACGGGCGCACATGAAGCGCTGATCAGACCTCGCAGGCGGCTGTCGTCTCGCGGGGCGGTGCGCGAGATCGAGAGGGTATTACGTGGAAACTCTGAAAACGGCCGGCGTCTCCCGCCGCAGCTTCCTGCACGCCGTGGGCGCGGGCTCCAGCGCCGGCGTGCTCTTCGCGACGATGGGTGCGCTCGGCCTCGCGCCGACCGAGGCTCAGGCCGCCCAGATGGCGTGGACGCCGCCCAGCGGAAGCGATTTCACCCTGACGGGACGCTCTTCGAAGAAGGTCGTCATCGTGGGCGGCGGCCCTGCGGGGCTCGCCTCCGCGTACGAGCTCCAGAAGGCCGGCTACAAGGTCACGGTTCTCGAGGCACGCCACCGTGCGGGTGGGCGGACCCTCACCCTCCGACCGGGCGACAAGGAGACCGACCTCGACGGCAACACGCAGACCGCGAACTGGGACAAGGGCATCTACATGAATGCCGGCGCGGGACGCATCGCGCAGTGGATGGTCACCATGGACTACATCCGCGAGCTCGGCGTGCCCTTCGAAGTCTTCACCAACGCGAACGCCGACGCCTACCTCTACAACGAGAACTCCGGCTCGACTCCGGGAAACCCCACCCGCTACCGCACCGCCAAGGCCGACTGGTTCGGCTACACCTCCGAGCTCCTCCGGCATGCCACCGACCAGGGCGCGCTCGATCAGAAGCTCACGGCGACCGACAAGGAGCGGCTGCGCGACTTCCTCAGCCGCTGGGGCTCTCTCCAGGCTGACGGCACCTATAAGGGCGGTTCCAACCGCGGTTACTCCGTCTACCCGTCCGCCTGGAACGAGCACGGGACTCCCCTGCCTGGGCCTGGCACGATCTCGGAGGTCCTCGGAACGAGGATGGGCAACTACTTCCCGTTCGAGATCAACTGGGAGCAGGCGATGCTGATGTTCCAGCCGACGGGCGGCATGGACTCGATCTACGACTACTTCGTGAGGGCGATAGGCAAGCAGAACGTGCTCCTTCAGTCCCCGGTCAGCGCCATCGAGAACACGGCGTCCGGCGTGTCTGTGACGTACCAGCCGCCGAACGGCCCCCAGCGCGTCATCGAGGCGGACTTCGCGATCGTGAGCGCGCCGGCGCACCTCATGCGGAAGTGGAAGTCGAACTGGGGATCCGAGATCGACGCTGCGCTCGGTGAGTTCTCGGCTGCATCGCCGGCGGGCAAGATCGGCCTGCAGTACCGCTCGCGGTGGTGGGAGAACGACCACCGCATCTACGGCGGGATCACCGAGACCGACATGGACCTGCAGCACATCTGGTACCCGTCGTCCGGGTACGGGGAGAAGAAGGGTCTCGTCGTCGGCTACTACAACACCGGCAACGCCGCCCGCACCTACGCAACGCTGAGCCCCCGCGACCGCGAGGCCCGTGCGGTGGCCCAGGGTGTGAAGATCCACGGGGAGAAGTACCGCACCGAGCTCGAGCAGTCCTTCTCCATCGCCTGGCATCGGGTGCCGTACATCGAGGGGGCGTGGGCGTTCCCCAACACGAGCTCCGCGGGCTTCAAGAAGCTCCAGACCGGCGCCGGCAACGTGTACTTCGCGGGTGACTGGATGTCGGAGATCTCCGCCTGGCAGCACGGCGCCTTCTGGTCGGCGCGCTACGCCGTACAGGCCCTTCACGCCCGGGTCATGGCGGGCTGAGGCCGGTTGCGTCCGCGGGGACTCGGGTGGCGCCTTGGCCCACTTGAGTCCCCGCTGCGCGCTCCTGACGGGAGGGGTGATCTGGGCCGGGCGCCGGCACCCCCCTCCTCTGCAGCCGGTCGATTGTTGGGAACTGCTTCCGCGGCGTCGCACGAAGGAGAACGCCCGGTTGTTGAGCGAGCGAAGGGAGACGAAACGCCTGGGACCAGCGCGCAGCCCCGTGCCCGCCGCATCCCATCCGTTTCCCCACCCGCGACGAAGACCTTTCACAGCACGGCAGATCGCCGCTGGGAAAGAGAGGTCTCTCATGGGCTCGTCACCGAATCGCATCGTCGCCACGGTCTTCGGCGCCGTCTACCTCCTCGTCGGCCTTCTCGGGTTCTTCGTCACCGGTCCCGTGAGCTTCATCGCGACCGAGGGCGGGCTGCTCCTGGGCATCTTCGAGGTCAATCCGCTGCACAACGTGGCGCACCTGCTCATCGGAGCGGCTCTGCTGATCGCCGGCATCGCCGGCGCACGCCCGGCCAAGATCGTGAACATCACGGTCGGCGCCGCGTACCTGCTGCTGGGTGTCGTCGGCTTCTTCCTCGTCGGCACGCCGGCGAACATCCTCGCGCTCAACGCGCCCGACCACTTCCTGCACCTCGCCAGCGCCATCGTGCTGCTCGGCGTGGGGCTGGCCGCGGAGCGCACGTCGCAGGTCGCGACCGCGTGATCATGGTTCGGGGGTCCACGACGGGGCGCGTCAGCCGCGCCCCGTCGTGGGTGCCCGTCGCTGCGTGGGGCTTCGGGCTCGTCGCCGTCGGGCTGGGCGCGGCGGCGATCGTGGCGGTGCAGGCCGACGCGCTGTCGCGGGTGCTCGGCGCCCTGTCGGTGGCGGCAGGGCTGGGTGCGCTGGGGTGGGGCGCGGCCGGGCTTTGGCTCGCTCGGACACCGGCGCCGCGAGTTGCGGTGGTCGGGCTGTTCGTCGGGACGAGCGTCGCGGTGGCGCTGCTCGCAACTGCGCCAGGGCGCGCGAGCATCCTCGCGGTGGCGCTGATGCTGGCGCTCGGCGTCACAGTAGCCTGCGGGGTCGTGCGGGGCATGCGGCATCCGTCCCCGCGCTCGAACCTGTGGGGTCTCGTCGGGGCGGCGGCGCTGGTGACGCTCGTCGTGGTGCCGGCGCTCGGCGTCTGTCAGGGCGCCGCGCTCCTCGACGCCGACGGCACCGTGCTCCCCGTCGTCACCCACGACGGACACTGACGGATGCCTCGGCCGCGGGTGGCCGACAGGCTCGCGTTGCGTCGCATTTCGTCATCGCCCGACACGCTCCGACACTCACAGGCGATCCATGCACATCACGTCTAGCGTGGGGTCATCGCGGCGATCCGGGCGGTCCCGGGCACCGGCTCATAACCGGGAGCGTTGCGGGTTCGACTCCCGCCGTCGCGTCCAAGGTGAAAGGGCCGCGATCCCCGTTTTTTCAAGTGATCGCGGCCCTTCAGACTTCGTCAGACGGGGCTCCTGGACGCGGTTTGGACACAAGCGCCGTCGTACGGGCCCGGTCGAGGGCGGCCGAGACGGCGTCCACATCGTCATCGAAGAGGTCGGCGTAGACATCGAGCGTCATAGCCGCCGAGGCGTGCCCGAGCATTCGCTGGACTGCCTTGACGTTCGCTCCGGACGCGATGGCAAGGGATGCTGCGGTGTGTCGCAGATCGTGCACCGTCATTCGGGGCAGGCCGGCGTCGCTGAGCGCGCGCATGAACCACGAGCGTGATGCACCGGACGATCGAGGGCGTTGGATGTGGTCGTCCCCATCACCGAAGAGGAGGGCGCGCGGTTCCTTGCCGCTGGCGAGTTCGCCGAGGGGTTCGGCCAGGAAGTTCGGGAACCCCACCGAACGCAGTTCGTGCGTCTTCGGAGACCCGACGTGCAGCTCCGACCCGACGCGCACGGCGTTCTCGTTGACCGATAGCCGGCGACGCTCGAGGTCGAGATCGCGGACCCGTAGCGCGGAGAGTTCACCCCAGCGCAGCCCTGTGTAGCCGGCCACGAAGACGATGGTCGCGTGGTCCGGGCCGGCGGCGCGGGCGAGGGAGTCGATCTCCTCGTGGCTCAGGTACACGTGCCGCTTCTTGCCCTTCCGCGGCAGGTCAACACCGCGAGCCGGATTACGCGGGATGCGGCGGTCCTTCACTGCCACGTCGAGCACGGCTGCGAGAACGCCGTAGGCACGAATCACGACTGTTGCGCTCTTCGGCCGGTTGCCCTGTTCGGCTGTCCTGACGTGATAGCGGCGGACGGTGGGGGCCGTCCCCGCGCTCACTTCCGTGATCCACTTCTGCACATCGGAGTGGGCGATTGCTCCCAGCTGCACTGAGCCCCACCGAGGCTCCACATAGACGCGCCAGGCATCGTCGAGCAGCTTGTAGCTCGACGGCTTCAGCTTCATGCGCTTGACGTCAAGCCAGTCGGGCGCGAGCTCGCCGACCGTCACGCGAGAGCTCGCGGGGTCGATGAAGTCGCCCGTCAGCATCTGCGACTCGACCGAGATCAGGTACCGCTCAGCGTCACGCTTAGTGCGAAAACCGCGCTTTGCCGCCTGACGATGATCGGGACGCCGGTAGCGCACGCGATAGCGGCGGCCAGAGGCCGTGTCGTAGTGCTCAATGCTTCCCATGCCACACCTCGACCTTATTCTTGCAGATTCACTCTGCCATTCAACAGATATATTCGCGATGGCGCCGTGTATCGCGACCTCGTCGAGCCCCTCCGATAGGCCGGACTTGTTGCGGTGCGCGCGAGACTCGTTTGCGGTGCGCGCGACTCTCTCGTTCGAATCAGTACGGAAACGAAGCGGCTTCCCGCTCATGGGATTCGGATGCCGATATCTGCGAGCGCATCGCGCGGCTCGCCGGCGATCGTCGGATGAGCAGACAAGGGCCGGAGCGCCAGCGAGATGGCAGTTGTGGACCCGCTCCGTTCCGCTCAGTCGCGGGCCGTGAGAACCACGACTCGGTTGCTGCGACCGAGGTCCTCCACGAAGTGTCCGGCGGGACAGTCATCGATCAGATGGCCCCCAGCGGCCGCGTCGCCGATCGACCCGCGAGGCGCGCCGAGCTGCTCAAGGCGGATGAGCACAGCATGCGCGCGGTTGAACTCAAGGCCAGCGGCATCAGTCGGGTCGTGGTCACAGTCCACATCGGCACTGTAACCAGTCGCGTCGATGGCACCGGTTGTGGCACACTCCGCGAGAGCATCCGCGATGGGGCCGAGGATCGCATCCGCGGCGGGTTCAAGCACAGCGCTATCGCCGCCGAACGCGAACGATGCATCGACCGTCAACGTTCTCACGCACGCGGTCGCGACGGGGTCGAACTCTAGGAGAGGGACGTCGTTGACGGCGAGCGGGGCACTCGACCCGGCAACGCTCGGGAGCGCCCTGCAACTCAGCGCGTCCATGCGTGCGCAGATGCCTAAGTAGATCGAGGTGAGCGCCGCCCGCGCCGCGGGACCGGCCGAGGGTTGACCGCTGTCCGAGTAGGCCTGCCCGAGTCCGACGAACAGCAGGTGACGGCCGGTGGCGGTGGGCAGACTTGCGAGATCCGTGGCATCAACGAGCGCCCCGGGGTTGGAGATCCAGTCACCAGCCTGAGTCAGGTCAAGGGGCGCCACCGTGGACAGGCCGCTCGTGATCAGAACGACCGTGCCGTTGGCGGGGGTCAAGCTGAGTGCGCGATCGAGGAGACCGATCGAATCAAGCCCCTCGGCGGTGGCGGCGAGATCACCAACAGCGCCCGTGAGCACCTCGAGGTTCTCTTCGAGCTTCTTCGCGGCCTTCACGGCGTCGTACTCGACGTCGTCACCCCTCATCGGGGTCAAATCGATCTCCTCGATCGAGTCAGGACCGACGACGTTGACGATGCCGTCGCCCGGCAACAGTGCGTCCTGGGCGTGCTCGATCACCTGGTCACGGACGGCGTCGATCTGGGGGGCGAACTCGGCGCTTGTTGCGGTCGCTGCGATCGTCAGCGCAGGGGGACGAGTGACGGAGCTGCATCCGGTGAGCAGTGCGGCCACAGCGATGATCGCAGTGGCGGCCGCCACGAGGCGGCTGGGAGTGGTGTGGGGCATCCTGATCCTCCGTGGGATGGTGCGGTTACTCGCGTCGATGGTTCGCGTTGGGCAATAGAGTGTTCGGTCTCAGCAGACGTCCCCCGTGCGCGCGGCTGACATCCGCGCCGCTCTTTGACCACACAAGTCAGCGTGATGTCAGGGAAGGTCGGAAGCGACGCATCGCTGGCCCGCGGACAGGGTGTCCGCGGGCCAGCGTGCTTGACGGGCTCTACTTGAGCTTCTTCATGTTCTTCTTGGTCATGAGCGCGTTCCCGCGCTCGCGGGCGGCCTTGTCGCGCGTGGCGCGGTCGAGCTCCCGCCCGATGGCGCGCCCTGTCTCGGGGAGCCGCACGTGCCTCGCGTACTTCCCGTACTGCTTGGTGAGCTCCGGAGCCGTGCTGTGCAGCACCGCACCGTTCGTGCTCCCTGCGAGCGCGCCGACGATCCCGGCGACGGCACTTCCGCGCCTGAAGGCGTCCTTCATCCCCACCGTCATCAGTCCTTAATGCGCGACTTGATGGTGGCGTGGTGTGCAGCGAGCTGCACGGCCTGCTCCTTCGCGACGGAGAACGTCGAGCTGGCCAGAGAAGGCGTTGGCACCGCGGTGGTGCTGCCGTGGTACGAACGCGCGATCGTGATCGCCTTCTCTGCACTACACGTGGTCACGGTCTTGATCGCTCGTTCCTCAGCCTTGGTGAGAAGGCGGTGAAGCCGGGCGATCCTCGCGCCCGCCTCCTCGATCAGCAGCGATCGCTGCGTGGCGAGCCTGTTGATCGAGGCAGTGCGTCGCGCGAGCTGTGCCGCGAGATGCTGGACGCGATCTACCTCCTCGGAGCCGTTCTCGAACTCCGACATGTAGTTGACGTACCCCGACACCCCGACGAGCACCGCGAACAACGCGGCGAGAACGACGGTCAGCGTGAGCGGAGCCTCCGCTTCGACGCCATCGCTCACGATCCGCATGGCCATGACAGCGGCAGCAGCAGCCGTGATGGCGATCGTGATGATCTGCTCCACGAAGATGCGGTGCTTGGTGGCCCCAAGCGCGCTCACGCCGCCGTCTGCGTTCTTGAAGCGACGGTGCCGGTGGCCCATGGCACGCATCAGGTACGCGAAGAGGAGCGTTCCGAGCAGCGCGAAGATCGCAGCAGTCACCGCCATGATGATCGTGGGGCCGTCGCCGACGAACAGGAGCCGGACGCTGACGTTCAGAAGGCTGAACATCGCGAGGAGGAAGACCGGGTAGTCGATCATGAGGAGCCCGATCTCCTTGGCCTTCGTGCGCCGCCGGCGGATCAAGTGCTTCTTCGAGCCGCTCTCCGTCTCGCTCGCAACGACATCTCGTTGAGCATCGTGGCGCACCTCCGCCTCGGACGGGTCGAGTCGCTCACCGTTCGGCCCGGTGACCGGTAGGATCTCGGCCTGCTCGATCATGTCGTCGATGAGGTTGATGCGGGCGAAGAGACTCTTGATCTCGTTGACCAGCGACTCGCCCGGGCCTCGCGAGACACGCTCCAGCCCGTCGAGTGCCTTGCGGAGCGGAGGGGTCCGCGTGAGCTTCTCAGCAGGCGTCAGGATGTCAACCCCCGCCGCGCCGAGCCGGTTGCTCTCGTGCACCATCGTGTTCGTCTTGATGATCTTCGTGAACGGGATCGGCCCCAGGCCGATCCCGGACGTGACGAGGTCGCGGATCGGGATCCGTGCGTCCCGCGGCTCGCGGCGGACCTGGTTGGGCGGCGAAAGGAGTTCGAACTCGAACTCTCGCATCTCAAGGTTGGACACTGTCGGCAGTTCCTTTCGTTGGGCCGATCGCTCGTGCACGAACGGGTCGAGCAATACGATCCGCGACCGCACCCGACGCCGGATCGCTGCAAGGCTGACTCCGTCATGCGCCCGCCGCGCTCGCGTCAGTGAGATGTCAGGTTCGCCGATCCACTGACGCGTCTTTGCCCACCAAGCAGCAACTGTTCGGACGGCGTGTCCGCGCGGTGTTAACTCGTGGGGGTCGTCGTCGAAGGGCACGCAACCCGACTGCGGCGAGCACGGACGGTTCGCGTGCCGATGCCGTTGTCTGCATTGTGCGCTTGAACGAGTGACCCCGCCCAGCGCGGGGGCTGCGCTGGACGGGGTAAGAGTGGGCCGATCAGTCGGTCTCGCACACCCAGAACTCGCCGTCGCCGTCGTTGACTTTCTCCCAGCCGCCGAAGGCGTGCTCACCCCTGGAGTGGTGGTGCAGACGGGCGTCGCTCGCGGCGCGGAAGGACGAGTCCCCGCGGTCGGAACCGTCGTAGTAGGAGCAGTGACTGGCCACGTGGATCACCCCCTCTCGTGGACCCGGATCGAACCGCTCACCCTGCCGAGTGCCGGGTCTGATCGACTCAGGCGGACACATGGAGAGAAGGGAGCCTTGCGCATGTCGACGAGGTCCCTACGCGCCGCCGCACCGACGCAACACGATCTCGACCTCGGCGAGGAACGCGCGACGTACGCTCGGGTTCGTGAGGGCGCGGCCCCATGCCTCGCGTACGGCGGGGACCTGCAGCAGGATGCCCAGGCCGGCCCCGACCAGAGCCAGACCTGCCACCGCCGCGATCATTGGGCCGTCGAGCGTGGTTGATACGCGCGCGTGGGACGCCGCGCTTTTCACCCCGTCGGTCATCTGCGCGGGCCACATCTCGTTGGTCGCCACGGTCAGGCGGCCTTCTCGTGCCACGTGCCCATCGAGGTCAGGTGGTAGCCCCCATGACACGCGGGATCAGGGCACCTGTAGATCCGGGTCTCGGTTCGCGAGCTGACCTGGTACGAGGCGAGCTCCCACGCGCGCTGCCACCGGCAGCTGTCGAGCGCTTCGCGTGCGGTTGCACGGTCCCGGTACCGCGTCTTGCCCGTGGACGGGCAGAGGGTCTTGTGCTGCTGGCCGATCGTGCCGATACCTCGCCGGCTCTTCATCGGTCGTCGGGTGAGCGGGATGCGGATGTCGTAGGTCTGAGTCACTGGATCTCCTGAGGTTGGTTCGTGGCTGTGGCAGACACGGTGTCGTGCGCCCGGTGCAACGATGACTTCGGCCACCTGACCCGACAGGAGTGGCGTCCCTGACGCACTCGTGCTTCGCATGGTGTTAGTGTCAGCGCGATGTCAGGTTTGCCGGAACCGGTGGCGGGGGGTCCACGCGCGCTGACCGTTGTCGTCCTCGGGGGCGAAGCGAGAGTCACCGGACCCGGGATCAACGCCGTCACGACCGGCGATATCGCGCACCTTCTAGTTGCATGCCTCGCATCAGCGTGGCCCGAGTTTCTTCGGCGCTGGGAAATTACAGAGCGGCTGGGGTGGTCGCCCAGCGACGAGGCCCTCCAGAAGCAGATTTCACGACTGCGTGCTCAACACATTCCGATCGAGACCAAACGTGATCGTGGCTACCGCCTCGAAGCGAGTGGCATAGACCTCGACATCACGCGGTTCACGTCCCTTGCCGGGGAAGCTCGCGACAGTCGATCAGCGGAGGGCGCGCGGGCGTCACTCGACCTGTGGTCAGGCGACCTACCCACAGGCGTCGCACGATCGCCGCTGCTTCTCGATGTCGTCGATCTCAAGGAAGAGATGCGGTCGCTAGCAGCGTTGCGGCCGAAGCGCGCTCTTGTTGTCGAGGACCTGCTCGGGCCGGAGCTTGCGCAAGGGCTTCGTGGGGGTTATCGAGGCGAGATCGAAGTCCTGGTGGCGGACTCTTTCGAGCAATTCCTCGAAGTTGAAGAGGAGCTCGAGACTTTCGACGTCGTCTTAGTCGACTTCCACCTCGGCGGGAACGACGACCAGTTCCTCGGGTTGACTGTGGCCGATCGCATCAAGAGCAGCGCGACGGTGGTTCCGGTGCTTGGGATGAGTTGGGCGCGGCCCGGGAGGCGCGACGATGAACACACGTCGCTGAAGTATGATCTTTGGGCCTTTGTCGCGAAGGGATCATCTTCAGACACGAGCGCCGTGGATGAGATCGTCTCGACCGCGATCGGGTTCCTCAACTCCCAGAGCTTGATGCTCGACCACTACGCGCAGCGAAATGAAGCGCTCGCTCGGCGAGCGAGGCTGCGAATCGCCTCTGAACGCGCGACCGCGGCGGAGCGCAAGGCTCAGTCGTCGCGGATGGAGAGGGAGTTCGGCTATCTCGTCGACGCTCTCGCACGACGGGAGCTCAGACGCTTGAGGCGCCTCTCGAGCGAGTTCTACGAGCAGTGGTGTCGATGACGCGCTGATCGCGCCGTCGCCGACATCAGTCAGCCACCCACCGCGAGACGACGAACCTTACGACCGCGCCACCCTCAGGGTCATTAGCGAGTTCGACACGACTCATGTCCGACTCGAACCAGCGGTATGCGTTCATTCCATGGCCGTGATCTGCGCCCCGTGGCGATGAAACGACCTCGCCTCTAGCGAAGGCGTCTATGACCTCGCGGCTAAACCCGGGGCCGGAGTCTCGAACGGTGAACGCGACATCGCTCCCCACGTCGGCGACTTCGACTCTGACAAACCCCTCTGGCGCACCCCGGGATGCACGGCGAATGGACTGGACCGAGTTGTGGAGTGCGTCCTGCAGCACAACCGCAAGCTGTGCATACGGCCCGCTCACACGAAGATCTTCGTCGACATCAGGCAGGAACAACTCGATCCCGCGAACGCCGCCGAAGTTGCGCGCGACAACCTTAAGCAGATTGGCGACGTTCACTGGCCACTCGGGGTCGCGGAGATCGTCCAGACCCACCCGCACTTCACGATCGTCCGCGAATCCGTTCTCCACTATCGTTCCCCGCATGTTGTGGAGCAGTTGTCGGAGCAAGGTCTCGTCAATACGTCGCCGGTAGTCTGACAGCGCGGTACGGACCAGCTTCTGGACGTGGTGTGCGAACCACGTCAGTCCCACGTCGTCGCCGAACCACGAGTCGTCGAGGAGGGTCCTCCGCAGCGCGTACCAAGGCGCTTTCGCCACCATCCGGTAGCGCCCCTCGGCATCCGGTTCGATGTAACGCTGATCTGACAAGCGGGCAAGTTCTGCGTCAATGTCGAACAGACTCAGGTCCGTCGGAACCTTTTCGCCGCCCCAGCTTTCCTCGACCAGGATTGCGAGCATCTGCTCAAGGTCCTCACGGGTTAGTCCGGCGCGCTCGCCGTATTCCGCGACTGTGCCGAGGACCACAATGCTCGACGCTGACCCCAGGTCTTCGAGCACCGCATCTGCGATCCACTTGTCAAATCCTGGATTCGCGCGTCGTTCCCTGAAGGAAATCGATCCGGCGGACTCCGCCTTGACCTTCTCCACGATCCGCCAAAGGACGAACGGGTGATCGCCAAGCATCTCCACCAGTGCGTCGCGCTCCACCCGGCCAACGTCCACGCCGAGCACGTACAGAAGTCGTCGGAGATTCTCTGGACCGATCGGAGGTGCGCCCGGACTCCGCGCCGCGCGATCGAGCACTTGGTCGAACGGCAGTCGCGATGCCACAAGCCTTAGGAGTCTTCGCTGCCGGACGTCGACACGCGAGGTCGGCTCGGGTGCGTTGAGCAGCGTCAGTATGTCACCGACGCCAATGACTGGCCCCTCGGCATTCCATTCCAGGTCTGTTGCGAGGCGAAAGAGCGCCGACGTTCGCGAGTCCCCGACGGCGACCGTCACCGATGACTCGTTGCTCCAGCTGATCGATGGTGTGCTGTGTGGCACAGGTAGCTGGAATCGCACCGTGGCTCCGGCGACGCCAGCGGTTAGTCGCGGTGCGGGGGCATCCGGCCGTACCAGCGCTTGTACCGCCGATACGTAGGCTTGCTCGGCGCCCTCGTCTCCCGCGGCCAGTTGCTTAAGTGCATCGATGACTTGCCAGCCGGCGGCGTCATCCTCCGTTGGAATGAACGCATCGAATCCAGATGGCCGTTCGTCGTCATGAGTCAAGCGGTAGACGAGTTCGTGTAGACGCCAACTGTGCCAGCGGAAGGGGGGAGGAGGCGTACCGTCCGAAGACGGAAGGCCTGCGGGGTGCGACACAGCGTCGCGTGCACTCGCATATTCGCCGGCTTCGATGAGCTCCTCGATGTATGCGGCCGCGGACGCGTCGACGTCCGCTCGCGTTGTCACTTCTGCACGAATGCGCTCCGAAAATTCCTGCTGGATGCGAGCCAGGGTCGACTCCGCGGTGCTCAACGCTGCCTCCAGGTCAGGTCCAAAGTCGGTACCGGGCCGACGCCGTTCCACCGCCGGCGGCAAGTCCTCGCCGAGGCGCTCAGCAAGTGAGGCAGCGTGAGCAGTTCGGGCATCGAACGCTTCAATCCGACGGTCGCGCTCGATCTCGAACAGCCGCCGCATGCGATCAAGCGCCCGTCCATCCGCGTGTCCCGAATTCGTCGTTGCGTCGATGAACTCGGTAGCCGCCGACAAGTCCGGATCGGCCAGCAGAACTTGTAGCGCGTCCTCGGCGACGCGAACTTCGAACAAGTCGCGCGCAACGATGGCGGCGCGTTGAATCGGCCGCGCATCGGACACCGATCTCAGTCGCGGCGTGCGCCATTCCGGAGTGCGTCCGTCGTGCGGCGGCTCCGCAGGCCAGACGAGGCGTGAGAGAGCGCGCGCGCGAATCGTGGTCACGAGTGTGGGTGGAGAGTCCGACACGTCGAGGGCTGTCGCGATCGTCGAGATCGCGTCGAGAGATTCTCGCTCCCCCGGGAGCAACACGCGCGACGCACTTAGTTGGGTCCCGAGGGTATCGAGGAGGCTGTGCGCGGCGGCGCGAATTGCTCGCCGCCGTGTCGCGAACCGTGTTCGAAGACCGCCGACAATCGGCGGCGCGCCCGCTCTCTTGGCTGTTTGGTCAACCCAGCGCTGATCATCCGGCTCGTGAGAGTAGATCCAGTCCCCGAGTTGCCCCACGTCGCGCCGCTCAACGATCGACTCGAGTTCCCACAACTCCTCGCCGTCACTGAACGCGAAGTCGATCGTGAGCTTGCCAGCTTGAACACGGTAGTCAACGTTTCGGAGGCTCATGACCGCGTGCTCGAGCTCACCCCACCCATCGTCGACTCGGGCCGTTCGGTCAACACGTGTCTCATGGACTCTCAATGCAGCGACGTCGACCGCTCCAAAGTCGCGCGCGTGTGTAAGCGCCGCGCCAATCAGAGTCTTCATCGTCGGAGGACCCTCGACGCGGAGCAGGTTCAGGACCGCGGTGAGGTCTGTGTTTCCGTCCAGGAGATGCCACGCTACAAGGTGGGCGGTGAACGCTTCTAGTTCGGCAGCTGTCAACTCGCCGCTCAGCGAGTCCGCGACTACAGCGAGATCCTCTGAATCGCTTGCGAGCGCGTCGAACAGGGCGGCTCGCGGCTCGGCTTCTGCGTCGAGGATCGCCTGGCGGAAGATGGCGGCGATCCGCCAATCACCCCGACTCGCATGCAACTCGGTGAGATCCCACAGCCAATCGGCGTGGGGCGCCTCAGTCTCCGTTGCCACCAGGGCCAGCAGCAGGCGTTCACACGCAACCGGATCTCCGGCGCCACGAATGGCTGCAAGTGTTTCCTCAACGCCGGCGCGCCGGGCATGGTCGACAACGTCGTGTACGTCCGACTCTGCCGACTCCAGGATGCCTACGAGTTGCCGAGCCTCCTCGAGCGTCGCGGCTGAGCTAGGTGGTTCGGCGACTTGCTCACGTCGAGGAGAACTCGCTGTAAGTGCGCCAAGAATCGAGGCGACTTCGTCGGCAATCTGAGGCGAGACGATTTCGAGACTCACCTCACTGCTCATACGGCGCCGTGACTTGCCACTGAACGCGAGGTAATTGAAGCTCCCGACGACAGCGATGTCGTCAGCGATGAGCACCTTGGCATGGTTCCTGGCTCGGATGTGGAGGAACGCGCCCTCCGCGTTCCCGCCCTCGCCCACCAAATCGTCGAGGTCCGCCTGTGACGTGTCCGCTGCGTACTCACCAAACATCAGCTCGACGCTTACCCCATGCTTGGTCGTGGATAGGGCTCGGGATGCGAGATCCCTGGCGATTACGGGTCCCGAGACTCGGTGCGACGTCACGACCATCCGGTGCTTGACCGTGGACAGGAGGTCACGCACGAGGTCGTGGTGCTCGCCGTCGCGCAAGGGACGAACGACAGGCCTCGTGCGAGTCAGGCCCCGAGCGATTTCGATTGCGGCCGCACGCCACGCCGCCCCCCACAACCGCACGGCGGCGCTCTCCGCGTCCTGTCTCAGGAGTTCCTGCGAGAAGGTTGGGGTTACTGGTCGGGTGTAGTCGAGCGCGCCATCCCGGACTGCAAAATCCTCTGCCGACGTCAGCAGTTGTCGCGCGAGCTCGAAATTGGGAAGGACTCCACTAGCCCAACTGAGCAACTCCTCAATAGCAGGGGAAGGCCGATCGTCGCGTGCCCAAACGACAACCCCGACTTCAGCAAAGCGCGACTCGGAAAGGTAGTTCTTGCTGGTCACCAGCGCGCCGCGGTCGTCGGCGATCAATACCTTGGCATGGATGCTTGCTGGTGTGCCTGCGAATCGAACGTTGCCTCCTTGCTTGCCGTGCCGCGCGATGGCATAGAGTTCCTGCTTCACATCTTTGGCCAGTTCGTCTTCGCCCGCCTCGAGGCCCCAGATGACGAATATGCGAACCCCGCGTGCAACCGCGCGCTCTAGGGCGGGCCGGAGCTTCGCAAGGCCCTTGACTCGCACGTGAGGCAGCGCCATCACGATTTGCACTTGCGCTGCATCTAATAGCCGTTGCATGGCGTTCAGGTGGTCGTCGTCGTTCTCAACGACCTCGACATCCATCTCACGGTCAACGAGACTCGCGATGTAGTCAGTGAGCGTGCGCGCGATCGCCGACAGCCGGTCGTGTGTGCTCTGCCTCAACCCGGGGTCGACGGAGGCGAGACCGTCGGTCGAGCGGATCAGCTCGGCGGCAAGCTCCGGAGCCGTTCTTACGCGGTCGGCTTGCTTCGATGCGTACGAATGAAGTGCGCGAACAAACTCGCTGTCGGGGTTCGAGGCGATGACGTTCTGTAGTCGCCCAGCTGCGCGCTCACGGATCTCAAGACCTATGAAGGGATCGTCTGGGAGCCGCACTCTCAGCGACTCGCCGTCGCGCCAAACAGCGAGTCGTATTGGCACGTACCTGTGCCGAACCGGTGCTCCAAGTTGCTTTGGCACCGGTCGAACTTTCGTTATCCGTTGCTCGTTGAAGAACTCGATAGAACCGCCGCGAGGCTCAAGATTTCGTCGCACAGCCTCTTCGAGTTCGGATACTCGCACTTGCCGAACGTCCCGATCATCGTCCATGGGGGGGACGATGAGTCGGCGATCGCGGGCGAAGGTCCCATCGCGCTCACCGAGTACACGTCCAGTGAGTTTCTCCAACAGCACCGAGCTCACGGCGACGGTTCTGTGCGCGCTTTCTGGATTGTCGGCCCGCCCAAGGTGCTGACGGCCGGCGGCTGAAAGTGCAATCGCTTCCCGGTCGACCCCGAGGTCAACGGTGATTTGCCCGCTGGTCCAGAGATCGCCGAGGAGATCCGCCATGATCCTGGGGGTCACCCCGAATACGTCCGCGAGGGCATCCAGCTCATCGATTCCTGCTGCGATCGCTCGCATCACCAGCCGCTCCAACTCGGCAGTTGCGTGAACCGGAGCAAGCTCGATGCGGACGTCAATCACGGCGGCTTGGGCATAGACCACGATCTCGCTCATGCCAATTCCGCCTCAGGAAGGCTCACAATTCGTCCTTGGGATCGCGTGGTCGCGATGATCTGCTGCCATTCGGGTCCAGCATGGTTCTCATAAAGATCGAGATTCCCGATGATGATCAGTAGAGATCGCGCCCGCGACATGAGAACGTTCGCGCGGCCGGAGTCTGCGACGTGGCCCGCACTCGCGGACGGCGCATCCCTATCGCTCACGTGATCTCGGACCATCGAAGCGATGACAACGTCAGCTTCACGACCCTGGAAGGCGTCAATAGTGGAAACAAGTTGCGCATGTTCGGCGGTCGATGCCTGTAGCAGTTCGACTTGTTCCCGATATGGAGTGAGGATCGCAAGGCTCTTCCCATGTCTTTGAAGGTCGGGGATGAGCAGTCTCACGATTGACGCGACGTCCCTGGCCTCCGCATCGTTTCGCCAGTATGGTGTGGCCCTATTGCGATTCTCGCTGTCGATCCAGACGAGCGCCTCATCGCGAAGCCACTCTGGGTGGCGCAGTTCATGCGGTCGCCGCCGGCGCGGCGACTCGAGGCCGCCCGATGCTTGGTAGAACGCAGAAGAGACAACCTCGGCAATCCGCTCGTCCATGCGGTACTGCTCGTGGAGAGTGTGACGCCAGCTGTGGTCACCCGGCACGGTGAAGAATCCGCCGAAGATGTCGAACCCCTCGGCGAGGTCGACCCGGCGTTCGAAGAGTGCTTGCAGGTCCGGGTCAGGGTCGTGTTCGAGACGATGCAGCAAGCGCTCGACGTCGGATCGGCCGTACGCGCCGATTTGCGCCTGGTCGCCGACAAGCGTCCATCTAGTGCCTCGCGTGAGTGGCAACGCCAGTTCGGACGGCCAGGCGCGGGCAGCTTCTTCGACGATCACCCAGTCGAACGGTTCGTTTGAACCGCGCGTGACCAAGTTGCCTTCGGTCGAAGCGCCGGTGGTTGCGAAAACCAGATTCGCGCCGCGACGTAGTCGGAGTCGAAGGTCGAGTCCAACCCCATCGATCGTCGAGAGCCACTCCTTCAGGATAGGAACCAGGTCAGCGTGCTCTGCTTGACGCTGGCTTAGCCAGTTTCGAACGAGCCGCTTGATCGACACTACGAACGCTTCCACGGCTGCCCGCTCCAGGTACTCGCTCACGCGTGCGGAGACTCGAGACTCGCCGAATTGACTGGCCACGCGCAGCGCTGTGTGGGTCCGGTTGGAGCCGTTCGACTCGAGTCCGAGCGTGTCGAGAATGCGCTCTGCGAGGTTGTCGAGCGCATCGTGGGATTGCGCCGACACGAGCACCCGAGCTCCTCGTTCTCTCCGGAGAAAGGCCGCGACCGCTTGTGCCGTAATCGTCGTCTTTCCGGTTCCTGGCGGACCCTGGAGAACGAAGAACGTCTCGTGCGCAAGCATTTCTCGAACGACGCTGGCGCCCTCGCCGACCAGCTTGCCCGATGCAGTGACATCCCACCGCGGTCGGCCCCGCGGAGCGCTAGTAGGACTTGAGAGCTGCGTTAGGAGGTCGCGCCGGCGAGATAGCTCATCAACGGCGTCACGCTGCGCGCGCACCTGTGAGGATGACGCACGATCTCCTGCGACCATGATCCAGCCTCGCTGGGGAATCGGCCGATCAGCGCGGAGCACGATTGTCGTCCCTCGGACAGAGTCGACGGTGGCGCGCATCCCATCACGTAGGCGAGAACCTTCTTCAGCAATCCGAACTTCGATCGTCGAGACTTGCTCCGCCTCCTGGCTCCTGATGAAATCGCTAAGAGACGGGCGTTCCGGGTCGTCCAGGAGCATCCTGGTCAAGGAATCAAACGATCGCCTTGCGCGATCTTGCTCCTCGGGATGATTCGCGACGATCTGGGGGCGACTCGGAACGGAATCGTCGATAACTTCGTAGGCATACTCCCTGCTACGGAGTATCGCTGCTTGATAGTCGACGTACCACTCCATAGCTTGGCGCCTGTGGAGGAGTGCGTCCTCAGACGGCGCCTCGACCTGCAGACTGGCGAGGAGCGGAAGCCAAGACAACCGCCCCTTCACCTTCGCATCGTGTACGGGCTTGGCGAGATTGAAGCTCACTGCCTCGACCTCGGGAAGCACCCTCGACATGTGGCTGGTAATGAACGTCTCCAACGACCTCGGCATGAACCCTTTGTCGACCACATAGCGGACGATCTGGATCTCCGGGTACAACGTTCGCTTCTGGAGCCCCTGCTGCTTGAACATTGTGTCGAGGAACCAAACGAAACGTCGACCCTCGATCACCGTCTTCGCGCTCTTGGCTCTATCAGGTCGGCCGTCGTTTACGAATGGGCTCGCTCCATCCTCCGAGCGGAGAAGTCGCGCCCCCCGCATGTCGAATTTGATGAGTTCGGCGAGTTCGGCCTCTCCCGACTGCGTCGAAGTGGACTCCGACAAGTAGCCCCACTCCTTGAGGGTTTTGTCGGATCGGTGCTCTCCGGGCTGGTACGCCACGAGATAGGGCTCCGCCAGTCCGGTCCCGGACTGGAAATCGACGAGCGCGGCATCGTAGACGCGGCCGAGTTCGCGAACGACATCGAATGCAGTGGGCCTTGGCGGGGTGGCATCGATCATGCGCAATAGGAGCGACCTCAGTTCGCTCGGAAGATTGCTGGCACCAACCGCGGTTCGAATGCGGTCCTGAGCTACGAGTAGCGACTCCAGTGAGCCGAAGTCCCCCTCATCCCCGAGCGTCTCGGGACCTAGGAGCCACTCCACGGCGATCATCCCGAGGCCGAACACGTCGCCGGCGAAGTCCTGCTCGCTGGAGGCCTCAGTGCCAAAGATGAACCTCAGCCGTTCAGGCGACGCGAAGATTCGGCTACGGGGCGGCTGCGCCCTTAGGAAGTTCCGCACCTCAGTCGGCCCAACCCGACCTGGCCGCCACGATCGCAGGAGGTTCGAGAACATGCCGCTCATCTCGAACCGCGCGAGCTGAACCCGTAGTCCCCTCGCCTGAACCTCCGAGTCTTCGGACTGAGCTGACGCACCGACGAGTTCGTACTCGACGGCTCCGGACCACAAGTTCCGGTGAATGATTCGGCAATCATGAATAGCCGCTAGCGCATCCGCCAGCAACCACAAGTGCTTCACCGCGTCGCTTGGCCGATCAAGGAGAAACTGTGCGAGATCGACCGGGTTTCCGTCGATATCGACCGTCGGCAACACGGCTCGAGTGCGAATGAAGGCAACTCCGGGCTCATCAGCTGTGGCCGCAAGGTAGCCACTGTCAAGCATCGTGGGAAGAGCCCCATGCCCTAGATTGCCGATTCGCTCCAACGTCAACGCCTCCTGGCGCCAGAGAGTCGCTCCGAGTTCACCAATTCCGACGTAAATCGTCAAGGCGACCTCGGTCTCGCCATCCGCAGACACCTCGGGATACCGATAGATCGCGCCCTCAACAACGGTCTCAGGAGCGGCGTCCGCATCGGGTCGCGCAACGAAGTGTTCTGTGCCGTGGTCGGCGTGCTCGCGAATACGACGTACTGCGGCCTCAATGTCGAGGTCACCGGGCACTGCGCCTCCCCTGATCGAGTTGTCGAGACTTCCTGGCTGTCGCATGCGCGTTCCCGCATCGTATCGGCGAAGGTAGGCGCCGGTCGACTCGCCGCATCCGCTGGGATATGCCCTGCCGCCTCCGACATCAAAACGCCTGGCACAAACCATCCGATCAACTCTGGCGCGCATCGGATTTACCCCCCGCCCCGGGGCCCAACCAAATGGCCTGGCATCCCTCAGGTCGAGAGAGACGCCAAGGGAGGCCGCGCACTGGCGCATTTGGGGCGTACGATGCTCAAAGGACGGAGCTGCTCGGGCCCTGGGGGCAACCCCGGGGCCTTCGTTCGCAGGAGGGACCATGCGGTTCAAGGTGGTGGTGACGAAGGTCGAAGTGGCCGAGTTGTGGATTCGAGCCGCCGATGAAGAATCCGCGGCGAAGAAGGTAAAGGACGAGTTGACCACCTCATGGGCATTCGCCGGTCGGTGGGAGACGAAGGCCACCGACGTCCAGGTGGTCGAATTGCAGCCTGAGCCGGGTACCACCGATCAGCGCCAACTGTCGGCGTCGGGGCCGATGCTGCTCAAGCTGAAAGACGCGGCGAGCGAACTTGGCATCTCCTACGGGACGTTGCATGCGCTGATGAAAGATGGGGTCATCGAGCACACCCAAGTGGGATCCGGCAAGTACATCTCGCGGGCGACGCTAGCGGCATTCATCCAGGCAAACACCCACAGGTAAGATGAAGACGCTGGCCTCCGTAGCTCAGTGGAAGAGCCACTCCGTCCTAAGGAGCGGGTCGGGGGTTCGAATCCCTCCGGGGGCACGTAGTGATGAGTGCCGACATAGGTCCCACCCGAGTCGCTGCACAGGTCATGTTGCTCGAAGTTCGGGACCCGCCTTCCCGCGCCCGACCACAGACCGCCTCACGTCGTTCTCTCGAGGAGCCGCAAAGGCCAACGACTTAGGCCGTCGATATGCTCCTAGGAGCGCAAGGCGAGCCCGACCGGGTACCGCATCCATCGGCAGCACGTACTCGATCCATGCCAGCGCAACCGCGCGCGGGTTGATCTCGAGGTCGTCTGCATCGAAGTAGACGCTCGCGAGATACTCACGTCGACCGGCGCGCACGGTAGACCGCTCGGCGAAGGTCGGGACAGCGCGCGGCCGACGTGACTGATTCGTCATCGAGAGAGCGGATCGCCACACCTGCTCAACAACGCGGTCTTCCACGACGCAGGCAGGGTGCATCTCTACTCGAACATGATCGATCACGTAGGCGCGGCGAGCGCGCCGTTTCAACCAGACGGCAGCAATCGCAACGAGGACAAGGCCAGCAACCAGCACCCAGGTCAAGATCTCCACCGCGACCACCTCCCAGGGCTAACCCCAGGCATACCGCCGGCCACCGACACTCGACGGCTCAGAACTCGCCGATCGCCATCCCGAGACGCAGGTAGAGGTCGGTCACGGCCTCGTTGTTCACGCTGTATTTGACCCAGACGCCCTTTCGGGACTCCCCCGCAACGCTGGGCGGGTCAGCGATCACGAGGCCGGCCGCCTCGAGCTCATTGAGCCGGGGCTGTATCGTCGTCGGCCCCAGATCCAGCGCGTCGCAGATCGGCCCAACCGTCACATCAGGGTTAGAACGCAGATAGCGGAGGATCGCCGCTTTGACGAGATTGCCCAATAGCGCGATCGGGTCGTGAGCATCTTCAGAGCCCGCTGGTTGCGCGAGACGTGGCATGTCGCCATTGTGTCGCAGTGGCCGCCGGGAAGTCCAGCAAAGCATCCAATTTAGTTGTTTACTTTCCCTCCACACTCGTATACCGTGTGGGCATGTCAATCCGTCGGGTACTTCTTGGACTGCGCACAGCAAATGTGCCTTCGACAGTGTCCCCCGTTCGGTCGACAGACAACATCCTGATCCAGCTAATAAACTACGCGGTCCCCGGGGAAGCATCGGTCCACTCCTCCACAGGAGACAGCGGCACCAGAGTTATCCACAACCTTGCGTCGATTCCTTTTCCGCGAGCGCATCGCGTGTCTAGGATGCGGTCACGGCGACCGTCGCGCGAGCAGAATCGTCCGTGCACGGTGGCTGTCCTGAAGGATCAGGAGGGCTGACCGATGATGATGAGCGACAGTTCAGGACGACGCGGTGTCGCGTGGGCGATCATCGGCGGACTTGTCCTTATCGCCGGAATTGTCGCGATCATCGTGAGCGCCATCCTCGCGCAACCAGATCCCACTCCGACAAGCGGGCCAACCTCGTCGAGCACACCTATGCCGACAGAGTCCAGCAAGCCCGCCGGTACGTCCGTGGATCCGTCGGCTGCTGACCGTGGCTGGACACCCGAGCCGATCACCACGGATGCCGATACCTACATCGCCGCTGCCCTGGCCGCAGCCTCTACCTTCGACACCACCCTCAGCACCCGCGAGGAATGGCTCGGTTACCTCGACAGCTGGTTCACACCCGACACGCGTTACACATCGGAAGCAGATCAGCTGTCCTCGATGGAGGATTCGCAGGTCGAACTCCGGACGGGCGTCGTGCTGCCACAGGAGGAGTGGGACTCACTCGCTGGCGAGGATGGCCGCGTCTCGGCAGTACCGACGGGCGAGGTCGCGTACGTCCCGGTGCCCGACGATGTGTCAGGTGACATGTCGATCGGCACGTCCGACGTGACCCTCACTTTCACTCGCTCGGACAGCTCCGGTGGCGAGACGTCGTACGACGAGCAGGTGCGCGTGAGCGTGCAGGTGCTCTGCGGCGCGGCATCCGTGCCGACGGCCAATTCAGACCAGCATGCAGGCGACTGCAAGGTGGTTCGCTACTTCACGGAGCCCTTGGAGCCCTGACATGGGAGCCCCGGTGATCGCCGCAGCAGCCCTCAACACGAGGACTGGTCGGAAGATCCTGACAGGGGCACTCGTCGGCGTCCTTCTCATTGCGGGGTTCCTTGTCACCCCGCTCATTGCGGTGCCCTTCGCGATCATGGGCGCGGCCGCGAGCACAACCGAGACGAAGACGGATGCCGCGCCGGCTGTCATCGGCGACTGGAGTTACCCGCTCGCGGGCGGCTATTCCAAGGGTCGTGGCTTCGGCCACAACCCGGTCGTCGGATGCGGCTACTGCTCGGTGAATCACCAGGGCTATGACATGGCGCAGGGATGCGGGGCCAGGGTCTTCGCCGCCGGCCCAGGGCGCGTCATCACCGCCGGCTCGTATCAGGGCTACGGCAACACCGTCCGGATCGATCACGGCGACGACGTGGTCACGCTGTACGGCCACATGCAGTGGGAATCGCTCCGCGTCTCCGTCGGCGACGACATCACCGCCGGCACACCCATCGGCGCCGAAGGCAACACTGGCAAGTCCTTCGGCTGCCACCTCCATTTCGAAGTCCGCAGATCAGGTAACCCGATACCTCCCGAGCCCTTCATGGCCGCACTCGGCCTGCCACTGAAGTAGTCACCGCGAAGGAGAACGATCATGAACACCTACGCCGCACCGATGGATGTCGATATTCCCGATATTCAGCCGGACTTCTCGGCCCCGTTCTTTCAGGGCTTCCAGGTCATCGCGTCCTACATTCTGGCGGGAGCGATGCTCGTCGTTCTGATCATGTTGATCATCGCGGGAGCCGCTCTCGCGTTCCGCGGTTTGGCATCCGATCGGGTCCGCACGTGGGCGGGTGAGAACATCCTCTGGATCTTCATCGCTGCCGCGGTGCTGGGCGCGGCATCCGGTCTCTTCGCCTGGTTCGTGAACTTCGACTTCGGATTCTGATGAACCTCGTCCGAGTTCTCCGCCTCGGCTTCGCCGTCGGGATCGCGCTCGCGCTCGGTTCAGGAACCGCCGCGCACGCGACGGTGACGGATGCCGCAGCCCCGATGCCGATGGCTGCTGTCAGCGGCGAACCATGGTCGGCACCCGCCTACCCCGTCGATTGCCAGGGCGCAGTCGACCAGGTCACGTGCACGCCAATGGACCCGAACAGCGTCACCGCGCAGCAGTGCTTCATCGGCGTCAACATCGCAGGAGAGAAGAACACGGTCTGCACCACCTTCGAGGGGCATGCGCGGGCGATTCAAGCTGACGGTGGCCGCGCGCTTGAGGTGAAATACGGCTGCAGCATCGGCGATGCCGTCTGCGTGACGTTCGAGAATGCCGGCCGCGGCATGGCCCTCGCTGCGACCGGGATGATGTTCTCCGTCGCCGACAACATGCGCTTCGACACGTCCACCCTCCTGTGGAGCGCCGCGCTCGATCAATGGTCGTTCTGGCAATGGGCGATCCTCATCATCACCTTCGGTGCAATGGTCTGGGCGATCGCCGCCGCCGTCGTCTCGGGCGACCGCGAAGAGCTCGTCGGCGCCCTCGTTCGCTCGTTCATCGCGATCCCCGCCGTGCCGATCACCCTGTGGCTCACCGGTCATCTCCTCAACGCCGTCGACGACATGACCTGGTACATCCTCACCGGCGACGGCCGCGATGCCCTCTACTCCACACTCCAGTCGGTCATGTGGGCGGGCGGTCAGGCGAACTACTTCTTCGCGTTCCTCATCCACTTCATGCTCATGCTCGGGATGCTGCTCCTCATGCTCGTGTTCGCGTTCCGCAACATCGTGCTCGCGGCGCTGATTATGGTCGGGCCGGTGGCATGGATGCTGTTCCCTGTGCGCGGGATCGGGCCGCAGTGGGTCGTGCGCTACGCGTCGGCTGTCGTGGTGCTGCTTCTCACCGGGCCGCTGACGATCGGATTCGTCACGCTGATCATCAACGGCCTCGCATCGGTGAAGACCATCTGGAATCCGCAGTCGTGGCCACTGATCATCGGCCTCGTCCTCGTCGCTTTCGCTCCGTTCGCACTTTTCGGCCTGTTCAGTTTCGCGGGCGCTGTCGCTGCTGACGGGGTTGGATCACGCCTCGGCTCCCACGGCGGACGAATGGCCGCGGGCGCAGCTCGCTCCGCCGCGCGGATACCGACCCGCCTCGGCGCGCTCCCCTCGGGCATCCGCCCTGCGGGTAGTCGACCGGGATCGACCGCTCCGTCACCGAAGCCCGCGACAACCCGGTCGACGCCCACCACTCCGCGCGGCGCATCGACGCTGTCTCAGACGCGCACGACGTCAACTACGACACCACAGCGCGCAGCGGAGACCCCGACTCCCCCGACCTCTACCTCATCGCCTCGATCACCACAGCCTCCCCAGACCCCCAAGCCTGATCGGAGTTCGTCATGACCAGCACTCCCGAGTACGCGCGCCCCGTGCGTCTGCCGCGCCGGTCGCGGCAAGGCGTCGTCATGGGCATGGACCCGTGGCAACTCGCGTTCGTCACCGCGGCCGCTCTCGTCCTGCTCATCTTCGTGAACCGCTTCGGGCCGCCCGGTCTGCTCTACGGCGCACCGATCTACTTGGCGTTCGGTGTCACTGCCCTCACTAGCATCCAAGGCGTCTCCGCCCCGCGGATGGCGGGGCTGTGGTTCATGAAGCAACTCCGCCACGCGACGGGCGCGACGACGGAGAAGTTCCGCCCTGAGCGGCCACGGATGACCGGAACCCTCAACCTTCCGGGCACTCGCGCGTCGATTCAACTCTGGGACGTCAACAACGTCGCAGCGACATACAACCCGCGCGATCGTTCGGTGTCGGTGATCGCCGAACTCGAAGTACAGGGATTCCTCATGCAGGATCTGCCCGAGCGTTTCGATCTCGCCGAGCAATTCGACCGGGTACTGGGGCCCTTCACGCAGCGACCAGGCGTCAAGCGGATCACCCTGCAGGAGCGCACACTGCCCACGACGATCCGCGCGGCCCGCGAGCACTACGAGAAGGTGCAACGCCTTCGCAAGCTCAACCCCGATTCCCCTGTCGCGCAAAACTACCAAGACGTCATGGATCGCTCCGAGCGTTTCGAGGTGGCGCACCGCAACTACATCGTGCTCACGCTCGACCTGGTCTCGCTCGGTTCACAACTCAAGGCACTCGGTGGCGGCAAGGAAGCGATCGTCACTCTCGCGCAAATCGAGGCTGGCAACCTGGCCGATGCCCTGACGTCCGCGAAGATCACGGTGCGCCGCTGGCTTTCGCCGCGCGACGTCGCCGCCCTGGGTCGACTGTCGTTCGACCCCGAGTTCGCACCGATCGTTCAGAACCGGCCCGAGAAGGTTGCGGGTGTTGATCCGGCTGCGATCGGTCCGATGTACCTCGAGGAGCCGAAGGGCCGCAATGGCATCGTCATGACCGACTCTGGCATGCACACGACGATGTGGATCCACGAGTGGCCGCGCTCAGACTCCCCCGTCGGCTTCCTGTCGCCGGTCGTGTTCGCGCGGCATCCGCATACCGGTGAAGCGATCACCCATATCTTCTCGATCGTCTTGACTCCGGTGCCCGTGTCGAAGGCGCTGAAGCGCATCCGCGACGAAAAGAAGGTGTGGCGCGGCAACGAGTCCCTCCGCGCGAAGCGGGGTGCAGACGGGTCGGCGGCGGATGCTGCAGACTGGCGTGCTCTCGAACAGCGCGAGCAGGAGATCGCTCGAGGCCACGGCGAGTTCCAGTACGGCGCTTATCTCACGGTCACCGCACCTGATGAGGAACGCCTCGACCAGGCGATCGCCGGCATGCGCAACGCGCTCTCCCGCGCAGGCATGGAGGCGCAGATCCTTTACTGCCAGCAGGCCGAGGCGCTGATGGTCAACGCGCTGCCGATCGGGATGGGGATGAAGTGATGGTGCGGCACGCGGCATCCTTCACTCCCGTCGAACTCACGCGGCGTGAGAGGCGCGACCTGCAGCGGGAGATTAGCCGAGCCCGCCAGGACCAGATGCCGGCGCGCACGTCGCGTCGCGACCGCGGCCTGCCTGAGGCCGGTGTCCCCGGTCCGTTCGGTCCCGGCCTCATCAACGGCGGGTACTGGAACCTCGCAAGGGCCTGGATCCCCGCGCATCAAGCGACCTCTCAGCACATCGCAGGGATCTACCCGTTTGTAGCCGACTCTGGACTCGGCCACCGCGGGCCGATCCTCGGGGTCGACCTCAACGCCGACGCACTCTGGCACTTTTCGCCCTGGGAGACCTACGTCGACGAGTCCGAGCGCGGCACGTTCTCGACGAACATCCTCGTGCTCGGTGCATACCGAGGCGGCAAGTCCGCGACAGTGAAGACCCTCGTCACTCGGTCCATCGCGTTCGGGCACCAGGTCGTCGTTCCGTCCGATCCGAAGGGCGAGTGGGTCGCCGTCGCCGAAGCCATTCCGGGTGGTCGCGTGATCCGCCTCGGCGGTGGCACCGGCACCAGGCTCAACCCGCTCGACCGCGGACCGCGCCGTACCGACGCGACGGACGAGCAGCACGAGCAAATGGTCAAACAGCGCCGGATCAACACGCTCATCTCTCTCATCGAGATGACGTTGGGCTCGCGTCTGTCCGCGGTCGAACACGCCGCGCTTCTCGACGCGCTCGACCGCTGCATCGATCGCACCGCCGATCGTCCAACGCTCCGGGGCGTGTACGAGGAACTCGGGTCGATCGCGAGGGACACGAGCGCTGACTTCCACGCCGCCGACGGCGCGATCCAGCCGCGATTCGTTTTGCGCCGCTTCGTCGAAGGAGACCTTGCGGGTCTCTTCGAGGACGAGTCGACGGTCGAGTTCGACCAGGCCGCTCCGATCGTGGTCACCGACACCTCCGAGCTCTTCGCCCGCGGCGACCTCGCGGCGCAACTCACCCAGGTGTGCTCCACCGCCTGGATCCAAGCCGTGATCTCCGACCGCGCAGCTCAGCGCACACGCTACGTGGTGCGCGAAGAGGGTTGGCGCGACATGACCTCGCTGTCGTCATTGCAGATGTTCCAGCAATGGCTCAAGCTCTCGCGCCACTACGGCATCAGCAACATCGTCATCCTGCACAAGATGGGCGACCTCGACGCCGTGGGCGATGAGGGCTCGCTCGAGCGGTCGCTCGCGTACTCGATCGTCGGAGACATCGAGAACAAGTTCATCTTCCGTGTGAACCACCAGGAGCAAGCGGCGCTTCGAACACGCCTCAATCTGCCGGCGCCGCATGTCGAGATGGCTCGACACCTGCGCAAGGGCGAGTTTGTCGCCTACGTCGGCCAGTACGCCTACCTCGTCGACTGCTTCGCCACGTCGACCGAGTGGGAGTACCGACTCTTCGCCACCGACGACGCCGTTACCGCCGCTGACCGCGATGACGCCGAACTCCCAGTCATTGACGCCACGACGCTCGACGCCCTGTGGCCGGACGCACGAGACACCGACACCGGAATAGAGGGATGGCTCACCGCCAACCCCCGCGAGAACACCGAGGAGCAGTGAGCATGAGCACCATCATCAGCCACCCTCGCGCATACGCCGACGTGACTGGGCGACACATCACGTTCATCACGCACGACGGCTACGGCGAAGAGATCCAGGCCGAAACCGACGACGACGTTCGCCACGCGATCGTCCGACGCGCGACCAGCGAGGCTCGCCGCTCAGGTGCCCCGCTCGAACTGATCACCTCGGGCGACCACGGCAAGCACCGACTCCTCGTCGCACCCGACGGGCAGGTGACGCCCCTCGAGCCGCCGGCGCCGGCATCCAACCCGCCCGACCGACCCAGCGGGCGCACCCAGACGTATCGAGAGGAGGTGAGCGAACAGGCTCCGCAGCCGGCTGCAACGGAGACCCCGACCGCACAGGCTGCGGAGCCGCCCGCTCGTCCGTCGTTCCTCGAGATGCCGACGACCGCACCCACGGCATCGACGGGCTGGCGCGGCGTGGCACGACGCATCGGAATCACGGTTCGACCGTCGGCCGCGGATCGTCACCGCGCCGAGTGGGCATCCGTCGTCTCAAGGCAGTGGGCGGGATGCCGCACCATCGCTATCGCGAACGGCAAGGGTGGTGTCGGCAAGACGATGACCACCGCGATGCTCTCCGCCGTCTACGCGCGCGAGGGCGGCGGGAACGTGCTCGCGTGGGACAACAACGACACTCGAGGCACGCTCGGTTGGCGCACCGAGCAAGGGGTGTACGACACCACACTCCGCGACCTGCTGCCCGAGGCATCTCGTCTGTTGACGCTCGGGGCGGGGGTCTCCGACATCACGCGGTTCGTGCACCACCAAGCCACAGATCGGTATGACGTGCTGCGCTCGAACCCGGAGTTGCTCGCCACCGATCAGCGGATCGCGGCAGCGGAGTTCGACCTTCTGATGCAGGTCGCCGCCCGGTTCTACCGGCTCGTCATCTTCGACTCCGGCAACGACGAATCGGCCGAGCGCTGGCTCCGCATGGTCGACAACTCGTACCAACTCGTCATCCCGACGCTTGCGACACCGGAGTCGGCTGAATCGGCCGCGCTGCTGCTTGACGCGTTGCGTGGACGCGACGAGCGGTCGAGCGTCCTCGCACAGCGGGCGGTTGTGATCGTCACGCAGTCCGAGCCCGCGCCGGCCGAGGCTCGCCGGATCGCGGATGGCTTCGCCGGCCACGTCCGAGCGGTTCACGTCATCCCGTTCGATCCTGCACTCAAAGCGGGCCAGCTGCGCTTCGACTCCCTCCGACGACGCACTTGCGATGCGTGGTTCGCAGCAGCGGCGGCGACAGCCGAGGGGTTGTGAGTGCGATGAATCAGGGCATGCTCGGAAAGGCCATCGCCGTCCTCGTCGCGGTGGCAGTGGTCCTCTCGCTTGCATTCGGCTTCCTGGCGGAAGCGCTCACGCAACTGGTGTGCGGCGCCCGCCCGACGCCGGAGCACCTCTTCGCGGGACTCGCTCTCGCGATCACCGGCGACCCGTCGGAGTACTCGTCGCCTGCGGGATGCGTGATGCCGGTCGTCTGGATCCGTGTCGTAGACATCGCGGTGATCGTCGTTGTCGGCGCGCTCGTGGCGTGGGGGCTCGTTGCCCTGCGGAGGTACCGCGAATCCGACCGCGGATTCCTCGCCGATCTGCGAGCTCGCCCCGGGTTCGCCACGTCGACCGAAGTCCGCGATCATCTCTCCGCAAAGGCCGTCCTCCGCCGAGCGAAGCATCTTCGCCCCGACCTCACCAAGCCGACCCCGACCGACGTGGGATGGCGCGTCGGGAAGTCGCGCGGGCAGGACGTGTACGTCTCGATCGAAGACTCCGTCGCGCTCGAAGGTCCACCCCGCTCCGGCAAGGGGTACAGGGTACTGATCTCCGCAATCGTCGACTGGTCTGGACCACTCATCACCACCTCGACGACGAACGACAATCTCACTGCGACGATGCGGATGCGGCAGACGCGCGGCGATGTTCACGTGTTCGATCCTCAGAGGTTGTCGGGCGCGAGGCAGCCACTTCGTATCTCCCCAATCGCAGGCTGCGAAGACCCGATGGTCGCGATGCAGCGCGGCAACGCGATCATCACCGGCACCGCGCTCGGCGCCTCAAGCACAAACGGCGAGTGGGCACAGGCAGCGGGCGTCGTACTGGGTCGACTTCTCCACGCGGCCGCCGTGGGCGGCAAGTCGATCGCCGAGCTCTACGACTGGGGAACGAGCCCGGCGCAGACCCGCGACGCAGTCAACATCCTCAAGGCCGACGGCGCACCCGGCTGGGGCGACAGCCTAGGTGCGACAATCGCCGGGGACGAGAAGCTCGTGTCGTCGATCTGGTTCGGAGTCAGCGGTGCGGTCGCACCGCTCGCCGTTCCACAGATCCGTGACGCGCTCTCACCTCGGCCCGGCGACCTCGAGCTGGTACCCGGCGCGTTCCTGGATTCCGCCAACACGCTGTACTTGATCGGCTCGTCGGCGGGCGCATCAGCGATGGGTGGATGGCTCGGCGCGGTACTCGACGACATCGTTGAGGTTGCCCGCAACCGGGCACTCGCCTCGCCGGGTGCACGCCTCGCCCACCCGCTCGGGCTCATCCTCGACGAGATCGCGAACATGTTCCGCTGGGGCAGCCTGCCGCGAATCATGGCAGACGGCGGCGGCCGCGGGATCTGCACCTTCATCGTGCTGCAGGCGTTGTCCCAGGCTGAGACGTCGTGGTCTCGTGCTGAGGCGGACACAATCTGGGCCGCTGCGACCGCGAAGGTACTCCTCGGCGGCGCGAGCCACGTCGACCACCTGCGCGACGTCGAGTCGCTCCTCGGTATGCGTGAAACGCGACGTGAGCAGCGCTCGTGGTCGACTCGGGATGCCGGATACTCGACCAGCGAGCACCATGAGCGTCGCCCGCTGATGTCGGTCGACGAGATCCGCCGGCTCCCGCCCAGCGCAGGTCTCCTCGCCTATCGCAACCGGCGCAGCGTGCTTCTCGACCTCGCCGGGTGGGACGAGCGCCGCGACGCCCGCGCGATCCAGACCGGCAAGCGCGAGACCGAGCGGGAGCAGCAGACGACGTTCGAGGAGGCTCGTCGCGCGACGATCGCTCCGCCGCCCTTCACCGAGCGCGCCGAGGCGGTGAGCGAAGAATGACGAACCGACGAAAGCCTCTGCACGCGAAGGCTTACCGGTCGGCCTTCCTTCGCTCACGCGCGTGGTTCGCGCGTCGCGACGAGTGGTTCGCGGCGCAGTCCCTGACTACGCATCCCCTCACCTGCGCCGGCTGCGATCGACCGGCGAGCAGGCGGGCACTCGAACTGCATCATCTCGACTATGCAGGCGTGTACCAGACCGAGGACGGCCACTGGGTCGCACGCGAGCGTCACGCAGACCTCGTGCCGATGCATCCCTACTGCCACGAATTGCTGCACCGACTCATCGATCGCGACGCGGTGCTGTCGCGCCATCGCACCCGTCGCGCAGCATCCGAGATCGCTCTGAATGCGCTCCGCCGCAAACTCCAGGCGCTCAACGGGACTGCGTCATGACCGACTACGACGACCCGCCAGACCTCGATGACCTGATGGCTCAGGAGATGAGTGACTTCCATCCCGACATCCGGTCGGGCCCATCGGAGCCGATCGGCGCCCGCATCATCAACTGGCGGACGTTGCCCGATTCTGACGCTCGTGCGGCATGGGATTCGTTGCGCGAGTGGGTGGAGTGGTTCACCGTGCGATACCAGATCTCGGAATCGATCGTGCCGGTGTGCTGGTTCAAGCACGGTGACCTCGTCGAGGAACTCTCGGCGCTGCACATCGCGCACGGCGTCGCGTTCGATTCTTCTGACGCCGGATTCGGACCGATCGGGTGGCATGAACGCCTCAGCCTGGCGATGCCTCGTCTCAGGAACGCGTACGCCGGCGGATGCTCACGTGGTCACAGCCCGTACAAGCCCCGCTCGTGGACGAACGCGGTCGACGATCAGGAATGGGACGCGTGGGCCAATCAGGCTCACGCCGGGTGAGGCGCCGCGGCGTCTCCGAACGGAAGGAAGAAGGATGACCACGAGAATCCCTGTCACCATCGAGGGCAACCTCACCGGTGACCCCGAGCACGGCGCCAGCGAGTCGGGTAACGAGTACGCCCGCTTCACCGTCGCCGTCAACGACCGCCGTCTCAACGAGACGACGAACCGCTGGGAGGACGTAGGCACGGTGTTCCACCGCGTCGTGGTGTTCAATCAGCAGTCCCGTCACGTCGCCACATCGCTCCGCAAGGGCGACAGCGTGATCGTCGCCGGCGACCTTCGATTCGGCACCTACACCGACAAGGAGACCGGCAACACCCGCGAGACCCGCGACATCGTCGCCGACAACATCGGCGCGTCGCTGAAGTTCGCGACCGTCCAGGTCGACCGCGCCCCAAAAGCTAGCGGCCCCGCTGCGGATCGATCCGCCACGGGGCCAGTAGCCGAGCCGGTCTCTTCCACCGGCGCCGGAGTTGTCCGCTGACCCATCGCAACAGGAGAGCGGCGTGGGAGTCATCGTACTCCTGCGCCGCACTTCCTTTCCTATGTCACATCGCCTGACTGTGGTGTTCGCCGACGCGAGGCGGCAACCTGGCGACGAACTCGAAGATCAGCTCTTGACGTCGCCCAGAAAGGAAAGAAGCTCGCTTCGATCTTGGCGCGCTCCCAATCTCGCTTCAGCAGATCCTGAAAGTGGGCAACTACGAGCGAACCAGTCTGACGAGATGGATTCTCCACATAATGGTCGACGACGAGCGTCGCCGGCTGGTCTTGATGCGGATTGAGTCGCAGGATGATCGAGTTGCGCACCCTGTCGCGGTCGTCCTGACCAGCGGCGTCTACGAGACGCGGAATAAGCTCCCGCAGCGCGTCTCGCCACTTCTGGCGCTCTTCAATGACGGACTTGTGCTTGATGTTCCGGGTGACGGTCCAGACGCTGACGATCGCACCGATGGCGACCCCGATAAGGGCGGCGAGGCCGATTGTCACCCAGTAGTCGCTCATTCAGTTCGGCCATTCGCCGAGTCGTCCGGTCGCGACGCGGCGTCACGCACCTGCGCAACCTCATCGAAGGCCAGAATCTCCAGCGTGTCTGCCGGCACAGCCGGGTGCTGGGCGATGAGTTGTCGGACATCTGCTCGCTTGCTGTATGCAAGCCTGCGGAGTACATCGGTCGGCGAACTCGAATTGGCAGCGATCCTGCGATGCCGCTCCCATTCGCCATAGTCGCCGGTGCGATCAGCTTGCTCTTCAACGAATCTTGTCGGCGTATTGGGGTTGCTGAGGAGGCCTAGCAGGACGTCCTCGTCGTCATCTCGCGTAAGCGCCACAAGCGCTGCCGGTGGTGTGGCCCGGTTCATCGCAACGGCCACACGAACTTCGGCCGAGCGGTCGCGCGCGAGGTTCGCGAGCACGGGGGCGGGCGCAGCGCTGTTCGAGGCGATCGCCGAGCGCACTGCGTCACTGGAGGAGCGTGCGTACTCAAGAACCGCCTGCTCTGGGATGTCCTCACGGCGCGCGACAGCAACCGCAGAACTCCCAGCGTTGCCATAGGCGGCGATACGAACGGTCTCATCTGGATCGGAAAGCAACCCGAACATGGTGTCCGCACTAAGGGAGTAACTGAGTATGCCGCGAGGTTCGTAACTGTCTTGGAACGCTGCGACAGCCGCCCGGACGACAGCGCTCTTTGAGTGAGCTAGACGGTCGAGTTTGGCAGAAGAGCACATCCAGCTCGGCTCACCCGCGAGGAACACGCGCCGCATCAACGACATGTCAACCCGCCCATCGTGCCCTGTCGGAAAGTAGGCGGCGAAGTTCGTCTGATCGCGAAGCCACTCTCCGGACCACTCCTCGTCCGGCTCCTGATCCTTGCGCAGTAGATCTCGAATGGATTGCGCAGCCGCCGACTGAACGCTCTCGTCATCGTCGTCGGCGAGTACCACAAGCTGTGGGAATCCGACCCATTCGCTCCTGGCCACCGCCGCGCGGACAGACGGCTCCGAATCCTGTGCGAGCTGATCCAGTACCGTCGGGTTATCTCCGTGACGCCCGGCTCGCGCTCCGCGCAATATCGGACTTGGGGAAGCGGCCATGAACGCCAGGTCCGTGTCGCTGAGGTACCGCTTGTACCAGCCGACCTTGCCCAATTGGTAGCCATCCGACCAATGGTTGTTCGCAAGAATTGTCCCGAACCCGCTCGCGACATGCTCGGCGAGTGTCTCATCGCCACAAAGCTCCTCGAGTACCTCCAGGGGTGTCGCGGCGTTTCGGGAGACAGCGATGCGCGTGTGCTGGTTGGGAGAGTGTGCCCATGTGCGTAGGAGCTCAACGAAGTCGTCCGGTGGCGTACCGTACTGGCTCCTTCCCCAGCCCATCGGATTGTTGTCGAGGCGATCGATTACGTCCCGTCGCGTCGAATCGTCCTTCTCAAGTTCGATCAGTAGCTGAGTGCTCAGATTTCCGCGCGCGATAACAGCCGACCTCAACTTCCAATCCTTGATCATCCGTTTGAGGGCTGCCTCCGGGGTGTTGGGATTCTCGATGACCGCAAGCTGGATGTCCCTGGATCGGTCGTCGGACAAGCTGTCGAGCATCGAGGCGGTCACGCTGGGTGCCTCGTTCCTGGCGAGTGCGGCCCGGACGGAGTCCGACGGGTGGTCCACGAGCAGCGAAGCCGCTTCGGCCGGGAGGGAGTACGACCCCGCGAGCTCAGTCAGCGCCCCTCCGTCGTCGTAACCGCGACGTGCCAGCGCAACTCGAAGCTCGTCTCCGTGGTAGCCGCGGGCGACGTCGATCGCACTCTTCTGGTCGATGCGCTCATACGTGGGGAGCTCCGCCCAGAGGAATCGAAGTCTGTGCGAGCTAACGTCGTCGGCGCGGTTTCGGTTGCGCATGTCCGCGATCGCCTCGGCGGGTGTCGAGGAGTTGTGGCCTGCTGCTCTGTAGACGGCCTGTTCGCGATCTCTTGCGAGCATTGCCAGAGACGATGGCGGCGTCGCCGCATTCTGCGCAGCAACTCTGCGTCCTGCCGCGCTCTCGCTCAGCGCGAGAACTGCCAGGTCGTCGCGCGATAGCTTCTCAATCTCGTCACGAGTAAGGTCTGCTGGGTAACGCCATTCGGAGCCGAGGAATACGCTCCAGTGGACCGTCCGGTAAAGAGTGTGATTGAAGCGCAGGACCCAGTACCACTCGTTAGCATCTTTCGCCTCGCGGTCTTGTCTGTCACGCAGTGCCAGGCGGCGAACAGCGTCCAGGGGTGCACCGCGAAGCTCGCGCGGCATCTTGTGATACTCGGGTTGCGCACTGGTGGTCATGAGCGACTGTCCTGCTCCTGCCGGCGGCGACTCTTGAGTTGGATGTAGTGGAGCGGGCGCTCCGTTTCGCTCGTCATCGAATCTCCCCAGATTCATCGCGTTCGCCAAGAGGCCTCGACCATCGTCGCTCAGGACAGACTCGAACTCGGCCCGACCTCACCGAGATGACTTGCCACGCAGTCGATACGCCGGGTCTCAAGGTGCGACGTCAACTCTGCCAGAAACCCTGGAGGCTCCGCGTCTACCGAACTGCACCGCTGCTCGAGGATCAGATACGGATCATCTTGCCACTCGCTCCGATTGTGAATTCGGCCTTGCGGGCTGGGTTCACAACCCCCGCAGCGAAGCACGACTCGCGTTGGGTGAGGCGCTCGGAGCGGCGGTGTCCTCGAAGTATGCGCGGGAAACCGCGTCGCCGTCTAGGCCACGGTGACGCCGGAGCAAATCCTCATGCCGTCGCGAGGCAGACTCGTACCAATCACGAAGTGCATCTCGTGCCTCAACGAGATTCCTCTCGGCCGAGCCGTCAGCATGGCGGCCGTGGGCGCTTGCGTCGTTGCCCGCGATCTGACTGTCGAGCCTAAGGAGCGTTCGCCTCGTCGCGTGCATCCACTTGTTCAATTGACGCAGGTCGTCGCCGACGTCTGGCGCGGCTGGCCGGGCCGCGCGACCGAGTTCGCTCCTCGCCGCGCGGACCGAGTCGTCGATGCTGACCTCCGGGACGCCGCGCATCATGCTCTCCGCGATCTGCTGCGTTGCCGCCGCATCCGTTCGCGCGACCGCGATTGCCTCGTTGTGCGTTCGACCTCTGGTCATCCCGACGTAGAGACCAGCAGCATCCACTCCGGGGCCGACGATCGAGGCATCCGTTGTCTCTCCCTGGATGCCGTGCACGGTTGACGCGTACGCGAGATGGACATGATCAGCGGCGTAGTCGCGGCTGACTACGCGAACGTCAACGGAGTCGTTCACGCTCGCCAGTTCAACCCCGTCAGCGCTGATCCGCCGCACAACCCACAGCGCACGGTTCTCGACACCCGTCGCGCGATCGTTCTTCCTTGTCTGAACGGTGTCGCCCTCAAGTAGCCGCTGCTCGCCTCGCCCGACAGCGATCCGTGTCAGCGTGAGCTCTCCGCGGTCGACCCTACGCTGCTGGATCGCTTCGTTGATCGCATCCGCCTCTTCGTTGGTGCTCGTCACCAGCGCGACCCGCCGGAGCCCGGCAGCCCAGCGGAAGTATGACTCCACCATCACGTCGCGCGCCTGCACGTGATCCGACACGCGGTGCACCTGATCGCGATGGGCGAGTTCTGTCGCGACTTCGAGCGCCGCATCCTTGGATGCCGGTTCCCGCATGCGAAGCGTGAGCGCCGCGTAACCCGGATCACTGAAGCGGTGCACAGCGGTCAACTCGACAACGGCGGTCGCGCGACGAGTCATCGTCGCCATCGCGCCGGAGTGCCCGACCGGGCGAGCTTGGAGGTGATCGCCGACCATCGCGATGCCGGCGCCGGACTCGGCCGCAATCGTGGCGAGAGCGTTGGCCGTGTGGAGGTCGACCATTCCGGCTTCGTCGACCACGATCCGATCCCCCGCGACAAGCGGATATCGGTGCGGACCCGCGTAGGCGATCCCGCTTGTGGGGTCGATCTCGCCGACAGCCAGCCGCGTCCAGACCTCGGCACCGGCGGCGTCGCGCCCCCATCGGAACCCGTGATCACCGAGAAGCGCGTGCAGGCTCGAGGCCGATGTACCGATCTCGCGTGCGGCCACCGATGCAGCCTTCTTGGTGGGTGCGACCACCACCATGCGGCGTCCCTGGCGCGCTAGCGCCGCTTTCGCCACGCGCAGCATCGTCGTCTTCCCCGCGCCCGCCGGCCCAGTCACTGACACCAGACGATCCGTACCAGCGATCGCTCCCACCGCTTCAACCTGGCGATCCTCAAGCTCAATGCCAGCGGTCAGGACTGCGGATGCGGCATCCGCGATCTCCTCGTCTTCGACGCGGACGCCAGCTTGGGTGAGCGCGTCGAAGCGGGCGGCCAGGTCGACCTTGGCCGCAGCGGTGACTGAGGCCATGTAACCCTTGATGTGGGCGGGGCGCTCCGCCTCCCCTTCGAGCAGGTCGACCGTCTGTTCGAGCGCACGATCGATGACGTCGTCGATGACCGCTTGCAGATCCTCGCGTGCAGTAGCGACTCCGGATGCTGAGACCGCCCGCGTCGCGCCGGCCCGGATGTCGAACAGGCTGAAGCGCCCGCCGCAACTGGCCGACCGGGCATCGGCCTCGACCACTGCCTCAGCGGCAAGCAGTCCCAGGTCCAGATCGTCAACCGATGTGGACCTCAGCGCGACCTCGTCGCGCACATGCATAATCGTGTCGTCGATCGCGACCAGTTCGTCGGCGATGAGCCGCTCCCACGTCGCTTCATCGATGTCGCCGGGCTTGTTCGGACGCGCCTTCGCCCATGCCAGCCTGTCGATGCGGTGCAGCTCGTCCGGGCTCGGCTCGAGTCCCGGATGATCGCCGCGCCACGCAGCGAGAAGCACCGCCCGGTTGGCCTCGATCTGAGTCGACCGGCGCGAGAGCGGGCGCACCGCGTGCGTGAGCTCCGCGATCTCGCCATCGACGTTGAGCGTGAATCCGTGCCGCGCGAGCGCGCTGACCCACTGTGGATCCGTCCGCGCCGCAAGCTCGCCCTCGGCGTTAATGACCGTCTGCATCTTCATCGCGACGCGGGAGTCGACGTTCGACCATTTTCCGTCCGCCCCCAGCACCTTGACGTTCAGCCACAGGTGCCGATGGATGTGCGGGTCGAGCGCCCGCGATCGCCGATGCTGCAGCTCGACCACCTCGACGCGATGTAGAGATTCGCGGATGCTGCCGCCAGCACCGCGGCGTGCGTTGAGCTCGCTCAGCCAGGTCTTGATGATGCGATCGCGCAACCGATCTTGCAGGGCTTCGAACTCTCGAGCGAGGTCGGGCTCGATCATCGCCGCGATGCTGTATGACTTCGGAGCGTTGATCGTGCCGTCGAGGATCAGGTCGGCGTCGGGCGAGGTGAGGTCTCGGCCTCGACGCTCATCCGTCGCCGGATCGCGGCCGTCAACCCAGCGCCGAAGTTGCTGCCCATCGAGGGTGTCGGGGGTGATGACGCCGGCTTCGACGGTGAATCGAGTGACCCAGGCGGGGTCGGCAGCACCGTAGGTGGCAAGCGCCTCGACGCCGGCCGCCGTGCGGAGGTGAGAGTCGCACGACCCCTCGAAAGCGTACGCGATTGCTTGTCGAACCCCTTGCGATCCGACACCCCTCTTCCAGCGCTCCAAGCCTCCGCGCATGGGTCAAGAGTAGAACTTAAATGCTTAACTCGCCAGACGTTCCACAGAAAGTGCCTGCGTGCATTGCAATTCAGGCCGCCAGTGGACTTGGAGCCTCGTACATGGGACGTCCGCTTGAGATTCATGCGGCGACGGGCTTGGGACCAGGTGAATTGGTTCGTTCCGTCGGCGGACAGCTTCGCCGGCAGACGGTTCCCTGCCTTCTGCTCAGGATTCCTGATCCCGGCGTGAACGGTAGTCCGCCCAGTTCGCGCCGATCGCTCGCCGATGGGATTCGAAACCCAAACGTGCGATCTTTGCACTGGAGGCGCCCGGACTTCGTCGGCCGCACGAGCATCTCCAGAAGAAACGCACTACCCCGACCCTGTCGATCGCGGTCTCGATCGCGCGGAGTACATGATCGTCGTTCATGAACCGGTCTCGCTAACGGCAAGGAGATGTGAGGGTCGCCCGCACCACGTAACGACCAACACGTCGCGTGCCCGTGAGGCCGCCACGTACAACAGCGACCGCTCGCGAAGCAGCGCGTCCTCCCGCTCGTCGTCGCCAAGCACGGCTGACCCACCGAGCGGCACCGCCCCCTCGGAGATGTCGAACAGGATGACCCGGCTGAACTCCATCCCCTTCGAGGTGTGCATCGTCAGGGCGACGGGACGGTCTCCCCCACGCTGAGCGGACTTGATGACGTTGACTGCGACGCCGTGCGCAGCGAGCCCGTCCCGCACAAATGTGGTGAGCTCGTTGGTGCGCGTGAGGACGGCGATGGTCGCCGGGTCGACACCCGCTTCGACCCAAGAGTCGATCCGCCGTGCGACGAACTCGAGATGCTCAGCGCTCGTCTGCGCCTCGAACGTCTCCGGCCTGGGCCCGCGGCGCGCAGACCGGTAGCCGGCCGATCCCTCCTCGACGCTCTCGCCGTCGATGTACTCCCCGCCATCGAGTACGCTCACGGCATAACGCAGGTTCTCCGCAGTGGTGCGGTAGTTGAGCGTCATCCTTCGAGAGCGTCCGACGATTCGAATGCCGTACCGAGCGAGCACTATGGACGGCCCATAGATGCGCTGGTGCGTATCCTCAGCCACGAAGAGGTCGTTCCGAGCAACGCGCACGAGCGCACGAACGAACTGCCAGTGCGCCGGGGTGAGGTCCTGTCCCTCGTCGACGAGGAGATGATCCACCAACGCGCCCGCCTGCGCACCGTAGGTATCAAGCCATGCGGCCGCGATCGCTGCCTGTTCGGCCCAGGTGATTGTTCCCGCGGTTCGCGAGTGCTCACGATACGCCTCGATCACGCGCCACACCTCGGCGCGCTTGGCAGCGTCGAGGGCCGTCCTCCTGCCGAGTCGCCGCACCTCGAGATACTCGTCCTGCATCGTGATGCGCACGGGCAGGACGACTTGCAGGTATTCAGCTTCGAAGAAGGCCGGGGTCGCGACTTCGGCCGGAAGGTCCGGTTTAGCCGCGGTGATGGCTGTTGCCCAGCCTTCCAAGTTCCCGATCGTGTCGATGATCCGATCGCGCACCTCTCCGAACACTGCGACGGCTGCGGCACCGAAGGTCCGTCCAGCACGGGCTCGAACAGCGGTCACCAACTGATCGAGCCCTCGCACATGCACGCCTGGCTCGCCAAGACGGTCGGACTTCGGGATCTCGGAATCGAGACGATCGAGATCACGCTTCATGTTCTCCGCGAGTGCCCGCGTATAGGTCGTGAGCACGATCGACGAGGAAGGCTCGAGCCGGGCCAGGTGTTTCGCGCGGTGCAGGAGCACAACCGTCTTTCCCGTCCCTGCCCCGCCGCTCAGTCGGAACGGTCCGCCCCAGTCACCAGTGGCGTACTTCTGCTGTTCAGGGTGCAGGAACACGCGCCAGGCATCGAAGTCACCGCCCTCGATGACCGCTCGCAACGCGTCGTCATCTTCGACGAACGTGAACTGCATCTTTGAGGAGGGATGCTGAAGCGCACGCAGGATGCGATCGTCAGAGGATTCGTCGGCCGATTCGTCCGGCAATTCCGTAATCGCGAGGTCCTCGCGGATCTTCTCCACGGAGTCGCCGACCGCGAGCCCGAGGGCGGCCGACCGCTGCCACGCGTTCTCGAATGATTCACCGATCGCGAGCACGGCTTCGGCGTCCGCGGCGCTGAACAGCAAGTCAGCGGCAACGTCGTCGAATCCCAGTTCGTCGACAAGGCCGGAGCGCAGGTAACCCCGTCCCTCCAGAAACGAGGTCGGCACGTCCTCGCTTGGCGCAACGGGAGCAGTGGCCGACTGGACGAGGTGAGGCGCGACGTCCGGGACGGAGGCCGTGATCAGTTCGGCAATGCCGTTCACCGGGTTGTAGTCGAGAACCCTGGTTCTCGCATACTCGCTGCCCTTGTCGTGCTCGAACGTGCCGATGTAGACGTAGGTGCGCTCTCCAGCCGAGTCCAGCCGGTAGAGCACCGCCCGAAGACCTTGATCGACCCGGCCGGTGCGAGCCCGCGGGTCGGCGGCGCCCTGCATCTTCTCGATGTGAAGTCCGGACGACGTGTCGTCGGCACGCAGCTTGTCGAGGAACGAGTAGATCTTCGCGCGGACGCGCCGGTCGTGGTCGGGGCCTTTGAGATTCGTCCAGACGACGTTGGGCATGTGACGATCGGGCTTTCTCTGCGGTGCCGGAATCGTCATCGTATCGGCGCGACACGACACTCCCGTGCCGTGTCGTCCGCATTACTAGAGTGATTCACGAGATGCCTTCTGTCACTCCCTCCCACCGACTTCGCGTTCGCACGAGACCACCGTTCGATGCAGGATCTGAACCGCTTCGTATCGTCGACCTGTTCGCCGGGTGTGGTGGGCTTACGTTGGGCGCGGCACAGGCCGCGGCCGCGAACGAACGAAAGCTGGAGATCGCGCTCGCGGTCGACTTCGAGCCGCTCGCCGCCGAGGTCTACAGTCGGAACTTCCCATTCGCTGAGCAGGTGGAGTCCGAACCGGTCGAGGCGTTCTTCGACGGCGAGCTCGGCGCCCCGATCACGCTCACCGAGAAGCGGACGAAAGCATCTGCCGGTGCCATCGATGTCCTTCTAGGCGGACCTCCTTGCCAGGGGCACAGCAATCTCAACAACCACACGCGGCGCGTCGACGACAAGAACGCTCTGTACCTTCGCATGGTTCGCGCCGCAGAGGTGCTCCGGCCGACCGTCGTCCTCATCGAAAACGTGCCCGCCGTACGGAACGACCGACATGACGGCGAAGGTGTTGTTGCACGAGCGACGCGGCATCTCACCAACCTGGGCTACGAGGTAGCTGAAGCCGTCGTAGATCTCGACGCGTTGGGGGTCGCGCAGAGTCGTCGTCGCCACATCCTGCTTGCCATCGCCGCGGAAGGTCGCGTTCTCCCGACGTCACTTTTCGAATCCATCGGATCGGACACCCGCCGAGACTTACGGTGGGCGATCGGCGACCTCGTCGACATCGTGAGCGATGATCCGATGGATCGCCCACCTCAGGCGAAAGGACCGAATCGCGAGCGCATGCAGTACCTGCTCGACCGCAACGAGTACGACCTCCCGAACGAGCTGCGCCCCGCCTGCCACCAGGGCAACCACTCGTACAAGTCGATGTACGGGCGACTCAAGTGGGATGAGCCAGCTCAGACGATAACGAGCGGCTTCGGCAGTATCGGGCAAGGTCGCTACATGCACCCGGAGCGTGCCCGAGCCTTGACCGCGCACGAGGCAGCCCGCATCCAGGGGTTCCCGGATTACTTCGACTTCTCGTCGTGCCCGACCCGCAGCGCACTCGCAACGATGATCGGGAACGCTGTTCCACCGGCGCTGGCGGCATCGCTCATCGGTGCGTATCTGTCGCACGCGAGTGCGTCGACAGAGGACAGGACCGAACGAGTCGCCCTGCCAGCTTGACGTGTCGGCGGTAGCCGACATACTGGAAGGCTTTGCTCTGGGGAATGGCGAATGGGGACTTGAGGATGAGCTCGAGCGTGATTGACGACGCGGCGACAGGTATCGCAGAGGTACCGGAAATCGGCAGCCTGGTGAATGTGCGCGGAGCGCGATGGTCGGTCACCGACGTGACCGCGCAGTCACTCCCGCGCAGCAGCGCAGACGACGGGCGAGCTGAGCTCCAGCACGCGGTGACGATGCAGTCGATCGAAGAGGACCACTACGGCCGAGAGCTCACGGTCATCTGGGAGCTCGAGCCCGGCCGGAGCGTCGTTCACGAGCAGGGTCTGCCGACCACGATCCAGTCCGACCAGTTCGACGACCCGACGACGTTCGCCGCCTACGTCGACGCCCTCCGGTGGGGAGCGCTCACGAGCGCCGACCCGAGAACCCTTCAGGCACCGTTCCGCAGCAGCGCGTCCGTCGAGGCCTACCAACTCGAGCCCCTCCGTCGTGCCATCGACTCACCCCGTGCCAACATGCTCCTCGCCGACGACGTCGGCCTGGGAAAAACCATTGAAGCGGGCCTGGTGATCCAGGAACTCCTCCTACGGCACCGCGCACGCTCGGTCATAGTCGTCTGCCCGGCGGGCCTCGTGATCAAGTGGCAGGAGGAGCTGCGCGACAAGTTCGGCCTCCACTTCGAGATCGTCAACTCCGAAGCAATGAAGACATTTCGTCGCACCTTCGGCGTGCACGCGAATCCGTTCCGCGTCTATCCGCGCGTGATCGTCTCGATGTCGTGGCTTCCTTCACCACGCGCTGAGCGCATGCTCGAAGAGGTCTACGCGAGCGTGAAGGATGCTCGTACCGCCGAGCGTCGGGCGTTCGACATCCTCGTCGTCGACGAGGCCCACCACGTTGCGCCGTCGGCTCCGACCCGTTCGTCATCGGACAGGCCGCGGTACGCGATCGACAGCCAGCGGACGACGGCGGTGCGACGCCTCGCGGAACTCTGCGAGCACCGTCTGTTCCTCAGTGCAACACCGCACAACGGATACACCGAGTCATTCACTGCGCTCCTCGAGATGGTCGACCCGCAGCGGTTCGCGCGCGGTGCCGATCTCGACGAGAAGGCACTGCAGCAGGTCGCGGTTCGTCGTTTGAAGCGCGACCTGCCCGACGAGGGCTTCCTTCCGAGATCTGTGAAGGCGTTGTGGTTCGACCCGACGCCTGACGAGTCGGACGCGTACGACAGGCTCATCGCGTTCACCCGGCGAAGGAACACCGCCATCAAGCAGGAACGAGGCAAGCGTGCGTCGGACCTCGCGACGATCATCCTGAAGAAGCGCTTCTTCTCGTCACCGGTCGCGTTCGCGTCGACCGCACAGGCCTATCTGGACGCGCGCGGCGACGAGGACGTGCAGCTGCCCGACTACGACGACATCCTCGGCGACGAGGCCTCCGATGAAGAGGAGGGTCGGGCGGAACAGCCCGAGCTCGAGGCGCTGCGCACGGCGAAGCGCGCGCAGGTCGCCTTGACCGCCGATGACATCGCAGACCTCGAAGACCTCATAACCTGGGGCCAGCGGTACGACGGTCGCCCCGACTCCAAGCTCGACGCCCTCCTCAGGCTCATCGAGGGTGAGCTGCTCGTTCCGGGACATGGATGGGGCGAGGAGCGCATCGTGGTGTTCACCGAGTACGTCAGCACCCTCGAATGGTTGCGCGATGTGCTCGAATCGCGCGGACTCGGCGGAGAACGCCTCGCGATCATCAACGGGGGAACGGATGCCGAGACCCGGGAGGAGATCCGTGCGCGATTCACAGCGCCTCCCCGTCTTGAACCGGTGCGGATCCTGTTGGCGACGGATGCGGCGGGCGAGGGTATCGACCTGCAGACGTACTGTCACCGTCTGGTGAGTTTCGACATCCCGTTCAACCCCAACCGGCTCGAGCAGCGCATCGGTCGCATCGATCGCTATGGACAGAACGAGCCGCCTCTCGTTTGGCATCCCCGCGCCGCGAAGCAGAACACGACCGACTACGCGAAAGACAACGATCTACTCGCGAGGCTGGCGAGCAAGATCGCGAACTCCGAGCACGACGGCGTCTCGTCGAACGAGATCATCGCGCCAGACCTTCAGCGCGAGCTCGGGTTCGGCGAGGGCCCGGCGCGAAAGCCCCAGAAGGATGCCGGCGAGCAGGTGATCAACCGCGTGCTTCAGGCCGAGCACGCACTCGGTCAGAACCTCACCCGCCTCGCGGAGCGTCTTGGAGCATCTCGCGACCGGATGCACCTCCACGAAGGCAACCTCCTGCGCGTCTTCGAGCAAGGACTGCGCATCTCCGGTCAACCACAGCCCGTCGAGGTCGATGACCCGCGCGAGGAGGCGCGCCTCTTCCAGGTACCGCCTGGGCTTTCGCGCACGTGGGTGCCCGCGCTCGCCGGGCTCGACACCCGCCTTGCACCTGGCGTGCTGCGCCCGATCACGTTCGACGAGGAACGGGCCCGCCACCAGACCGACGTCGTCTACGCCCACCTCGGGCATCCGCTCATTCAGCGCGCTGCGCGGGAGCTGCGCGGCCAGGTCTGGACTCGCACGGATCAGGTCCGCGGTATCAGCGCGGTCATCGTCGACGGTCTCGACACGTCTTTCGCCGCCGGGGTCGCTCGGCTCGTCCTGGTCGGCGAAGGCGGCACGCGCCTCCACGAGGAGGTCTTCCTCGCCGGCACACGCGTCTCGCGTCGGCAGGAGCTCGGGATCGAGAAGGCCGAAGATCTGCTCGCATCCGCCCTCGATGGCACGCGTCTGAGGCAACCGAGCGAACGAGTTCTCTCGGCACTCGCTGCCGACTGGAACCAGGAGCACGAGGCCCTGGACGGGATCCGAAATCGCGTGAGCGCTGCCATCCAGAACCGTGCGGAGCGGCTGAAGAGCGGCGTTGAAGTGGAGCTTCAAGAGCGGCGCAATGCGGACCTCAAGAGCGTCGATGCGATCTTCGACAACTTCCGTTCGACGCTGGAGAGCACGATCGCCGCAGCTGAGGAGGCCCGCCGTGCCGGGGAGGAAGCCCTCTTCCAACTGCCCGAAGAGAAGAAGCAACGCGACACCGATCTCGCCCGCGTTCGCACCCGCCTGTCGCACCTCGAAGATGAACTGCATGCCGAGCGCGATGCTGTGGAGCGCCGCTACCGCGATGTGCAGCCGCACACCTTCGTCGCTGCCCTTGTGTTCGCGCTGACCCCCGAAGACGCCGAAAAGCTGGAGTCCGCTAGTGCCCGTTGATGTGTGGGAGTGGTTGTCGCTCATCGACCACGATGGACCGTTCCTCTCGAAGGCGGCGCTGAAGTCGTTCTACCCGTCAGGGCTCCCCCGTCCGGATGCCGATGACACGAGCACGGTCTTCGTGGACGAGTTCGTCCGCTGGTCGGCTGCGTGGTCCGCATCCCCGGAGGCGCACGAAGCTGCGCGGGACCGCTGGGTGGGAGTCGTGCTTCGACGCTTGCTCGACTGGTCCGACGACCTGCGGCTCTCCCCCGCCGGCCTCGCCGCGGAGTCACCGAACGGTGCGGTCACGGTCGCACCGTGGGCTGCGCTCCCACGAGAGGGCAAGCCCGAGGCGCTCGTGACCGTCGTGGACCGCACCGACGATCTCCGCTCGACGGGGGTCGACGGTTGGTCGGCGAACGCGATCGACCGGATGGCTGTGCTGCTGCGGGAGACTGGCGTGACGATCGGCATCGTCACCGACGGCCGATGGTGGGCGCTGGTATCGGCCGCGAAGGACGTCACGACGGCCAGCGGTGTGTGGGACGCACTGCTTTGGAGGGAGGAGCGGCCCAGCCGCGACGCCTTCCTCGCACTCGCGAGCTTCACCTCCATTGCGGGTGGCGCCCCGGAGAAGCGTCTGCCGCTGGTCTTCGCGAAGAGCGTCGCCAGCGCGGAGGAGATAACGGAGGCGCTCGGCGATCAGGTGCGCCGTGCCGTCGAGCTCGTGCTCCAGTCCATGTCCGACACGCACCTGCGTGCTCTCGCGCAGGGTGAGCCGTCCCCGTTGCCGGAGGATCCGAAGGCCGTCTACGAGGGCGCCGTCACGGTGCTTATGCGGATCGTGTTTCTCCTCTTCGCGGAGGAACGCGGGCTGTTGCCGGAGCACGACCTGTACCGGTCGTCGTATGCGATCGCGCGCGTCCGCGAGCAACTGCAGCATGATAAGACCGAGACATCTGAGGAAGCACTCGACCACTCCTGGGAGACGTGGCATCGCCTCCTCGCCGCGAGCAGCGCCGTCTTCGGCGGGGCGTCGTTCCAAGACATGCGGATGCCTGCCTACGGCGGTTCCCTGTTCGATCCAGCTCGCTTCCCGTGGCTGCACGCCACCGACCAGCAGGGTCGCCTGCGGGTACGTCTCACAGACCGCGCGATGCTCGCGGTCCTGCGCGCTGTGCAGACGATCGAAGACGGCGCGATGCAGCTGTCGTTCCGCGACCTTGACGTCGAGCAGATCGGATACGTCTACGAGGGCCTGCTCGGCTACTCCGCCGCATATGTTCCCGACGTAACCGTCGGTCTCAACGGTAAAGGCGGATTCGAACCCGAGATCGCACTCACCGAGCTCGAGGACATCGCCGATGCCACGTCGTCCCCCGCCGACTTCGCGAAGCTTCTCATTGAGCGTCTGAAGAAGACGCAGGAACACGCGAAGCCGCAGACCGCGAACCAGATCGCGAAAGCCTTTGGCATTGACGATGCGGTTGCCGCGGCGAACGCTCGGACCCGACTGCGTCACGCACTCCTCGGCGAGGATGTGCTCGCTGAGCGTCTGCAGCCGTTCTACGGGCTGATCCGCAACGACCTGCGCGGGTTCCCCTATGTCGTGCCCGCGGACGGACTGGTGATGACCGAGTCGCCGCAGCGCGCGAACACCGGAACCCATTACACCCCGCGGTCTCTCGCCGAAGAGGTCGTGCTGCACGCACTCGAACCGCTCGTCTACTCCCCCGGCCCGCTCGACACCGAGAACCGGAGCGAGTGGAAGCTCAAGTCGTCGGCGGAAATTCTCGACCTGAAGATCGCGGATATCGCCGCCGGCTCCGGCGCGTTCCTCGTCGCCGCCGCCCGCTACCTCGCCGACCGACTCATCGAAGCACGCGCGCACGAAGGGCTCGATGGGACCCGCGAGTCCGACCTGAAACGGTGGGCAGTCCGTGAGATCGTGGCCCGCTGCCTCTACGGCGCCGACATCAACGGCATGGCCGTGGAAATGTGCAAGCTCTCGCTCTGGCTCATCTCCATGGATCCCGGCAAGCCGTTCTCGTTCGTCGACGACCGCGTTTTCCACGGCAACTCCCTCCTCGGCGTCACCACGGAAGAGCAACTCAAGGCCCAGCACATCTACCCCGACCGTCGGCATGGCCGCGAGCAGCTGCTCTGGTTCGACGTCGACAAGGACCTCGAAGACGCCGCCCGCATACGACGCGAGCTCGCCTCCGGACAGGTGGACGACGCCGACCGGATGCGCTCGACCAAAATGAAGCAAGCGCTCCTCGCGCAGTCCGCGCGTGTCACTGCAAAGCTCCGCGACGTCGCCGACGGCATCATCGCCGCCGGCCTCCTCGAAGGCGGGAAGCCTGGAAAGAGACTCGACGAGAGATACGATGACCTCGCCGACGCTCTTCGCGCCGCCTACCCTACCGACGACATGACGCCAGACCGCGCCGAACTCGACGCGATCATCGCCACCGGCCTCACACCCACGGTTGACACGGGTGAAGCGCGCTGGAAACCCGTCCACTGGATCCTCGAAGCCCCCGACGTCATACACGCCCACGGGGGATTCGATGCCGTCATTGGAAATCCCCCGTTTCGCGGTGGCGGACGAATTACCGGCGCCCAGGGCGTAAACGTTCGTGATCTCTACGTTAATGCGGTCGCGGGCGGCAACCGCGGCAATGCCGACCTCTGCGCCTACTTCTTCCTCCGTTCGGTCGCGCTGACGAAGGACGCCCCTGCCAGCACAGTCGGTCTCTTGGCAACGAATACGATTGCGCAGGGCGATACTCGTGGGGTTGGGCTCGATGCGCTCGTCCCCGATCGTCGCCGCATCTACCGCGCCATTCGTAGCCGCCGCTGGCCAGCACGTGGCGCGAATCTCGAGTTCGCGGCGGTCTGGCTCTCGACACCTGCCCCGTCGACTAGACCCGTCCTCGACGACGCCGTCGTCGACCACATTTCGACACTGCTCGACGACCAGGACCCGGATGCCGGGGACCCATCAGTACTTCAAAGCAATCTCGGCTTGTCTTTCATCGGTCCATATATTCTCGGCAAGGGATTTGTCCTGAACGACACCGAGGCGTTGCAGATGTTTGAGGTCGACGAGCGCAACCGCGAGGTCATCTTCCCGTATCTCATTGGAGATGATCTGAACTCGGACCCACGCTCCGCGGCCGGACGTTGGGTAATCAATTTCTTCGACTGGCCAGAGGAGCGGGCCGCGAGATTCGTCGCTCCATACAACCAAATTCTGAAAGCGGTCAAGCCTGAGCGGCAACGACGAGACCAAAATGGGGACTTTGTGATTCGCAAAGCCCGTGCCGAACGGTGGTGGCAGTACGCTGAACGCGCATCAGGAATGCAACGCGCAATTAGCCACCTCGACACGGTGCTTGCGATCACTCTTACCTCGAACGCGATGGCTTTCCAGCGCGTTTCGACGAAACAGGTGATCGACCAAACCGCTCCCATCGTCGCCACGGATGATTTTGCAGATCTCGCGATTCTCGCATCGACACAGCATCAACTCTGGGCAATCAAGTACGCGACGACGTTCGGGCGTGGGCTCCGATACTCAATTGCGCGTAGCTTTCGAACGTTTCCATTTCCTCCCGTCAACGAACGCCTTCGTCTGATCGGAGAAAGGCTGGATAGGGAACGCCGGGCAGTTATGACTCGAAGGCACCTCGGAGTGACCGACCTCTATAACCTGGTGAACGACTGCGTGGTTCAAGACGATCCTGATATCGACCTCATCCGGTCTACGCACGCGGAGGTCGACGCAGCAGTTTCCGATGCATATGGCTGGACCGACATTCCACTTCAGCATGGGTTCCACTCCTACCGCCAAATGGAACGATGGACTGTTAGCCCCGCGGCCCGCGCAGAGATTCTCGACCGCCTGCTTGAGGAAAACCGTCGACGCGCGAAGCTCGAAGCCGAAGCCGCACCCGCGAAGAAGGCTAAGGCGGGCAATAGCGTTGAAGAATCCGCTGCACCCGAAGGAGCGATGTTCTAATGGCCGGCGATTCCGTGACCTCTTCGGCTCAGGTCCGTGAAGAACTCGTCGACTTGATCGCGCGCGATCTCGTCGGCCCCTGGGACGGGCCCAACGAGACGATCGTGGGTACGCCTCGCGCTCGCTACCTCGCTGGCGCGCTCGCCCCGATCTCGCTCCTCGACGGCAGTGCCGATGCTGCCAGCAGTCCGGCCAGCGCGAAAGCCAAGACGTTGGACGACGTCCGGTCGAACGATTCGCTGGCCGTTGCGGATCTCACGACCGCTCGTGAGGTGCGAGGTGTTCCCGCCGACGAAGACGAGATGATTGGTGAAGCCTCTCCAAGCGAGCCTGACGAGGACCGTGGTCCAGAGTCGAAGATCATCGCGCCGTCGTCGATGGGCATTCGGTTCCAGGTGCCGGCGGGCACCGGTCAGCTCCGATTCACCGCCCGATGGGGAAAGTACGAATCACGCCGCGAGGCCGACGAACAGGGCAAGACACAGACGTACTACGACCGGACCGCCTTGGCGGAGCCAACAGAGGTCGACATCTCTGCGATCGAATCGGGCGAGTCGAAGCGAACTCCGCTTACGGGCGACGTGGAGATCGCCGTAGAGGTCTTCGACTTCGACGGACGCCGCGTCGTGGAAGCAGCGCTCCTCAACACGGCCGTCACCGGGCGCGAACTCCCACCCCGGCTCTGGATGTTCCAGGCGGAGCTTGAGGTCACGGCGCCGAACGGTGACGCCGTTTTCCTCCCCGCTCGTGACGCGATGATCGCCGACCGCGGATCCCGCGACCCCGAGGTGCGGCGCCTCGACCTGCTGTACCGAGACCGTCTCGAGTTCGCCGTCGGGCGTACTGCCTCCGTCGAATGGGATCTCTCCGAAACGGACAATCGTCGTGCGACGGCGGTCAGAACGACCTGGTTGCCCACGGCCGAGGTTCCGCAGACCCAGGCGCCGACGGTCGCGAATGCGGTGCTCAGCATGCGAGCGCTCATGGAGGCATCGCCCGAAGAGCTCGAGGCGGGCCTGAACCCGCTCATCGACGGGTACTCTGCCTGGCTCGACGAGCGCGAGGCTGAGAACGAAACACTTCCGAAATGGCTGCGCGAGCAGGGCCGCATCGGGCTCGGTGATGGTGCAGCCGCACTGACTCGCCTCCGCGCAGGTCTGGGCCTGCTCGTCTCGAACGAGCGGGCGCAGCGCGCGTTCTGGTTCATGAACCGCACGATGCGCGACCAACGTCTCCGCTCGCAGGTCTCGGCACTGCGTATCGCGCAAAAGGACATGTCGATCGCCGACGCCGTCGCTGAGGTCAACGGACGCGGCGAGAAGGCCGCATCCTGGCGTGCGTTCCAGCTAGCGTTCATCCTGATGCAGCTCCCCGCGGTCGTCGATCCGACGCATGTCCGACGGTCCACGGACTTCGCCCGAGCCGAGCTGCTCTTCTTCCCCACCGGTGGTGGCAAGACAGAGGCTTACCTCGGCCTCGCCGCCTTCACGTTCGGCATCCGGCGTCTGCAGGGCAAAGTCGAGACACCCGAAGGTCTCCTCGATGGCGGCGACGGTGTCGCCGTGCTAATGCGGTACACGCTGCGCCTCCTCACGTCGCAGCAATTCCTGCGCGCCACAACCCTGATGTGTGCGGCAGAGGTCGTCCGCCGCGAAGACCCGGCGACGTGGGGGTCGGCGCCGTTCACGATCGGCCTTTGGGTCGGCTCGAGCGTCAGCCCGAAGCGCTACTCCGAAGCGGCCGAGCAGGTGAAAGATGTACGGGAGCGGGACGGCAGCTCCGCGTACGGGCTTACCGTGCTCCAGTTCGACCACTGCCCCTGGTGTGGAACGGCGATCAATCCAAAGGCGAACGTCGAAGCCGACGACGTTGCAAAACGCATCCGCGTCTACTGCGGTGATCGGCGTTCACGGTGCCCCTTCGCCGCCGGCGGATCTGCCGAGGTCGGCCTGCCTGTTCTCACCGTCGACGACGAAATCTACCGGCATCCGCCAACGTTCCTCCTCGCCACCGTCGACAAGTTCGCTCGCCTGGCGCGGGAGGGCGAGGCGGCGAGCTTGTTCGGGTATGTCGCGAAGAAGTGTCCGCGGCACGGTTACAAGCACCTCGACACCGACGGGAGCGTGTGCGGCGCTGATTCCCACAATGCGAAGACCGCGAATGGACGCACCTACCCCGCCACGCAGGTCACCACGGTCGGCCGGCTGCGCCCGCCCGACCTCATCATCCAGGACGAGCTGCACCTCATCACCGGAGCGCTCGGCACCGCCGTGGGTCTCTTCGAAGGCGCGATCGACGTCCTGTCGGGCTGGGAGCTCGGCTCCGCCGGCGGCCCGAAGCCGGTGAAGCCCCTCGTCATCGCCTCCACAGCGACCGTGCGGAAGGCCGCCGAACAAGTGCAGCGGCTGTACGCGCGGGACGTGGAGGTGTTTCCGCCGCAGGTGCTCAGCGTCACCGACACGTTCTTCTCCAAGGAGGTCCCGCTCGCCGAGGCACCCGGTCGTCGGTACCTCGGCGTGTGCCTCCATGGGGCACGGCTGACACTCGCCGAGATCCGTCTCAGTGAGATCCTTCTCCTCGCCGGCCAGAAGCTGTTCGACGAGCGCGGCGCTGCGGCGGAGCCGTACCTGACGCTCGTGGACTACTTCTCCGCGACTCGCGAGCTCGCCGGCATGCGCCGTTACCTCGAAGACGATGTCACGACGCGTGTCAGCAACCCGGACAAGGACTCCGGGTATCCGCGCCGGCGGACTCCGCTGAAGCTGGGCGAGCTGACATCCCGTATCTCGTCATCCGAGATCGGCAAGACACTGACCCACCTGGCATCTCCGTTCGACTCCGAGACCGACACCACCGTCGGGCGCGCCGTGATTGCGGCGAAGCTGAAGGCGGGCGAAGAGCTCGCCCCGCGGGAGCTGCCGTACGACGTCGTGCTCGCGACATCCATGCTCCAAGTGGGCGTCGACGTGCCCCGCCTTGGACTCATGATGATCGTGGGTCAACCGAAGAACACTGCGGAGTACATCCAGGCGTCTTCGCGCGTCGGTCGTGACGGCGCGAAGCCTGGTCTGGTCGTCACGCTCGCGAATCGCGCGCGACCCCGCGACATGGCCCACTACGAGCAATTCGAGCACTACCACGACACGTTCTACGCGAACGTCGAAGCGCTCTCGGTGACACCGTTCTCCGAGGCCGCGCTCGAACGCGGGCTTACCGGTCTCATCGTCTCCGCGGCTCGAGTGATCGACGCCAGGGTCCCTAGCGATACTTCGTTGTCCGCGGAAGCGAACGCAGGCGCCGGGCGGATCGTCGCGCGCCGAGCAACGGTCGACGCCTTGGTCGACAAGCTCGTCGCGAGGGTTGCTCAAGCGGCCGATCAGCAGGCCGCGTCCAGCATGAAGAGCAAGCTCGTGCTGCGACTCGACAAGTGGACCGACCGAGCGACTCAGACGTCAGGCGCGCTTACGTACTCGAAGAAGAGCCTTCCCCAGCAGACCGTCGAGCCACTGCTGATCAGTCCGGAAGACTCCATCGGCGAGGAAGGCGATCGATTGTTCCAAGTCGCGAACTCGATGCGAGAAGTGCAGCCGGAGATCGACCTGCTCGTCTCGCCCTTCCCGGGCAAGCTGTCAGAACCGGCGAGTGCAACGACGCCGGGATGGACGTTCACTGCGAAGACGAAGAAGGACGCGAAGTGACCGAAAGCACGACTGCTCCCGGCGCCGAGGCGGTGGACGAGGCCACGGTCGGCGTCGCCGGCGATGTCGCCGACCCGTACTCAGGTGCCGGCCAACCGAAGAATCGTGCACGCGTGGGATCCATCCGCCCGAGCGCGATGCTCTACACGTCGGGCATCGGTGCGACCGTCGACCTCCCGCAGATCGCGGTGATGCCCCAAGGCATCGACGCGTGGGAGAAGGCCTATACGCGGATGGGCGGGGAGCCGACGCTCGTTCTCGTCCCGCGACTCATCGAGGCGGTGCGCCGCCAGCTCGGTCAGCAGGTCGGCGAGCTCCGGCAGCCTCCGTGGCTCCCGGACGAACTCGGCGGAGACTCCACGCCCATCGGCATCCCGACGCGGATCTTCCCGCAGTGGCTGCGGTGCACCGGCTGCGATCTGCTCGCACCGGTGTCGACGGGTAACACGTTCGAGTTCGAGAACACGCGCAAGCACCGGCCCGACATGGCACGCTTCGTCCACAAGGGGTGCAAGGGTCGGTACACCGGCGGAAAGGGACGTGACCGCGTCGCCGTGCCGGCACGGTACCTCATCGCGTGCACGAACGGTCACCTCGACGAGTTCCCCTACGTTGATTGGGTGCACGGCGCAGACGGGCACCGCGTCGAATGCGTGGCACAGCCGAAGATGCGGATGCTGGAATGGCGCTCCAACCTCGGCCCGCAGGTGTCGATCAAGTGCGTGGTGTGCAACACCTCGCGGAACATCGTGGAGCTGACGCGCGCGGGTGGGGAGGACTCGCTGCCGAACTGTCGCGGGCGGCATCCTCATCTGCCGTCCTACGCACCCGCGGACAAGCCGTGCCAGGGCGAAGTGCGGCTGATGCTGCTCGGAGCCGCGAATCAGTGGTTCCCCGCGACGATCAGCGTGCTCGTGCTGCCGTCGCGCAAGGCGCCCCAGCCGGCCGATACGGTAGCCGAGGTGCTGGGGCTGCCGCCGGCGCAGGTGGCGAAGCTGACGTCGCTCGCGAACGTCTCAGGCTGGAGGATGTGGGCTTCGGAGAGCATCACCGATAGGTTCGCGGGGATCTCGGACGAAGATCTCTGGACCGCCGTTCAAATCGCACGCGGCGACCTCCCGCCGCTGACGCCCGATGTCGCCGGGCCGGTGGGATACGACCCGAACTACCTGCTCGCGCCCGAGTGGGAGACGCTGACGCATCCGAAGGAGTTCCTCGCTGAGGACCGACGCAACGGATTCAAGGTGCATCCCGTTCAGGCCGCAACGACGCTGCGCACCGCGATCAGCAACGTGGTGGCGGTCGACCGCATTCGCAAGGCGAACGCGTTCATCGGATTCACCCGCATCGACGCACTCGACCGGGTGGGCGACGACGCGACGCGTATCGCGCCGATCGCGCTGTCCGGCAAGCCGAAATGGGTGCCCGCGACCGAGGATCGCGGTGAGGGCGTGTTCATCCGCTTCGACGAGTCCGTCGTCGATACCTGGGAGGCAGGTGTTCTCACGAGCGATGTGTGGGCGGCTCATTGCGCCGCGCACGAACGCAACCTCGAGCGTCGCCAGAGCAGCACCGCCGTCGCCGTGAGCGCGGATGACCGCATGCCCCCTCCGCGGTACTGGGCCCTGCATTCGCTCTCGCACATGCTCATTCGCGAGATGGCGATGTCGAGCGGGTACGGTTCGGCCTCGCTTTCGGAGCGCATCTACGCGTGGCGGGCGTCGGAGGGACGAGATCCTGCCGCGGGCATCCTCATCACGACGACATCGCCCGACAGTGAGGGAACGCTCGGCGGGCTCGTCGACCTCGCCCGAACCGAACGACTCGAGTCCGTCATGCACGAGGCGCTGCACCGCGCGGACCGCTGCTCGTCCGATCCCATCTGCGCGCACCGCGTGCCGAGGAATCAGGAGGACTTCCTGCATGGAGCGGCCTGCCACTTCTGCACGTTCCTGTCGGAAACCTCCTGCGAGCGCGCGAATCGCTTCCTCGATCGGCGGTTCGTTCTCGACCTCCACGCAGGATCGTGGGATGTAAAGCCGCTTCTCGCGGGCATCACGGCGAGCGCGAGCTGATGGCCGATCCGTTCGTCGAACTCGGACGACTGCTGGCCCCCGCTGCTGCGCTGAAGGTGGCATCCAGTCTCGAAATCGACGGGCGGCTGAGGAAGGCCCTCGAGAAACTACCGCCGGGGTCACCGGCGCTGGTTCCGCTTAAGGGCGCCTTCGATGCGCTCGGCGGTGCTGTGCTCGCCGCGGTGCTCCGTGGATTCGCCGCTGCCGCGCAGGCGAATGGGACCGATCTCCGCCCAGTGTGGAGCGGCCCGACGTTCGATGGGGACGGCGACCACACGACATCTGCGATCGCGCACCTCATCGACGATGCCAAGGAGGAAGTCTTCGCCTCGACGTTCTCGGCAACGCCCGATTCCGAGTTCGTGAGGGCCCTGTGGCGCGCGATCGCCCGCGGGGTTCGCACAACGCTGCTCGTCGACTCCAAGATCAAGCACGGACAGACAGCCGAGATGCTGCGGCAGAAGCTCACCGGAGCGCGGTTCTGGACCTATGTGCACCCCGACGGTGGGTACTCAGCGCAGCACTCGAAGGTCGTGATCGTCGATTCGCGGAGCGCATTCGTCACCAGCGCGAACTTGTCGATCGCAGGTGCAGAGCGCAATCTGGAAGCCGGCGTGATCATCCACGACGCCGAGTTCGCTTCGCGCATGCGGCAGCGCTTCACGAAGCTCTGGGAGCACGGGGCGATCACCGACCTGGGTTGAGAATGGCGGAAACAGCATCCTGGGCTTCGTCCGACGGGACAAGGAAGTCGATGCTCGCGAACAAGCGTCGCGACACGTCGACAGAACTCGCCGTGCGGCACGAACTGCACTCGCGAGGCTTGCGGTACCGGGTCGACTTCGCACCCGTCCCGGGTATCCGGCGCCGGGCTGACGTCGTCTTCACACGCGCGCGGATCGCGGTCTTCATCGACGGATGCTTCTGGCACGCGTGCCCAATCCACGGGACCGCGCCGAAACGTAACGCCGACTACTGGGGACCCAAACTCGCAGCAAACGTCGCCCGCGACCGCGACGCGGACTCTCGGCTGTCTGCGGCCGGATGGATTGTCGCGAGATTCTGGGAACATGAGTCGCCGATTGCTGTCGCGGATGCGATCGAGCGACTCGCGCGGAGAGGACGTGGATGAGAACCTTCGAAGAAGAGCAGGCGATTCGGAACGACGTATTCCGGTGGTTGGACGCCGCGTTCATCGGTAGAGGTGGATACGAGATCAGCCGTGCGGAACTGTTGAACTACTCGTTCCTTGGCGAGCGGATCCCACTCCTCGATACAGGAAGGGGGATTCGAAACCCTGCGACATTCCGATCGACCCTTTCAATCATGTCGGGATGGAAGAAGAACAAGTACCGCGACTTCGAAGACGAGAACGGCTGGATCGAGTACTCGTACCGCGACCAAGAGGCGGGCGACAACCTGAAACTCATCCGCGCCTTTGAGCTGCGGGCTCCCCTTGTCTACTTTCGTGCCGTCCGCGAGGGGTTCTACTTTCCCTACTACCCAATCGTGATCGCCGAGAACGACGCCGTGGAACGCAAGGTGCGGTTCCCCCTCGACCAGGGACTCGGATTCCTCGGCGATCCGCTCCAGTATTCGGACGACCAGCGCAGATACGCAGATTCGGTCGTACGCACTCGCTTGCATCAGCCGCTCTTTCGAGCGCGCGTTCTCCGCGCGTACGCGAGCGCGTGCACAGTCTGTGATCTCAAGCATCCAGAGCTCCTCGATGCGGCACACATCATCGCTGACAAGGAGTCTCACGGAGTCCCCCATGTGACAAATGGGCTCGCGATGTGCAAGATTCACCACGCGGCGTACGACCGCTCCTTGCTCGGCATCACAGCCGACTACGAGGTTCGAATCGATCGCGGCCTCCTCGACGAGATCGACGGACCCATGCTCCGCCACGGCTTGCAGGACATGCACGGACGCCGAATCCGCGTACCGACCAATCACAATTCACGGCCGGCGCGCGACCTACTCTCTGAGCGATTCGCGCAATTCGTCGGCCGTTGAGGTGCCGCTAGGCTCAGGCGGGTGAGCACCGGGAGCAAAGCACTCGATCGACCCATCCAGCAGTGGCTGTCGGAGATCGACTCGGGTCGACTGGTGCTCCCGAGCTTTCAGCGCAGAGGCATGGGATCGAAAGCGAATCGAGTCCATGCTCAGGACGATCGTTCGCGATCTCCCGCTCGGGATCACGCTGGTCCTTGAGGTTGGTGACGAGGAGAAGTTCCACTCCCGTCCGCTCGCCACCGCCCCCTCGCGGACCGTCAAGGTGTCGGAACATCTGCTCGATGGTCAGCAGCGACTCACCGCTCTCTGGCGCGCGCTCAAGGACAACTACGAGGACTGGACATTCTTCGTCCATGTCCCAACCATCGACGACGACCCAACCAACGACGATCACGAAGTCGGAGTGTGGTCGTACAAGACATGGAAGAACTCTGCCGGCAACAGGATGCCGCGCTGGGCTGACGATCCTGCGCAAACAGCCCGACGTGGGCTGATTCCGTTCCGACTGCTCGATCCTCAGGATGAGTCGGGGCCAGACCAATGGATCGACGAGGCCACGGCTTCCCTTCGGCCGTCGGCGCAAGCCACCGATGTCCAGCAAGTGCTCGCCGCGATGGAGACGTACGAAGCGAGACGAAAACTCCTCAAAGACGTCGTGATCGCGCCTCTTCGCGAGACGATCCGCCACTACCGACTCCCCTACTTGAGCCTTCCGGCAACCACGCCGAAAGACGTCGCGCTCGATGTGTTCGTGAACATGAACACGAACAGCAAGCCTCTAAAGCCTTACGACATCGTCGTCGCCGAGGTCGAGAATCACACAGGCGAGCGACTGCACGAACTCGTTGCGGATCTGCGCTCACGGCATCCGGAGGTTGCTCGTTTCGGCGGTACCGAAGAACTCGCGCTGCAGACAGCGGCACTGCTTCAGGACAAGGCGCCCAACCGCGGAGGCTTCTACTCGCTCGATGCCGAGCAACTGATCGCCGACTGGAGCGCGATCGGCGTCGGGCTCGCCGCCACTGCGGACCTGCTCAGCCGCATGAACATCTGGGATTCGGAGCGTCTACCCACGGCGATTCCGTTCCCTGTGGTCGCCGCCATCCTTGCCCGGGCACCAATCCACGGAGATGCTCGAGGCTCAGTCGAGCACCTCTGCAGGTCCTACCTGTGGCGTTCGTTCTTCACCTCACGCTATGACGGCGCGGCGGCGACTCGCGCGTATGCGGACTACCGGCCCCTCGCGTCGGCAGCGTCCACGACTGGACCCAACGGTTCCGGAGGCGCGAACGCGCCAGTGTTCGATCCCGTTCAGTATCCGCTGCCCACTCCTCAGCAGCTCATGGCCGCCCGCTGGCCGAAAGGACGGAGCAGCCTCAGCCGCGCAGTATTGGCAGCAGCGAACAGCTTCGGCGCGCGTGACTTCGCTGACGACTCGATCCTCACCGCGCGCAACGTCGGGACTCGCGAATATCACCACCTGTTCCCGGACAAGTTGCTACAGGATGCAGGGATCGACAGTTACTTGGCACTGAACTGTGCGTTGATCACGTGGAAGACCAATCGGACCATCGGTCGGATGGATCCAGTCGCGTACCTCGAAGCTCGTTCAGCGGCTGCCCCAACCTCGCAAGCAATTGCGGAAAGGCTCGGCACTCACCTCGTCCCCTCCGACGAACTCCATGATGCGGGGCCCTACTCGCCCACTGACGCTGCTGCGGCACTGGCCGCGTCGGTCAAGCCGGACTTCGATGCATTCCTTCAGCGGAGGGCGGCGATAGTCGGCGCAGCGATGGAATTGCTATGCGCGGGCGAGCAGCCGCAGCTCAGCGATGTGCTCTCGCGGTCCGGAGCTGTCACGCTGTGACCGCCTCAGTCGATGACGAGCGTCCGAATGTAGCGAGCGACGAGCTGACTAACGCTGATCGATTCCTCGACGCCTTCAACGGGATCGAGGACGAGCTCGCACGGCTGGCGAAAGCAGATCGATACACGCCGTTCGCGCAACTCGTTCGCCAGTCTCGCGATCTCACGCCGATGCAGCGCGAGATGCTTCTCAAGTGGGCGGAACTACGAAACGTGATCGTCCACACTCCCCGAAGAGGCAATCCAAGTCCGATCGCGGATCCACGCATCGATGTCGTCGCGAGCATTGAAACGCAGCTCGATCTGCTCGTTCGCCCACCGCGAGTCCTGGACATTCTTCGTCCGAAACCACCGCGCACGCTAAGCAGCGAACAGAGCGTCCGTGAGTTCATCAAGGAGGTCGCGCTTCCGAACGACTTCTCCCAATCGCCGGTCCGCATGCCGAACGGGTCCCTCTCCCTGATCACCACCAACGCCTTCACTCGATGGATCGCCAGCGGCTACGACGATGCAGGGGCAATCATCGAAGATGCCCCGATTGCTGACGTTCTCGACTATCGCGAACCAGGCGACGCGGTGAAGCTCGCTCCTCGCACACTGACTGCGGTCCAAGCCTGGTCGATGTTCAGCGGCGAACACGGCGTCGCGCCAACCGCAATCGCCCTGTCGCATTCCGGCAAGGAGTCCGAAAGTCTGCTGGCGCTCGTGGTCAAGAGCGACGTTCCCGCGCTCCTGCGAGCATTGGGCGTATAACGGCGGACGGCATCCCGTTTCGCGCCACGACTCGGCGGGCGAAAACGGCACCAGCGCACCTTTTCCGCGACACGGCTACGATTAGTGCGGGAGGCCGGTGTGGGTGGTAGCTCAGCGTGGCGCGCGAACGACGTTGTCGCCTACGAGGTGATGCGCGAGTCGGCTACAACGCTCACCGCACTCCTACTTGGATCGTCGGACGACGACCGTTCGGCCGTCGTTGAGGTAGCCGCTGAAGTCAGACAGCTCAGAAGCTCCGTGCTCGCGGTGGACTCGTACGATCGTGACGCGGTGTCCACGCTCGCCGACCGAATCCGCGATCGGATCAAGGAACTGACGGAGTCGAAGCCGTGAGCGGGTGGGAGCTCGCGGACGACGACCGCGACGAGATCCTGCGACGCGACATCCTGCCGTCGTACTTCCCAGCCTTCACGCAGTCGGAGACATCCCCGAGACTGATGCTTCTGGCAGGCCAGCCGGGGGCGGGACGATCTCGCGCGACGAGCACGCTCATTGCCGGGCATGGAGCGGACCTCGCAGTCGTCAGCAACGACGACCTTCGGGCCTTCCACCCTCGTTTCGCTGAGGTCAGCGCAACGTCAGCACCCGAAGCGCGCGAGGGTCTCGCACGCACAACAGCCGGATGGGTTCGCGACTGCATCCGGTACGCGCGCGGGAACAAGCGCTCGTTGCTCCTCGAAGGAGCGTCCCTCGATCCGAAGGTCGCGATTGGAACTGCCGCGCGGTTTGCGGACGAGGGGTTCCAGACGCGCGTCGTCGTCGTGGCGTCCCGACGCGCTGAGAGCTTGCTGTCGGTCACATCCCTTTTTCTCCGCGACGTTCACGCCTCAGCCCCCGCTCGGTTCGTGAGCTGTGATGCTCACGATCGAGCCTTCGAGGCGTCGCGGGTGCTTGTCGCAGCCGTGGAGGACGCGGCAGCCGTCCACCGCCTGACGATCCTGAAGCGGAATGGTGAGACCACGTTCGATGCTCAACGCATCGAGGGTGACTACGCGTTCCGCGGTGCCAGTGAGGCGCTGGAAGCCGCACAGTCAGCCCGACTGAGCCGGTTCGACGCCACGCAGTGGCTGAGCGAACTCCACCACGTGACCGAGTTCGCCGCATCCCGTCGTGATCTGCCGAGCGGTGTGACCGACCTTCTCGTGGACTTGCACGAGGTGGCGCTTCGCGAGGTGATTCCCGAACTGCACGTTCCGAGCGACGGTAAGTTCACGATCGCGATCGAGCAGAAGACGGTAGCGAGCCTCGTCGCGTTGCGTCGTTCGCTCCTGCGGGAGCAGCCAGTGGATGTCGCGGCCCCGGTGGTTGCGCCGGCTGGCCCGGAACGTAAGGGCATCTCGCGGTGACTCGCGTCGTCGGCTACTCCCGCGAGCTCGCACCGGGACTCGGGACGGCGTCGGACGTGGAGCAATTGATGCTCGCCGGCGCCTCCGCTGTGTTCACTGATGACGACTCCGCCGATGCAGCCAAGCGCGCAGGGCTTCGCGAGTGCCTCGAGTCTCTTCGGGCGGGCGACACGCTCATCGTCACGAGCGCGGCGATGCTCGCACCGACAGTCCCGCAGTTCATGGGTACCGTCGCGGGGCTGTCGGCGAGAGGCGTTACCTTCCGCTCGCTCTCCGATCCGATCCTCTCCGCCGGCGGGCAGGCTGATCCGGCCGACGTGATCGCTGCACTCGAATCACTGCGACGTCGACTCTCCAGCCTTCAGACGCGGGCGGGGATGGCCTCCGCCGCTGGCGAGGGTCGGCGCCCGGGCCGGCCCACGGTCATGACCCCGGAACGGGTTGCGATGGCCCAGGAGCTTCGGAGCCTCGGCCGGCCTGTGACGCATATCGCCCGTGTGCTCGGGGTGAGCGCCAACGCGGTTCAACGCTCCCTTAAAGTGCCTCACGACCAGCCCTGACCACTCCTCGGGTTCTTCCTGGCAGTGGCTCACATCGCGACCGCAGGCGTGCGCAGTGCCGAACCCGAGGATTACCGGACTGAGCGAAGCGAGGGAGGATATGCCGCAGGGCCGGAACGGAGCACGCCGGAGGTCGCTACGATCGGCCGCCGGGAACGAACGACCCGCTCATACGTCACCCGACAGTTCCGACAGCTTCAGGATGAAAGGCCGCCGGTCCGCCGTCGGCACGGTGATCAGCATCCGTATCACGTTGCGCAACATCGCGAGCTCTGGGCGCGGCAGTCGTTTCTCGAGCGGTAACGTGCACCAGGCGACGTCTTCCTCGACGTCGTAGCCGGGCTCCTGCTCGGGCTTCTCCGGGTAGTACGTGAAGGCGCAGATCGCGACACGGTAGAGCACCTTCTCGGTATGGCTGCGGTCGATCGTCTTCATCGGCTCATCCCCATCGGGTTGTTCGGCTGCAGCATCGGATGCGGCGCAGCGGGGTCGAGGTGGTGCGGCTTCCGCGGCTGCTCACGGTGACGCAAGCGTTCGTTGACCTGCCGGGCGATGGCATCCATGCGGGCTTCCTCGATCTCTCGAGGCGTCGGACGCGGTTTCGGTTTGGGGCCGGGCTTCGCGCGGTCGAGTTCCTTCTGCAGTCGCACTAACTCTTCCTTCTGCTCTGCCAGCGCGTACTCCGCACGGGCCCTGAGACAATCGCGCTTCCACGCAGCCCACACGTCGGCGGGCGTCTCGATGCTCTTCATGGCGACCTTGAGTTCCTCCTTCGTCCACACTCGTAAGAAGAACTCGTCCGCGGCGGCACGGTTCTCGACCTGCTCAGCTTTCGTCGTGCGGTGGATGCGACGCACCGGCAGTCCCGCGTCACGACGACGCTTCTCGCGATCGCGCCACGCGCGGTGGGCGGCGTTCTGCTTCTCCTTGTTGCGCGCGTAGTACTCGCGGCGGCGCAGACGCTGCTCCTCGGCATGCTCGGCGTAGAACTCACGCCGACGCTCGCGATGCTTCTCGGGGTCCTCGCGGTACTTCTCGCGGAGTCGCGCATTCACCTCATCTTTGTGCCTGTCGCGCCAGCGTTGGTTCCGCTCGCGTTTGCCCTGCCGGTACGCCTCCGGATCCTTCTCCCGCTGCTCGGCGCGATACTGCCGCTGGTACTCGAGATATTCCTCACGATGCTGCGCGTAGTAGTCGCGCGCGTACTGTCGGCGCGCTTCCCTGCGCTGCTTCTCGCGGTCGTGGATTGCCGCTCGTGCGTGGGCGATCTGCAGCCGGATATCTTCGCTCTCGCGCTCAAGCCGCTCGGCTTCGTCGTCGGGCACGGTGTTCACCTCGCCATCGACGCGTCGGACCGCGTCGGTGCCCAGATTCCGTCGAGCAAGGAGTCGGCTGGTGCGAAGCGATCACGGATGCTGCGCGGCGGCGCTAGCGGAAACCGATGGTCGGCCTCGGCCGCCGACCGCTTGCCTCGCGGGAAGTACTCCTGGAATAGCCAGCATCCCGGATCGATGACGACCCAGTGGCAGCGGACGCCCCACCACACGGTGAGTTCCAGTTCTGCCTCATCGGCGGAGTCGGCCCAGACTCCGACGACGTGACCGTCCACGAGTTGAGCCGTGTGCCAGTTGCGGTCGCATGATTCGACCGCGCGGGCGGCGAGGGTGTCGTTGATGAGTTCACGACGGATGCGGCAGTCCAAATCGGTGGCACGTTCGCCGCGGATCGGAGCCGCCGCGTGAATGCGCTCCCCTGCTTCCGCGAGGCTCTCCCCCACCACAGGCGCACTCAGCTGGCTCATCGGACGATCCCCAGGCGCGAGGCGAGCGCGTCGACCTTGTCAGGTCGGAATCCGCTCCAGTGGTCCTCGTCACTGACGACAACGACAGGCGCTTGGGTGTACCCGAGATCATCGACGACGTATTCGCGAGCAGTTGGGTTGGTTCGGATGTCGACTTCGATGAATCGAACGCCCTTCTGCGTGAGCAGCCGCTTGGTCATCGTGCACCGAATGCACTCGGGCCCGGTCGTGTAGACGATGATCATCTGCTCCGACGAGTCGTGGTCAGGTCCGTGATCGTGAAACAACCTGCTATTGAGCATGGGGGCCGCCCGCCCGAGCGCCGTCTTCGATCCACGCTTCGACCTCGTCGAGTGCGTACACGACGATGCGGCCGAGTTTGCGGTACGGCGGCCCCTTCTTCTCGTATCGCCACATCGCGAGAGTGTTCTTGGTGACGCCCGGAAGAGCCGCCGCGAGCTCGTCTGGGCTCAGGTAGACGTGGCTGAGACCGGAAGTGACAGGGCTCATCGCTGTCGTCATGGAACTCGCCTCCTCTTGCAGATTCAATCTGACGTTTGACAGTAGTACACTCCTAATGCGTATCCATAGTCAAGAGGTTTCTGCAGAACTCCTCTCCAGTAGGACAAGATGAGGGGGTGAAGGTCGACGTGAAGACACCCGATGGCAAGACGATGTCGGCGGATGCTGCATCACAGTCAGTCGGGTCCGCGCTGCGAATCGCACCGGCCTTCGTCGCGACCGCGATCGATGAGTCGACGGGTGTCGAGACCACGATCGAGGCGCACTACAGTGCAGGACGCGGTCGCTACGTCATCACGACCATCGTCAACCGCGCGATCGCCGAGGACTTCAACGAGGACCGTTTGAAGCACGCAGCGCCGCAGGCGATCCTGCAGGTCGCTATCCCCCACTGCGTCGCACTCCAGCTGGATGAAGATCCTGGCGCACCCTGGACGACGGTCGCAGACCTCACCACGGCGGAGGGACGCATCATCCCCCCATGGATGGCGCAAGCCGTGGTGAAGCGAGGAATGAAGGACGAGCGGTGGGAGGTCATCGAGATCCTCTACGGCACCGCAGCGCTCGCAGACCTTCCGCCCGTCAAGCTCATCGCACTTGAGCTCGACGTACCCGAGCGAACCGCCTCAGACTGGATTCAGAAAGCTCGCGCGGCAGGGTGGCTGGTCGGGATGACGTCGAACGTGGGCAGGCCCGCGGGCGGGTGAACGAAATGCCTCGACCAGCGAGCGGGAGCAAAGTTACGCTGCGCCCGGCCAGAGGTTCATGTTGTCGTTGTCTCTCGCGGCGCCCTCCTGACGAGATTCGCTTCGACCCAGGGAGCTCCGCGCGCCCAGTCGGAAATGAGTGACGATCTGAGTGTGCGGCTGATCGATTGGTGAAACGCGGGCCCGATAGGGTTGGGCCGTGGATACTGACCACCCCGCATTCTCCGTAGATACGGGACTCTTCCGACAGCTCGGTGAGCTGCTAGTCGGTCGCGACGCTACGGCAGTCGTCGAGCTGGTGAAGAACGCGTACGACGCGGATGCAACGACTCTCATCTTGATCGGCAGCAATCTCGATGACGCCGACAACGCCACAATCGAGGTCATCGACAACGGCAACGGCATGACCGCCCAGCAGTTTGCTCGCGGATTCCTTCGACTTGCGGCACGGTCGAAGACCGAGGGGACCCGTCGGAGTTCTGTTTTCCTTCGACGATTCACTGGCGAGAAGGGAGTGGGACGGCTCGCTGCACATAAGCTCGGTGCGTTGTTGCACGTCGAAACTGTCGCTGCGGGCCTGGGAGACAATCTCGCTCATTCGCTACGCGCCCAGCTTCCCCTCGCTGAACCCACTGAGATTCAAGCGCTCATTTCCGAAGCCCCCAAGAAGCTCATTGAAGCGCTTATCGATTGGGACCAAATCGAGATGGTCGAGAGCGTCGCGGATATCGACGCTGGTCTATCTGTAGCCGAGCGTCCTGCAGCGGCCGGGGCGCACGGGACAAAGATCACAATCGGCCGAATGCGACACGCTTGGAGTAACCGTGATCTAGCCGAATTGGGCATTCAGCTTGAGAACTTTTCACCCCCCAAGGTGTTGATCGAGCCCCTCTCGCGAACGGTCACGAAAGAGCCAGTGTTGTTCACGGCCCCCCGCGCTCGCGACGTATCAACACTTGACCCAGGGATGACAGTGGAGTTGCAAGGCGACTTCTCATTCAGCGAGCAATGGTGGCCCGACGTCGCGCGAACGTCGGATTGGATCCTCGAGATCCGCGCTGACAGAGGCGGGTTGATCGAGTACGCGGCTTCGCCGACTGTAGCTGGCCACCGAGAGAACGCTTTCGCGGCACCGTTCAGGACCTTCGCTCCCCATCCCGCCCCCGAAGTCGGACCATTCTTCGACGCACGAGTGTTCTTGCGACCCGGCATAGTTCCGGGGGTGCAACGAGGGTGGAGCACGGCCAACAGCGGCGTACGTGTGTATCTCGAAGGCTTTCGAGTGCTCCCCTACGGCGAGGCCAAGAACGACTGGCTCTCACTTGACCTCGATTACACGAGACGGTCCGGCAAGTTTGAGCTTGACCCGTCACTGGGCGGCCCGGGGAGCGATCTAGCGGAGCTTCGCGCGTTGAAGTCCCGCGATTTGAGCCTCCGACTGCAACCGAACCGAAACTTCTTCGGCGCGGTATTTCTCACCGAAGCGGGCTCAGGCGGACTTCGGTCCCTCGTCAACAGAGAGGGATTCGTCCCCGACGAAGCATACGAGCGCCTAGTTCAGATGGTCCGCACGGGGATCGATCTTCTGCACCGAGCCTGGGCACTTGCGGGTCTGCAAAAGAAGAAAAGCGACGCCGAACTAGCGGCCGCAGAAGCAGCGGCAGCGGCTGCGGCTGCTGCTGCTGCTTCGGAATCATCTGCTAGCGAGCCAGAAGTGACGGCGGAATGGTCGGGCGCGAGCCAAAGTGCGACGCGCAACGCAGCTGCCGAGGGACCGATCGACGACCCGCAACCCGACGCCGACTCCACCGGCGCTGATTACGCCCCTGATGACGACGAATCCGATCCGCTGGAACCGTCGGAGGACGTTCCCGGTGAGGAGTTCGCACCCGAAGGCTCCAATGAAGGGAGTGGAACGCGCCTTGTGCGAGTTCTGGACGAGCTTGGGCGCGCGCTCGAGCAGCACAGTTCCCTAGCGACCGAACCTCACCTCAAGCATCTTGCACTTCAGTCCAGGGTGGCCGCGGAGCAAGTGCTTCAGGACGCAAGTCTTCTCCGCGTCCTCGCAAGCGTGGGCTCACAACTTGCGGCGTTCACGCACGAGATGGGACACCTCGTTCCAATAGCGATGGGGGCGGAGGAAGCTCTCGCTCCGAGGCCAGGCGAGCGTTGGCCCGCCCGGGCCGGCGCTGTCAGAGATACGATTCGTGACCTCACCAGGGCGATCGAAAGGCAGGCTGCCTACCTGACCGACTTCTCAAGTTCGGAGTCACGAGCGCGGCGAACTCGAATGAACTTGCGGGAACGCGTCGATATCGCGCTCCTCGCGACGCAAACCGCAGCCGCCAGCCGAGCAGCCTTGACACAGAATCGGGTCCCCGAGACTCTGACCACTCCACCCTTGTTTAAGGCCGACCTCCAATCGATACTCTCCAACCTGCTCTCGAACGCGACAAAGGCGGTGAACCAAGGAGGAATGATCGCAGTCGATGCTCGCACCTCGCCAGATGGCATTCAGCTTGAGGTATCCAACACCGGGACCCCGGTGGATGTCACAACCAGCGACCGGCTGTTCCTCCCGTACGTAAGCGATTCCAAATCCATCGATCCGACCCTCAGTCAAGGCATGGGTCTCGGTCTGCCCATCACCCGCCAGATCGTGAGTGAGTACGGGGGCACCGTGATGTTTGTCGGCGCTTCGGCGGGATTCGCGACCACGATTCAAGTCCGTCTTCCAGCGTGATGATCGAGGCGTAAAGATGCGTGTCCTATTCATTGATGACGAAGAAGCTCCCGAGCGTCACACGATCTCGAACCTACTTCGCGCTGAGGGTCTCGATGCCCAGTTTCTGCATCCTGAGGAGGTCATCGATGACGATGTTCACGGCGCGGAGCTAATCGTTGTTGACTATTTCCTGACTCACTGGGGTGAGCGCGACGACATTGCTAGCGCCTCACGCTCACCGCGAGACGGGCTTGCGGTGATCGCTTCACTGCGTAGCCGCCTCCTTCCGGGGCTATCTGGACGAACTGTCGGACAGCGTCCGCCGCGGGCAGTCGCCTTCGCGCTTTGGTCCGCGAACCTCGCGGAGGCAACGCTGGAGTTGCCCCAGTACACGTTGCCGAGCGTGTTTGCACGGGAGAACAATCTCGAATGGGTTTTCCGACGAACCGAGGTCTCGACCCAGGACGGTGCCCGGCAAATCGCGTCACTTGCGCGAGCGGTGCGAGCGATGGAATCCCCGGCTTTCGACCCAGATTGGATCTACAGGCTGCTCGATATTGGCCAGGATGACTGGAGCGCGCTGGCGCGCGACGATGTTCTCGATTGTCATCCACCGCTGTTTGACCTGGGACCGCGAACTGGCGGCCTAGCCATGATTAGGTGGATGCTCCATCGTGTACTGCCGTACCCGTGCTTCCTCCTGGATGAGCGGCATCTGCGGGCCCGGCTGCGAATGGACGATCTATCGAATGCGCCCGATCTCTTCCGAGAGCTCGCACCCTTCGAGTATGGAGGCGTTCTGTCGGATTTCGGCGGGCGCCGGTGGTGGCGATCCGGGGTGGAAAGCTGGCTGTTTCAGAAGACGGGCGGAAACTCAGGAGACTCGATTGCCGTGGCGGAAATCGGGCGCGCTCTGGGCGGCAAAGCAGACGCCAACCTCCTCCGGCCTGTCGTAGTCCTCTCCCCCACGATGGAACCGGAGGAAGCGCTCGTCGAAGTGGAGGTTGCAGTCCGAGTACGTCCAGACGACTGGCCTCCCTTCGCTGACGACGCATTTGCACGCATCGAGGATGTACGTGCACACGCGGAGCTCGCCAGGATTATTGAGCCCGCTGACCGCTATCTTGTGGGCATCGGCAGTGACGCTTAGATTTCGGGTGGGCGAACTCAAACGCGAGATCACTGCGCTTCGCTCCATAGCTCGCGATTACCTCGCCCCGGGAGCCGACTCCGTTCTTCGGCAGGCCGAGAGCGCGCTTGACGCAATTGCTGTCTCCAGGGGGAGCGCAGTTCGATGGCAGGTCAGCGCCTCAAACCCGATCCTCACACAGCAGAGCCAGGGTGAGTACATGCCTGCAGCAGAGGGCGAGCTTCACGTGTACGCTGCCGTCACGTTCATATGGGAACTGCTTCCTCTGCACCCGTCCGGAGTCGTCGGCCGCCCCGCGACGGACGTTGAGCTAGTAGGGCTGGCCAGCACACTCGTGCGAGTGATGGAGGGTAATCCCGGCGCACATTTGGACGGCCACGAGATCGCACGGTGGCGAATGGAGGTGGGCGACGCTAGGGCGCCCGGAACTCACTTTCACGTACAAGTGCTGGGAAACGACGAGCTCGGCCCATTTCCCAAGTCACTCGATATTCCTCGTCTTCCCGGGATTATCATCAGCCCCCTCGCGTGCGTGGAGTATGTCATTGCAGAGCTATTCCAGGACCGCTGGCCAGCGACGGCGAGTCGCGACACCGGCGCAATGGGTGTCTGGAGCGGAATCCAACGGACTCGTCTTCAGCGTCAGTTGAGCTGGCATGGTACCCAGCTTGACCGCGCTGCGTCCTCCCCCTGGGTTGCGATAAAAACCGGCAAGCCGCCGGTCGACCTGTTTCTCTAGCGCTTGGGGCCGTGAGCTGAGCGTCGAAGGGCAAGAAGATCCACGGCTCGATCGATGTGACTGATCTCCGCATGCGACCAGTTCAAGACTTTGGCGACAAGCGAGTTTGCTCGTTCACGCGGCGTCCGTCCCACAGGGACGCTTTCATCTGTGTCGAACAGTACGGGCAGCAATCTTGCGGCGGAAGGTTCGACCTTCAGGACGCCGCCGCCGTAGTGGCGCCCATACACTTCTGCCGCGAGCGCAAAGAGTGACGACCATGCACTTGTGGCCAACTGCTCCTGGCTCGTCACGCGAGTGTTGAAATAGACATGGTGAAGCGCATTCGTCGCAAAAGCGCTAGCCCGGTTGAGTGCGATGCCTCGCACATGCTGCCCCATGTAGGGAAGGAATGCGTCCGGCGTGGCTGGGAGCGGGATCGACCACCACGGATTCCTTCGCCGGAGATGCGATCGATCTCTCAAGCCCGCTTCCTCGCCCGCCGCTATCCAGCGAGCGAGAGCTGGACTGACATGCTTGGCGTCGACAGCGACGAGCCGATTCCGCAAGCTCGCGCGGTCGCCGTCGTCCACAGCGCAGAGGTCGAACACCTCGCTGACGACCCAGCTGTTGCGGGCAACGACGACTCGCGTCTCTTCATCGAGACCGGCTGCTGCGGCTTCAGACCGAGACATAACGAAGAAGCCATTCGCACCCGTCACGAGACCTATGCGGATCCGAGCGAGATCACCCAACCCCGCGATCCGTGGGTGCCTCATCGCCTCGCGGAGGAGTTCGTTGGCATCGTCACCGATTAGGTCGAGTTTGTTGGCCGTACGAGGCCCGTCGAGTGCGCGGTCCGCCGCTCCACCCGGAGAGATCAGCGACTCGAGCTCATCCAAGTTCTCAACTTCGAAGTGTCGACGGTCTGAACATTGCGCCCCCGCATTCGCTGCGAGAAGGACGATAGCCTCCTCCTGTGCGTCGGCGTAGATGCGCTCTTGCACTCGAACGGTCCACAGCGATCCGAAGCTCGCCTCGAGAAAGCGATGCACGGCTACGGAGTAGTCGGACTGCAGGAACGAGGAGGGCAGGAGGAGCGCCATCCGTCCGGTCGGTTTGACGAAGGTTGCGGCGTGGATGACGAAGTACGCCCAGAGACTTGCGGTGCCGGGAAGCTTCACGCCGACATCTCTCATGGCTGTTTGTCCTGCGTGCTTGACGCTCGTCGAAATCCAGTGATGTCGGACGTAGGGCGGGTTACCGACGACCGCGTCAACCGAAGGTAGTTCGTTGCCGGGCCGCAGGGCCAGAAAGTCTTGTCGAACGAGATTGCCCTTTGGGACGCCACGGGAAGTCAAACTGGACGTCCATTCGTCCAACTCTCCGTCGATGTCGGCACCGAATATTCGAGATCCAGAATCGACGTGCGATGAGGCTACAAGCTCGTCGAGGGCAACGCGCAGGAACGCGCAGCCGCCGTAACTCGGGTCCAGCACGGTAGTCGCGCCGCCGGCCAGCGCCCACTTGGTCAGCGCTCGCGCATAGGTATCGGGGCTGTAGAAGGCCCCGAGGCGCTTCTGCGCGGGGGGGACGGGAGTCGAAGAGAACATTCAGATCCAGGATAGGGGCGCCGGTAACGACCTTCGGTCCGCCGCAGCTCGTGTCGAATGGACTCTCTCCCATCCAGCACGTTCAGTCCGCCGCTCACCGAGCACGCGCACACCACCACACGGGACGCCACCCTTCTCGAGTACCGATGGAGCAGTGCGGGAACGTTACCAGCCACCGGCCACGCTGTCAGTCGCCCGTCTCGCGTGGACACCAGGTGGACACAAACTGCGCGGATCGGAACCGAGAACGCTGATTGAACGCGAACGACACCAGACGACTGAGTGGAGCCGGAGCCGCTGGTTTCCGTGGCAGAACGCCCCACGTGCGAGATTCCGCGGCAAGTCGGATGGCGAAAGAATTCACCAACCGCAGTTTCGACTCCCGCCGTCGCGTCGAAAGCAACCACCTCCGTCTCAGCGCCGCTCGACGTCTCCCGAGCCCGACACGCGCACGTCGGTGCTCGGGTCGCCGGAGTACGTGACACGGCCGCTGCCCGAAAGGTCGACGGCGAGGCTGTCGCTCGCCGAGACGTCCACCTCACCCGATCCGGAGAGATTGACGACCGCATCCTGCGACTCGAGCTCCTCGGCGTCGACGTGCCCGCTGCCCTCAAGTTCGACGGAGAGCTCCCCTGCCGAGCCCGCCAAGGTGACGTCGCCCGACCCCGACAGGCGCACCTCGACGCGATCGGCCGCCAGGCCCGACCAGTCGACGTCGCCCGAGCCATCGATGTCGAGCCGCACGGTGCCGTCCGCGGACACCGTCGCATCCACATCGCCCGAGCCGTTCAGCTCGATCATCTCCAGACTCGGCAGGGTCAGTTCGTACCGCACCTCACCGAACCCCATCGTGAAGCCCGGGGTGGTCGCGAGAACCAGGGTTTCGCCGTCCACCTCGGACGTGAGTCGCTCCAGCACCCCCTCCGGCGCGTGCACCGTGAGCGCAGGCTCCCCCTCCGACACGACGAGGTCACCCGAGGTCTCGAGCACCACCTGCGACACGTCGCCGATGTCCCGCTCCTCGGAGGCCATCGGCCCGGCAGGGATCATCAACGAACACCCCGACAGCGCGACGAGCGACGCCGCGATCAGGACGGCGCTGAGCCCGCGGCATCCGTTCTCTTTCATCGGTGACTCCCTCTTCCATCGAAGGCGTGCCGAGCAGTCGTCGGCGACATCGACGTCCCCGCCGGATGAAGCGCGAAGCCGCAGCGAACTGAGCACCCGCAGTCACACCCTCGTCACCATGATCCGAGCACGAGCGCCCTCGCACCACCCACCTACGGGTAGTGCGGCTTCCCGCCCTGCCAGCCGACCGGATACCGCACGCACGGCCCGGTCGTCGCATCCGTGACCCCCGCGGCGTAGTTGTCGGGCGTCGAATACACCCCGTACGGGTCGTAGAAGTAGAACTGCCCGTCGGTGTCGCGCCGCGCCCAGAAGATGTGCAGGTGCGTGTTCGGGCCGCCGCTCCCCCGCTTGCCACCCGGCCCCGTGTTGCCGGCCCACGCGATCTGCTGCCCGCGCGAGACCTGCTGACCGACCGAGACGAGGATCGTCTCGGCGTTCGTGCCCCAGTGCGCGGCATCCAGGTTCCGCGTCGCGGGATCCTGCGTGTTGCCGGTGTCGAGCAGGTGCGTCTTGTAGTCGGCGAGGTCGGATGCCTTGATCCACGTGGCCGTCATCGTGTCGTTCCACGCGGCATCCGCGTCATGATCAGCGCCGTCGCGCAGGTGCATTTAGATGGTGCGATAGGCGTCGGCGCGCCCGTTCACGTCGTGACTGATGATGACCGTGTTGCCCGACCACTGGTCCCAGCCCACGTGGATGACCTCACCCGCGGCGGATGCCCTGATCTCGAACGTCGCATCGCCCTGCGAGTAGTCGCCCGCGTGGTGCCAGCCGCCGTCGCCGTAGCGCCAGATGCCACCCCGCGTCACGTCGGTGTCGGAGAACGGCAGGGTGAGGAACGGCTCCACCCCCCTGAGGTGGCCCAGCCGCGCGAACCGCGTCGCGCCCGTCGTGTCCTGCACCGGCCAGTGGTACACGTCTGCGTGCCCCGTGACGGTGTAGTTGTAGGTGCCGGTGGGCATGACGACCTGGTTGAGAGCATTGGCTGTGCACGGATGCTGCGCCCCGGCCGTATCGGCAAGCCTGAGGCCCTGCTGCGACCACTCATGCCAGCGTGCGGTGAAGCTCTCCCAGTCCTGGCCGGCCCACAGGCCGTGACCGCCCTGCCCGGGAAGGTATGCGCCGACCCACATCCGAGTGCGGCCGTCCTGGAAGGTGTCGACGCTGACGAGGCGCAGGCCCTGGCCGGAGAGCTCCTTCCACTTCGTCTCGAAGCCGTCCCACGGCGACGCCCACAGCGCGTGACCCCCACTGCCCGCACGGAACACACCGGCGTACTGCGGAGCACCGCCGATCATGGCGGCCGAGACGCTCACCAGGCGAAGGCCCTGTCTCGACAGCTCCTTCCACTTCGCCTCGAAGCTGTCCCAGCCGGCGACCCACAGAGCGTGGCCATCGGTCCCCGGCAGGAAGGCGCCCGCATACATCGCGGTGCCGTCGTCCTCGTAGACGGCGATGCTCACCAGGCGAAGGCCCTGCCGCGACAGCTCCTTCCACTTCGCCTCGAAGCTCGGCCAGTTCGAGACCCACAGTGCGTGTCCGCCCGAACCCGCCCGGTACGTGCCGATGAACTGGGGGACGTCGTTCTCGACCGACACCGAGATGCTGTGCAGTCGGAGCCCGTTCCTCGAGAGCTCCTTCCACTTCGCCTCGAAGCTCTCCCAGTCGGCTGCCCACAGCGCGTGTCCGTCGTTGCCGGGGAGAAAGATCCCCGTGTATGCACGAGCCATCTCGCACCTCCGTTCGCGCGGCCTCCCGCAGGCCCCGCTCCCACGAGGAACGCGGTCACGGGCAGGATGATACTGAGCCGGGGTGGTCCGGGGCCAGGGGCATTCGCGAGCGGGCCCCTCACTCGTCGGGCCAGGGCGGAACAAGCTTGCTCTCACCCGGTTCCAGGCCACCCACGTGTCGCCGCACGGACTCATAGTCGGCGTCTGTGGGCGAGTAGGTGAAGAAGCCCTCCCCGGTCGCACCGTCCGGGGTCTCCGCCCGAAGCCGAAGCACGATCGTGCCGTCGTTGCGCATCTCCGCGACGCCGATCTTCGAGGGTCGCTCCGGATCCACCATGCTCCTGTCTCCTGCGTCGCGCGCTCTCACGGGCTGCCGGTTGCCACGAACGGGTTGCTCGCCCAGTAGGCGTGGAGACGCGGATACGCCTGGGCGTCGTCAGGGTCGTTGCTGTAGAAGCGCGCGAAGCTCTCAGCGTACGTCTCCCTGACACCGGCGGGATTGGCGTCGCCCTCGTAGTTGTCGAGCCGCGCCTTGTCCGCGTCACGGGCCGCGACGAAGCGGGGATCGGTCACGCCCCCGGTCGTGACCGCGTCGCCGATCGCATGCCCGACCTCGTGCAGCACGAGGTTGGCCGCACCATGGCCATCGCCGGTCGGTGGAACGCGGCCGTTGCGCGTGGCGATGATCACGCGGTTGCGGGCGGGGTCGTTCAAGCCCGGGACCGTGTCCCAGGACTTGCCTGGGGACCAGTGACGCGGGCGAACGCCGCGAAGGTCGGTGCGGATCTCGGTGACCGAGTTGCGGCACACCACGACCTTCGTGCCCTTGCGCTTGAGCGCTTCGAGCGCCGGCAGGGGGATCTTGATCATCTCGGCGACGACCGCGCTGCGATCGGCCTCGTCCGCCGTGCCTCCGATCTCGGCGATCGACTCGGCGGCCCGCTGGAGAGCCCGTTGCGGATCCTGCGTGGGCCGAAGGAACAGCCCGCCGAGGATCCCGCCGAGCACCCCTCCCACCAGCGCGCCGACGCCCGCGCCGACCGGCCCGCCGAGGATGGCGCCACCGAGAGCGCCGATGCCCGCGCCGATCAGCCCGCCGACGGCGGCTCCGCCCCAGTCCCAGCGCTGAACCACCGGGGCGTCGCGTTGCGCGTCGCGCTCGGTTGCGGCTTCGGCCTCGATGCCCTGCTCGAGATCACGAAGGGATGCGGAAGTGCGGTCATGCGTGTGGGCCTGTGCCGGTGGGGCAAGCATGCGCTGGACAGCTCGATTGCCGAGCACACCCTGCAATCGCTGAACTTGCGCCGGCGTCATGGACGCCCGGCTGGGCGGCCTGCCGGTTTCGGTGAACACCTCCGGAGCGCGCGGACGTCGGAGAATCCCCGGGTGCGACCGTCCGTCATCCGGGATGTCCTTGGTTGAGCGCTCCGGCGTGAGCCTCATGAAGCCACGGTAGGACCAGGCGGTCGACGCCACCAGCCCTCCTCACCACCACCAAGATCGCCCGTGGAGCATGTCGCCGAAGTCCTCCGGCGTCCCGCGCCCCGTGTGCCGCGCGCCGAGGTAACTGTCCACCACCGCCCGACCGAGGTCGTCCAGCTCCGGCGCCACCACATGCCCGCCGGCCCGCCGTGCGAGGGCGTCGATGAACCGCGCAAGGCTCGGGTCCTCCCCCAGGCGGAAGAACGTCGTCTGCGCGCCGAGCCGCTGCACGTTGTCGAGCTCGCGCACCGTGACCGCCACCGTCCGCGGGTCCGGCGGGTACGCGAAGAACACACTTCCGTCCGGACGCAGGTGCGACGTCGGCTCGCCGTCCGTCACGACCAGCAGCACCGGCTGCGCGGTCGGGTTCTTGCGGAAGTGTCGCTGCGCCAGCAGCAGCGCGTGCTGCAGATTCGTGCCCTTGTCCCACACGGAATCCTTCGCCGTGAGCTGCTCGATGTCGATCACCTCGGCGTGCCGGGCGAACGCGATCAGCTGCAGCTTGTCGCCACGGAAGCGCGTCGAGATCAGGTGATGCAGCGCCAGTGCCGTGCGCTTCATCGGCACCCACCGGCCGTCCAGCGCCATCGAGAAGGACGTGTCGACGAGCAGGGCGACCGCCGCCTGCGTGCGCTCCTCGGTCTCGACCACCTCGACATCCCGCGTGTCGAGCCGCACGCCGGCCGACGCGTCGCCCCCGTCGAGCACCGTCCGCAGCACCGCGTTGGACACCGTGCGCGGGATGTCCCACGGCTCGGTGTCGCCGAACGCCCACTCGCGCGTCGAACCGGTGCGGTCGCCGGCGGCTCCGACGTTGCGCGTCTCGCGCCGACCCGAGCGACCCGACTGCCGTGTCGCGATATCCCGCAGCAGCGCGCGCCCCAGCTGCCGCATCGCCCGCGGGGTCAGCCTGAGCTGTCCGTCGGACGCGCGCTGCAGCATCCCGGTATCCCTCAGCTCCTGCTCCAGCTCGCGCAGCGTGCGGGCGCTGATGGCCGCGTCCTCGCCGATGAGCCGCTCGAGCGCGTCGAGATCGATGTCGTCCATGCGCGCGCCCGGATACATCTGGCCGAGCTGATCGGTCAGCGAATCGAGGTCGGAGAGGTCCTGCATGATGCCGGTCGCCTCGCCGAGACCCGCCGGCTGGTCACCGGAGAAGGATGCTGACCCCGACCAGTCCTCGCCGGGTCGAAGCGAGCGCAGATTGTCGTCGAGACGCGACAGCGACTGCATGAGGTCGGGCGAGCCGAACGCCTGCTCGGCGAGGCTCAGGAGCTCGTCGCGCTGCTCGGGCGTCATCGAGTTGAGCATGCGCTGCGCCGCCGCAGCGCGCTGCGCCAAGGCATCCATCAGCTCGTCCAGGTTCTGCGGGTCCTCGGGGAACTGATCCCCGTGCTTGCGCATGAACTCGTCGAAGTCCTCCTGCGTGTCTTCGCCCATGCGGCGCTTCTCGAGCAGGTCGTTGAGATCGTTGAGCATGTCGCGGATCGCCTGGCGGTCAGCATCCGTCGCGTTCTCGAGCGCGTTCTTCATACCGGCGAAGCGCTGATCCAGGAGCTCGCGGCCGAGCAGCGCGCGGATGCGGTCGTAGTCGGCGCGCGCGGCCGGGCTCTGCCAGTCGTAGTCGGCGAGGTCGTTGACGGCCGCGGCGGTGCTGGTGGGGAGGTTCTCGAGCCGCATCTCGGCGAAGGCGCGGACGTCGTCGTCGAGGTTGACGTCGCGGACGAGGTGCTTGCGCTCCTCCAGGACCGCGTGGTCGAGCAGGCGGCGGACCTCCTCCAGCGTGCCGTCGAGGCGGTGTCGGCGGGTGAGTTCGGCGCGGCGCTCGCGGACCCGGCGGGCGATGTCGTCGAGGCCGAGGCGGTCGCGGTCGCCGCGGCGGAGGTACTCCTGCATCGCGCGCTCGGCGGAGGTTCCCGACATCACGTCGCGACCGATCGCCTCGAGCGCGGACTGCACCTCGACGGGCGGCGCGAGCGGGTCGCCGCCCTGGTACCGGCCGTAGCGGGCCGTGTGCGCGGGGGTGCGATGGAAGGAGCGGGGCATTACGGATGCCTCGGATCAGTGTCGCTCGGTGGTCCGGGGCGTTTCGTCGCGCTCCGCTCGCTCGACGACCGCGGGGCGATGTCAGCCATAGACCGTCTCACCGCCCGCGCTGTCCTTGCCGATCTTCTTCTCCAGGTACAGCGACTCGAGCAGCAGCTCCAGCGCACCCGCGCGCTCGCCCGGCGTCACGGCCTCGAGCCGCGCGGCCACCTGGTCGTACAGGTCCGACTCGCCGAGCACCGGGAGAGCCGCCAGCACATCGGCCGCCGGCACCTGCTCGCCCGTCATCACCGTCGCCCCGTCGTGCAGGGCATCCGCCAACGCACGAGAGTCCAGGCCCCGCAGGTGGGCGCGCGCGGTATCGGCGACCGCTGTGCGCAGCAGGTGCTCGAGGATCGCGCGCTCGCGGCCCTCCTCCCCCGTCTCGAACTCGATCTTGCCGCCGAGCACGTCGACGGCGGTCTCGAGGTCCACGGGCCGCGCCACCGCGACCTCTTCGTGCTGGCGCGTCGCGCGATGCAGGGCCGCCGCGGCGATCGTCTCAGCGCCGGCGATCGCGAACCTGGCGGATACGCCCGAGCGCTGGTCCACAGCATCCGATTCCCGAAGGTTCCGCGTGAAGCGCGCGAGCACCTCGAGAAGGTGCGCGGGCACCTCAGCGACAAGGTCGGCCTCCTGGCGGATGACGGCGATCTCCTCGTCGATCGTCTGCGGGTAGTGCGTGCGGATCTCGGCGCCGAAGCGGTCCTGCAGCGGGGTGATGATGCGGCCGCGGTTGGTGTAGTCCTCGGGGTTCGCGGTGGCGACGACGAGCACGTCGAGGTCGAGGCGCAGCACGTAGCCGCGGATCTGGATGTCGCGCTCCTCCATGACGTTGAGCAGCGACACCTGGATGCGCTCGGCGAGGTCGGGCAGCTCGTTGATCGCGACGATGCCGCCGTTGCTGCGCGGCACGAGCCCGTAGTGGATCGTCTCGGGGTCGCCGAGCGAGCGCCCCTCGGCGACCTTGATCGGGTCGACGTCGCCGATGAGGTCGGCCACCGAGGTGTCGGGAGTGGCGAGCTTCTCGGCATACCGCTCGCTGCGGTGGCGCCATCTCACGGGCAGCTCGTCGCCCAGTTCGCTCGCGCGGCGGACGGATGCCGGGGCGATGGGGTGGAACGGATGCTCGCCGAGTTCCGACCCCTCGATGACCGGCGACCACTCGTCGAGCAGTCCGTCGAGGCTGCGGAGGAGTCGTGTCTTGCCCTGCCCGCGTTCACCGAGCAGGACGATGTCGTGTCCGGCGAGGAGCGCGCGCTCGAGCTGCGGGATGACGGTGGTGTCGAAGCCGTGGATGCCGGGCCACGGGTCGTCGCCGTTCGCGAGCGCGGCGAGGAGGTTCTCGCGCATCTCGATGCGGACCGGGCGGTAGGTGTGACCCGATGCGCGCAGCTGGCCGGCGGTGGTGATCGCGGGTGAAGGCGTCATGTCCGCACGCTACGCCTGGTGCGCGGGTGGGTGGGCCGGATCGGTGAAATTCCCCACGCGGAAACCCATTCGTCCGCATACTGCCTCTGGCGGCCCGCTGCCGCTCCCCCTATGGTGACGAGTGCGCGGGCTCTTGGCGCGTTCTCCCCCTTGGCTGCGTCGCCGCGGTGGCGCCCGAACTGGAAGCAGACCCATGCCGGAAAACAAGCCCACCATTGTCCTCGTCCATGGCGCCTGGGCCGACTCGTCGAGTTGGAACGCCGTCATCCCGACGCTGCAGTCCGAAGGCTTCGAGGTGCTCGCGCCACCGAACGAGCTGCGCGGACTGACCAGCGACAGCGCGTACATCGCGTCGTTCCTGGCGCAGCGCACTTCCGGACCGGTCGTGCTCGTCGGCCACTCGTACGGCGGCGCGGTGATCACCAACGCCGGACAGGCGGGTGACGTGCGCGCGCTCGTCTACGTCGACGCGTTCATCCCCGACGAGGGCGAGACCGTGCTCGGCATCCTCGAGGGCTCCGGATCCGCGCTGGCCGTCGCCGACCCGACCACCGTGCTGGACCTCGCGGGCTACCCGGGCGCCCCGGAAGGCGCGGCGGACGCATGGCTCAAGCCGCACGTCGTGCACGAGTCGTTCGCGCAGGACCTTCCCGAGGCCGACCGGCTGCTCATCGTGGCGACCCAGCGCCCGGCCTCCATCGTCGCCAACGTCGTCCCTTCGGGCGCGCCCGCGTGGAAGTCGATCCCCAGCTGGGCGGTGCTCGGCACCGAAGACCGGGTCATCCCCATCGACACCAAGCGCCGCATGGCCGCACGCGCCGGTTCCACCGTGACCGAGGTCGACGCGTCGCACGTGTCGATGGTGTCGCACCCGGACGTGACCCTCGACGCGATCCGCGCCGCCGCGGCGTCGATCGACTGAACACCCGCCTCGAGACAACGGGCATGATGATGACGGATGCCGCGGCCCGCGGCATCCGTCATCACGGCAGCGCCGCCCGGTCGACTAGTCGAACGGGTCGAAGTACGCCACCGTCGCGGCGTCGACGTTGCTGTCGAGCCCGACCGAGTCGAACGCGGTGGTGCTCGCGCCGGTGACGAACACCCGCCGCGTCCCGTCGGCTCGCTGGTCCACCGCCACGCCGTTCGCCCCGTCGCTGGCGCCCGTCGCGTCGTAGCTCGCCGACCATACCGGCTCGCCCATGCCCAGGTCGTAGGCGATCGTGACGTAGTCCCAGCCGGTCTCGGCGTTGCGGGACTCGCCGGTGACGACGGCGTGGGTGCCATCGGCGGTCAGCGCGACGTCATACGCGACATCCAGCCCGTGAGCGGTGCCGTCGTAGCGCGTCGCCCAGAGCTGAGCGCCGTCGGCGACGTTGTAGGCAACGGACGCGTAGTCCATCTCGGCGCCGCCCTCCACGTTGCCCACGACCACCAGAGTGCCGCCGTCGGGACTGACCGCGAGCGACTGCGGCACGTCCGTGCCCGCCTCGCCGTAGCCGACCGCCCAGCGCTCCTCACCGGTGGCGAGGTCGTACGCCACCGTCTCCCAGTCGACCTGACGGCCGGTGTTGCTCAGCACGCCGGCGACGATCACGGTGTCTCCGGTGATCGCGATGTTGTCCGCGATGTCGATCAGCCCTTGCGAACCGTTGCGCAGCACGTCCCACTTCTGCGCGCCGGTCGCGGCGTCGTAGGCGACCGTGCCCCAGTCCGTGAGGCCGGTGCCGTCGCCGGCGCTCTGACCGGTGATGACGACCGTCGAGCCGTCCTCGCTCACCGCGATGCTGCGGGCGTCGTCGGTGCCGTTCACGGGATCGTCGTAACGCGACACCCACCGCTGCTCGCCGGTCGCCGCGTCGTACGCGACGGTGGCGTAGTCGAGCTGCGCCTCGCCCGTGGTCTGGTAGCCGGTGACGTAGACGGTCGCGCCGTCCGGGCCGACCACGAGGTCGTTGAGCGAGTCGCCGGCCTGAACCGGACCGTCCAGACGGGCGGTCCAGCGCCGCTCACCGGTCGCGCCGTCGTAGGCGACCGTGAGGTAATCGCCGCCGCTCGTGCCGCCGACGTACAGCGTCTCGCCGTCGGGGCTCATCCCGAAGCCCGCGGGCTCGTCGGAGCCGCCGGCCGAGGCATCCCATTGCTCCTCCCAGATCACCTCGCCGGTCTCGGGGTCGTACGCGGCGGTGAGGAAGTCGTTCACCAGCCCGCCCGCCGACGGCGGCCGGCTGTAGCCGCTCATGTAGACCCGCTGACCGTCGGGGTGGAGCAGGAGCTCGGTGCCGGCATCCGAGGAGCTGCCGAACTGCCCGCTCGCCCCGTCGTACCGGGCAGCCCAGTCCTCGTCACCCGGCTGCTTCGCCCGCAGCACGATCGGAGATCGCACTGTGTGCGTGCCATCGGTCCACGAGAGCTGACCGGCGAGGTAGTCGAACAGTTCGGTCTCCTCGCCGACGGCGAAGGTGACCGAGTACGACGCGGTCTCGCCCGGCGCCACGGTGAGCGTGCTCGGCTCGACGGTGACCCCCACTCCGGCGAGACCGCTCACCATCGCCGTGTAGGTCGCGGCCTCGTCGTCGACGTTCTTGACCGTGCGCGTGACCGTCTGAGTGCCGTCGAGCAGGCCGATGCCGATCGACGGGGTGTTCAGGTCGCTGGGGTCCAGCGAGCGTCCTCCCGCCTCGAGGTCGTCGCAGGCGGCGTCCGCCACGCCGCGGGTGGAGCCGCAGAGGAACGCGGTCCAGTCATCGACACCGCTCTCGTAGACCAGGCCCGGGTCGGCCGCACTCGTGGGCTGCACGTGCCCGGCACCCTGCTTGAAGATGAGGTTCGGGTCGGTGTTCGCCTCGCCGTCCAGGACGTCGGATCCTGTGGTCATCAGCGCCGACTTGATCGCCATCGGCGACCAGTCCGGGTGAAGGTCCCGCAGCAGCGCGGCGAGGCCGGCGACGTGGGGCGCCGACATCGACGTGCCGCTCATCAGGTTGAAGTCCATGCCTCCCTGGCCGGGAGGAGCGACTGCGGCGAGGATGTCCTGTCCCGGAGCGATCACGTCGGGCTTGAGCACATCGCCGTTGCCGGCGACGAGCGGGCCGCGCGAGGAGAACTCTGCGGTGAAGGGCGCCGTGCCGCCGGTCGCGATGACCGCCTTCTCGATGGTCGCGGTGGCTCCTGCCGTCGCCGCGTAGGCGCTGATCGCGCTCCACCCGGTGTCCTGCAGGTGCACCGTGGGCACCGAGTGGAAGTCGGCGTTCAGCGAGTTGCCGAAGGCGTTCACGAAGATCATGCCGACCCCGCCCGCCTCGGCGACCGCACGCGACGAGTTGACGCGGGCGATGTCGCCGCCGCGCTCGCAGAGCACGATCTTGCCGGCGACCTTGGCGGGATCGAGCGCCGGTTTGCCGTCGTTGTCGCTCGCGGGATAGCAGCGTGCACCGGCGCCGATCGAGACACCCGAGAGCCGCGCGGCGGCGCCTGTGATGATCGGGGCGGGGCCGACCGCTGCGCTGCTGAGCGATACTCCCTCGTAGCGCGCACCGTTGCCGAGGACCACGGCGCCCGTGGTGGTGCGGTCGTGGGTGCCGGCCGCGACGGTCGTCAGCCAAGGGCCGGGGTGGGCCACGGTGCCGGCGTCCGGGCCGGAGTTGCCGGCGGAAGCGGCGACGAAGATGCCGGCCGCAGCGGCGTTGAGGAACGCCGCCTCGGTGGGCTCGAGGAAGTCGGCGCTCGAACCCGAGACCGAGTAGTTGATGACGTCGACGCCGTCGGCGACGGCCTTGTCGATGGCAGCCACCATGTCGGAGGTGTAGCCGGTCGCGGTGGAGCCGTCCTCGACGGACCACAGCGCCTTGTACGCCGCGATGCGCGCCCGCGGCGCGATGCCCGAGATCTCTCCGAACGGCGCCGCCGGGCCCGTCACGTCGACGCCGTGGTTGCCGCCGGCGGTCGAAGCGGTGTGGGTCCCATGACCGTTGTAGTCACGCGGCGAGAGGAACTCCCAGGGCAGCTGTTGCGCGACGCCCTCGTTGCCTCCCCACGCAGCGTTGAAGTACTGGGCGGTCACGAGCTTGCTGTTGCAGAGATTCGCATCCCACGAGTCGTCGCCCACCTTCTCCGCCGACGCGCACGTGCCGCGGAACCCCTCGGGCTTGCCCTGATACACGAGCTTGTTCGTCTCGTTGCGATCGGAGAAGCTGCCGACCTCGGGCCAGATGCCGCTGTCGATCACGCCGATCACGATGTCTTCGCCCGCACCCGGCGACTTCTTGCCTCCGGTCGGACCGCCGAGCTGGGCCCACAGGCCGTCCGCGTCATCGAGTCCGAGGAAGCCCGCCGTGGACGACGTGTCGGTCTCGACCGCCTGGTCGGGATGCACCGACACGACGTCCGGCTGCGCCTCGAGCTCGGCAGCCTGCGCGGGGGTGAGCTCGGCCGCGAATCCGTTGAAGCTGTACACGTAGCTGTACGAGGGCTTGCCGCCCTTCACTTTCGCCAGAGCCGCGCGCTGCTGTCCCTTGAGGTGCGTGCTGTACGCCTCGACCGCGGGATCGGCCGGGTCGACCTTGGCGCCGCCGCGTGGCCTCGTCGCCTTGAGGCCCTTCTCGCCGCCCCCGTACGCGACCACGGGCGCCGGCGCCATCTGCACGATGTACGTCTCCGGCTGCCTGGCTTCGCTCGCCAGGGCCTGCGCGTCCTCGGGGGTCGTGACCTTCACGCCGCCGGTCCGGTCGCCGAGGTCCTCGACGGAGAGCGCCGTCGGATCCACGGCGAGCGCCGACGGCGGCGCGCCTGTCGCCACGAGGGCGAGGGCTGCAGCCGCCGCGATGGTCAACCGCGTGGAGGTGTGCCTCCGCGGTCGTTGTCTGAGATGTCTGGGCACTGTCTCTCCTCGCACACGGATGATTCGTTTCACGCGTTCCGTTGCAGGTTACGGACGGGTGAACGGGGCCTGCATCCGTGACCTACACTGACTTTTGCTCGCGCCCCACGAGACGGAATGGCAGTCATGCCTCAGCCCCCCGCTCCACCTCCCGGCGGGGTGTCGCCTGTCCTCGTCGGTCGTCGCGCCGAGTTCGACGCGCTGGCGCGGGCGTTCGCGTCGCCCCCGGCGCTCATCGTCGTCCAGGGCGAGGCGGGAATCGGGAAGAGCCGCCTGGTGCGCGAACTCCTGGCCGCGGCCCCGCGCTCGGCGGCCGTGCTGATGGGTCAGTGTCAGCAGCTCCACGATCCGTTCCCACTCGGACCGGTGCTCGACGCCTTCCGGCAACACCGCGATCACATCGACGTCCGCGGTCTGAGCCCCGTGGTGGGCAACCTGGCTCCGCTCGTGCCCGAGATCGCCGACCGCCTCCCGGCTCCGCCCGCACGCCCGGCTGATCAACGCGACGCGCGGCACCAGATCTTCCGCGCGGCGGCGGAACTGATCGAGCATCTCTCGCCCGCCGTCCTGGTGCTCGAAGACGTGCACTGGGCGGACGCCGTCACCTTCGACTTCCTCACCTACCTCATCGCGCACCAGCCGGCCGAAGTGACGATCGTCGTCACCAGCCGCGCCGATCTCGGCGCGACACCCGTCGGCGAGTCGTTCGCACGCGCCCCGGAGGGCCGGACGCGGACGGCCCGGCTCGTGCCGCTCGATGTCGCGCAGGTCGGCGAACTGTCGCGGCACCTGCTGGGCGTGGATGTGCCTGATCCGGTCGCGGCGGCGCTGCACGAGGTCACGGGCGGGGTCCCCTTCGTCGTCGAGGAAGTCCTCCGCACTCTGCTGGCACAGATCCCGGCCGCGGACATCCCCACGCACACGGAAGCCCTCGCGGCGCTGTCGGTGTCGACGGCGCTGCGTGATGTCGTCATCCAGCGGCTGATGACGCTGGACGCGTCCGCGCGTGAGGTCGTCGAGGCGGCCGCCGTGGTCGGGCCGACCGTCGACCCGGGCCTCACCGCAGAGCTCACCGAGCACGACGCCCGGCAGGTGGCGAGAGCTCTCGCGTCGGCTCATGCCGCGGGCCTGCTGCATGAGCATGACGGCCGCAGCCGCTTCCGGCACGTCCTCGCGCAGCAGATCGTCTACGACGCCACGCCCCTGCCGACCCGCCAGTGGTGGCACGCCCGCATCGCTCGCGTGCTGGAGGAGCGGCACGACCCGATCCTCTCGGCGCGCATCGCCCACCATTACCAGCGCGCCGGGCTCGTGAAGGACTTCGTCCGCTGGGCCGAGGCCGCCGCCGATGAAGCGGTCCGCCATGGGAACGAGGCCGCGGCGGCGGAGTTCCTCCGCGAGGCGACCGCAGACATGACCGAACTCTCGATCGACGATCGCGTGCGGATCGCCACGAAGCTCGGTCGTGCCGCCGTGGACGGGCTGGCCCACGCCGAGTCCGCCCCGATCCTCACCCGTCTCCTGGAGAGCGAGCAGCTGACGCGGGCCGCCCGCGGCGAACTGCGATTCGCCCTGGGCAGGCTCTACCGGCAGCAGGGGTTCGCCCGCGACGGGTACGGCGAGATCGAGCGCGCGGTCGATGAGCTCGACGAGCGTCCCGACCTCCAGGCGCGTGCGCTCGCCGTGCTGGCGGCCCCCGAGACCGTCGTGGATGTGTCGCTCGAGACTCATCTGGCGCGGTGCACGCAAGCGGTGGAGGCGGCTCAGCGCGCCGGCTCGGCGGACGTCGAACTCGGGGTGCGGATCGCGCGCGCATCGCTACTTCTCGAACAGGGCGATCCCGCCGCGTGGGCGCTGATCGACGCCGCGCGTCGCGATCCTGTCGTGCTCACACAGCCACGAGAACACGCGCGAGCCGCGATCAACTGGGCGCAGGGCGCACTCCACATCGGGTACGTGCGCCGTGCCGACGAACTGCTGATCGAGGGGCGGTCGATCGCCGATCGATCGGGCTCGCCCCGCCTGCTGGAGGTCGTCGAACTCGTCGGCGCGCTGGTCGACCACGCAGCAGGGCGATGGGACGGTCTCGCCGAGCGGGCTCAGCACCTCGCTTCGCGCGGTTTCGGATTCGGTGCCGCGTCGTTCGAGGCGCGCTACCTGCACTACCTCGTCGTGGGCTCCGGCGGCAACGCCGCGGAGGCGGTCGAGGGTCTCACCGACCTCATCCGCGACTGCGAGGCCGTCGGCGCGGTGTGGCCTCTGGTGCCCGCGCGGGCGGCCCTCGCTCGGCTCCGGCTCACCCTGGGGGATGCGCAGGAAGCCTTCGGCCAGGCTTCCGCCGCCCTGGACCAGCTGCAGCGCAAGGGGATCTGGGCGTGGGCCGCCGACGCCCTGGTGTGCCAGGTCGAGGCCGCGTCGGCCCTCGGCACAGTGGACGACATCCGTGCCCGGATCACCTCCGTCGGCGACCGCGTCCGCGACGCGGAAGCGCCGGCGATCGCGGTGGCGCTGATGACCTGCGAGGCGCTCATCGCGCACCACGACGGCGACACTTCCACCGCCGAGCAGCGGATGTCGCGAGCACGCGCGGCAGCGCACGACACGGGGCTGGTGCACATGGCCGCTCGATCGACGGAACGGCTCGGAGACTGGCGCTGCGAACACGGCGCGGCCGATGGGCCGAGCCTGCTGACGGAAGCCCTCATCGAGTACGGCCGCCTGTCGGCACGACAGGACATCGCCCGGGTGACCAGGACGATGCGCCGGCACGGCGTTCCCGTGCCGTATCCGTGGCGCGGTGGGCGCCCTGCTCACGGCAACGACCTCTCACGACGCGAGCAGGAGGTCGTGCGGCGAGCGGCAGCGGGACGCACCAACCGCACGATCGCCGCGGAGCTGTTCCTTTCTCCTCGCACCGTCGAGACCCACATGTCGAACGCGCTGCGGAAACTGGGGCTGACCTCGCGCGACGAGCTCGACGCCGATGCACTCGAGGAGAGATAGCTTCGAATGTCTGAGGTTCACGTCACAATGAAGTATGAATCTTTTCTCCGAGTTGCAGGCGGCGCTCGACGCTCTGCATGCAACGCTCGGAGATGAGGGTGCAGCCAGCATCCCGGCCACCGTACAGCGGCTCGACGACGACGCACTGCTATCGGTCATCCAGAGTGCGACGACGCTGGTGCGCGCCGGCGAGTCCGTTCGAATCGCCGCGTCGGGCGTTGTGTCGGCTCGCTCGACGAGGGCCTCCGGCCACGGCGGACTCGCCCAGAAGCGCGGGCACCGATCGGCCGTGGCGCTGATCCAAGACCTCACCGGCAGCACGCGGGCCGACGCGACGAAGCAGGTGCGCATCGGCGAGGCGCTGGCTGCGGCATCCGTTTCGACTGCGCCGGATGCCGACCCCGGCGAAGTGGCCATCGCGGGCGCCGCGGGACCGAAGCCCCCTCCGTGGCACGCCGCGCTCGGGGCGGCTCTCCTGGCGGCCACGATTACATCCGCACAGCACGACGCGATCTTCCGGGGGCTCGGGACTCCGCCGACGGAAGCGGACGGCGAAGACTCGGCAGCTCGGGACGCTTGGGCCATGGCGGCCGAGCAGCTGATCGGTGAGTCGCACGTGCGCACGGTGGAAGAACTCGCGACGGCGGCACGGGCCATCCGCGACCTGCTCGACCCCGAGGGTGCGCAGCGCCGCTTCGACGAGCGTTTCGACGCACGTTCGTTCCGCACGTGGACCGACCGCGACGGAGTGCGTCGCGGCAGCTTCACGTTCGACGACGTCGGTGCCGTGGGCATCGACACGATCATCGGCACGGCGCTGCGCCCCCGTCGCGGCGGGCCTCGATTCGTCGATCCCGACGAGGCCGCGCGGGCACGGGAACTGCAGGAAGACCCGCGCACCAACGACCAGCTCGCGTACGACCTCGTCATGGACCTCATCCGTGCCGGCGCGCTCGCGGACGCGCCGACCGTGTTCGGCACCCGGCAAGCAGGCATCCGCGTCATCGCCACCCAAGCCGCCCTCGACGACGCCCTGCGTGACCGGCCGGCGGTCGCGCTCGTCGAAGACACAGGCGCCACGCTGCCCGGCTGGATCCTCGGCACCCGCACCTGCGAGGCCGCCACCATGACCGTCACCCTCGACGCTGCGGGCAACCCGCTCGATCTGGGACGAGAAGCGCGGCTCTTCACTCCCAAACAGCGCGTCGCGCTGGCGATACGAGATGGTGGATGCCGCATCCCGGGCTGCGACCGACCTGCATCGTATTGCGAGGCCCATCACATCGACCCCTTCGCGCAGGGCGGCCGAACCGACATCGATCGCGGAATCCTGCTGTGCCCGTTCCACCACATGAATCTGCACCACCACGGCTGGCGCATCACGCGAAGAGGCAAGGGCGACTTCGTCCTTCATCGCCCTGGATACCCCCAGACCGGGTTGCCGGTGCGGGTCGCACGCCGCTACGACTTCGGCGACCTCCAACCACCGGCGCGAAGAGTCAGCCCCGCCGCCGGGTAGCGGTGGGGGCGCGCGTCGATCACGGAGCCCGCGGGCTCGGGCTGTCACCGGAACATTTCCGCGGTGGTGTGTGCGTCGTGCCTCAGCGGTTGTCGCCGGAGACGTCGATGAGCACCTTGCCCACCGCGCCCTGCTCGACGGCGTCGTGCGCGGCCGCCGTCTCGTCGAGCGAGAACCACGTCAGCGGCAGCCCGGCCGCCTCGCCCACCGGAAGTGCGCCATCGTGCAGCGCCGCGGTGATGTCCTCGGCAGCAGCCGAGAGCGCCGCCTCGCCCACTGTGTAGAGCAGCAGCCCCTGGATGCGCACGTTCTTCGCGAAGGTCGCGCGCACCGGGATCGTCGCCTCGTCGCCGCCGTTGTCGGCGTAGTACGCGATCGACCCGTGGTTCGCGATCACGTGACCGTCCAGGCCGGCGTTCTGCCCGATCGACACCTCGACGATGTGATCGACGCCACCAGGTGCGAGCGCCGAGATCTGCTCGGCGGCCGCCGCGTCGCGGTAGTTCACGATGTGGTGCGCACCCGCGGCGCGCGCCAGCGCCGCCTTCTCGTCGCCCGAGATGGTGGCGATCACGGTCGCCCCTGCCCAGACTGCGAGCTGGATCGCGGCGTGACCCACGGCGCCCGCTCCCCCGGCGACCAGCACGACGCGCCCGTCGAGCGAACCCGGCGACAACCGCGCCGGACCGAACTCGTGCACGGTCAGCGCGCGATGCGCCGTCATCGCGGGCACGCCCAGGCTCGCCGCGATCTCGAAGCCGACCCCCTCCGGCAGCTTCACCGCCCGCTCGGCGGGAACGACGGTGAACTCCTGCGCCGTGCCTGTCGGGCGCTGGTGCTGCGCGAGATACAGCCACACGCGGTCACCGACCGCGAGCCCCTCGACGGCCTCGCCGACGGCGTCGATCACACCGGCGCCGTCCTGATTCGGCACGACCTCGTCGAACGCCGGCTTCGCCCCACTGGCGACGCGCGCCTTCCAGTCCGTCGGATTCACGCCCGAGACGGTCACCCGCACGCGCACCTCCCTCGGGCCGGGGTCCGCGAGTTCACGCTCCACAAGCGAGAGGACGGACGAACTGCCGGTGTGGGAGTAGACGATCGATCGCATGCGACAAGCCAACGCCCGACGACGCTCCGACCTTCCCCGCCACGGCATGATGATGACGGATGCCGCGGCCCGCGGCATCCGTCATCCCCTCGGCCGCGCCGCGACGGCGCCGCCGCCACACCAGGAGCACCCGATGTCGACATCCCTCGCCGTTCCCGGCATTCCGTTCGAGCTGACCCCGACGGAGGACTCGGACTGGACGGTCGCCGACGACCGGGTGGAGGTGCGCGCCCCCGCGCACAGCGATCTCTTCGTCGACCCGAGCGGCGAGAGCGGCACCGCAGCCGAGACGATGCTCAACGCGGTCACACTGCTCGGCACGCCCGGCGAGGGCGACTTCGTCTTCTCGGCTCGCGTGGGCGCGGAGTTCCGGGCGATGTTCGACGCCGCCGTCCTCCTCGTCTGGGCCGATGAGCGGCACTGGGCGAAGCTGTGCTTCGAGCGGTCGCCGGCCGGAGCGCCGATGGTGGTGTCGGTCGTCACCCGCGGGGTGTCGGATGACGCCAACTCGTTCACCGTCGACGGCGACGCGGTCTGGCTCCGCGTCTCGCGGGTCAGGCGGGTGTTCGCCCTGCACGCCTCGACCGACGGCGACTGGTGGCACTTCGTCCGCGCGTTCGCGTTGGGCGACGACCTCGGGGACCTGCAGGTCGGGTTCGAGGGGCAGAGCCCGACCGGCGACGGCTGCGCCGTGTGGTTCGATCGGGCGAGCTTCACGCGGACGACGCTCGGCGACCTGCGCGACGGCAGCTAGCCAGGAGCGGAGCGGCGACGGCGGCCGCCCGACCGATGTGATCGGGCCGCCGCCGCGCGTCTGCTCAGTCGTCGCTGTCGGTTCCGGTGGAGACGACCGCGAACTGGGCATCCAGGTCGAGCTCGAGGAATTCGCCGGCCGCGGTGAGCACCGTGACATCCCAGGGGGAGGTGCTGTCGTCGTCGGCCTCGATCTCGACGATGCGGCCGTCGGCCTCGGCGAGCGCAGCGTCCACGATGGCGGCGATCGAGTCGGCGTCGAGGACGTACTGCGGGGCGCCGTCGTCGTCGGCGGACTCGCTGGAGACGACGGATGCCTCGCCGCCGGCGTCGACGCGCACCTCGGTCTCCGCGCCATCGGCGGCCTCGAGCGTCACCTCGGCGCTGCCGTCGCGCTTCAGGTCGATCGAGGTGGGCTCGCCCTCACCGGCGGCGGACGCAGCGTCGACCATCGCGACCAGGTCGTCGGCGGAGTCGGTGCCGAGGTTCGAGAGGTCGCCGCCGGTGCTGTCGCCGCTCGAGGCATCGTCGTCGCCGGCATCGTCGCGGTCATCCGACGACGACGTGGTGAGATCAGCGGCCTCGTCAGCCATCTCCGCGCCGAGGGCGATGCCGCCACCGGCGAGGAGCGCCGCGGCCAGCACGGCGCCGCCGCCGATCAACCAGCCGCGCGTGCGGCTGCGCTTCGGGGCCGGAGCGGGAGTCGGAGTCGATGCGACGACCTCGGTGCGATCGGCGTCGGCGGAGTGGGCAACGGCGGGGGACGTCTCGGGGGTGCTGTTCGTGTCATCCATGCTTCGATGGTGCCGAGCGGTCGCTGAAGCAGACCTGAAGCATCCTGAAGCCGCGTTCAGCGGGCCGCCGGCAGGCTGACCGCGAACCGTGCGCCGCCGAGCGGAGAGTCCTCGACACGCACGCTGCCGCCCTCGGCCTCCGCGATCGCGCGGACGATCGCGAGCCCCAGTCCGCTGCCGCCCGCATCGCGCGCGCGGGCTTCGTCGAGCCGGACGAAGCGCTCGAAGATGCGCTCGCGCTCCGCAGGCGGCACGCCGACCCCGTCGTCGTCGACCGTCAATAGCACCTGCCCGTCCCGCTCGAGCACCCCGATCGCGACGGCGGTTCGCGCGTGACGGGCGGCGTTGTCGGCGAGATTGCGCACCAGCCGGCCGAGCAGGCGGGCATCGCCGGGCACGCGTGCTGCGTGGATGCCCGACGCATCCACGACCGCACCGCCGGCACGGAGCCGCTTCGCCTCGGCGAGCGCGAGGTCGTCCATGTCGACGTCGTCTCGGGGCTGGGCCGCCCGCTCGTCGAGTCGGGTCAGCAGCAGCAGCGCGTCGACGAGCTCCTGCATCCTGAGGCCCTCGTCATGGACCACCTCGGCGAGGTCGTCCACGGACGTCGCGTCGGGATGCAGCTGTGCCAGCTCGGCGTGCTGGCGGATCGTCGCCAGCGGGGAGCGCAGCTCGTGCGAGGCGTCGGACACGAATCGGCGCTGCGCGGTGGCGGCAGCATCCAGTCGGTCCAGCATGCGATTCATCGTCGCCGCGAGCGCGGCGATCTCGTCGCCCGACGCGGGCACGGCCACACGCCGGTCGAGGCGGTCGGCGCTGATGTCGTCGACCTCCGCCCGGATGCGGGAGACCGGGCGGAGGGCACGCCCCACGACCCACCACGTGATCGCGGCGACGAGCGCGACGACGGCGAAGACGGCGACCGCCAGCAGCAGGGCCACGGTCGCAAGAGTCTGCTGGTCGTCCTCCACCGGCACGGCGAGGAGCAGCGTGCCGTCGTCGAGGTCTTCCCGGACGACGAGCATCGGCTCGTCGTCGTAGCTGACCACGCTTCCTTCGGAATTCGGCAGGTCGCCGCTGTCGGCCTCTTCCGAAGCGGCGACGACACGCCCGTCCTCGTCGAGCACCTGCACGATGTCGTCGTCGAGCTCGGTCACCGCCGAAGGTCCTTCCGCCTCGATCCGCGCCGCCAGCTGCTCGGCGCGGGTCTCCGCGGCGCGGACGGTGGCATCGTGGATGCTGACCGACAGGGTGCCGTAGAACGCCAGCGCCCCGACCACCAGCGCGGCGGCGACGACCAGCGTCGCGGCCGCGCTGATGCGCGTCCGCAGGGAACGCCGGCGCCGTGGCTCAGCCACCGTCGGCCGCCAGACGGTAGCCCGCACCGCGGACGGTCTCGATCGCCTCGCGGCCGAACGGCCGGTCGACTTTGCGCCGCAGGTGACCGACGTACACCTCGACGATGTTCGGATCGCCCTCGAAGTCGTCGTTCCACACGCCGGCGATGAGGTCGCGCTTGGAGAGCACCTGCCCGCGATGGCGGATGAGATGCTCGAGCACGGAGAACTCGCGCGATGTCAGATCGATCTCGGCGTCGCCGCGCCAGACCTTTCGAGCTCCCGGGTCGAGCCGCAGGTCGCCCGCTTCGAGCACGGTCGGCCGCTCGATCCCGCCGCGGCGGATCAGCGCCCGCAGCCGGGCGACGAGCACGGCGAACGAGAACGGCTTGGTCACGTAGTCGTCGGCGCCGGTCTCGAGCGCCTCGACCTGATCCCACTCTCCGTCCTTCGCCGTGAGCATGAGCACCGGGGTCCAGTTCTCCTCCGCGCGCAGCGCCTCGCAGACCTTCCACCCGCTCATCCCCGGCATCATGAGGTCGAGCACGATGGCGTCGTACGCCGTCTCGCGGGCTCGCCACAGTCCGTCCACACCGTTGTGGGCGACGTCGACGCCGAAGCCTTCCGCCTCGAGCCCGCGACGGATGCCGTCGGCCAGGCGCACCTCGTCATCCACCACCAGAATCCGCATCGGGTCCAGTCTGGCCCGCCGGGGCTGAATCCAGCCTGAAGCGCGCGTGCTCGGTCTCGGACCGTATGAGGCATCCGGGTGGGGGTGTTGACTCGGCCAGGCATTTCTCGCGACCCTGTGCCATGGGATACAACTTTCGCGGCGCAGCCCGGCAGGGCACCTTCCTGCAGCGACACAGCCTCTCCCTCATGCTGGCGGCGATCCTCGTCGTCCAGACGGGGATCGCGCTCTGGACGGGGCACCACGTCTGGGTCGGCGAGCAGAACACGCACGGCGATCCGCTCGACTACGCGGAGTTCTGGATCTGGTTCGTCTGGGAGTACAACATCAGCCTCGTCGCCGACACGTTCGGCGTCATCCTGATCGTCCTGCTCTCCAAACGTCTCGAGGAGGAGGGCAGCGCCGAATCCACCCACGAGCAGTCCTCATCGCGTGACGACGGCGCTGATCCCGCTCGGGCCTGACTCCGAAGCGAGAGGCGCGCGTCCATGGGTCGATCAGGGGATGTGCCAGAACTCGGTGCCGAGCCCGTACGACCGGAACCAGTAGTCCACCGCCGGCCGCCCACGGATAAAGCGGCATGAACGCCCACGCGTTCTGGGCGACCTCCCCCGCCGACGTCAACGGCAGTTCGAGCGGACACCCCTCCCACGCGATGCGAAGTCGATGAATCGCACGTGTGGAGTGGATGAACGGATGCTGCCACCCGAGGTCGGTCAGCTCCACGCCCCGCGGGCGTACTGCGGCTGCCACTCGGCGTCCACCCCGAGCTCGTGCGCGGCGCGCAGCGCGAAGTACGGATCGCGCAGCGCCGCCCTCCCGATGAGCACCGCATCGGCACTGGCCGAACGCACGATGCGGTCGGCGTCACGGGCGTCGGAGACGAGCCCGACCGCCGCGGTCGGCACGCCCGCCTGCTCGCGGATGCGCCGCGCGGCGCCGACCTGATACCCGGGCCCCACCGGGATGTCGGCCGGCAGCAGCCCGCCGGTCGAGACGTCGACGAGGTCCACGCCGAGGGCGGCGAGGCGCCGCGCGAGCACCACGGTCTCGGCGATGGAGACGCCGCCGGCAAGCCAGTCGGTGGCCGACACCCGCACGAGGAGCGGCACGTGCGCCGGGATGGTTCCCCGCACCGCGACGACCACCTCCTCCAGAAGCCGGCTGCGGTGCGCCACCCCGTGCCGGTCCGTGCGGTGGTTCGTGAGCGGCGAGAGGAAGGAGTGGAGCAGGAACCCGTGCCCGGCGAGGATCTCGATCGCATCGAACCCCGCGAACACGCCCCGCGCCGCCGCCTCCGCGAAGGCGTCCACGATGTGCGGGATCTCGTCCGCCTCGAGCGCGACCGGCGCGGCGAGCCCGGGAACCGGCTCGGCACTCACCGAGCGGGCCACCCATCCCCCGCGCTCCGGCGGGACCGAGCCCTCGCTGTCCGACCACGGCGCGGCGAGCGACGCCTTGCGCCCGGCGTGCGCGAGCTGGAGCGCGATGGGCGCGCCGCGTGCGTGCACGAAGTCGACGACCCGCTGCCACGCGGTGGCCTGCGCGGCGTTCCAGATTCCGGTGTCGCCGGCACTGATGCGCCCCTCCGGGGCGACGGCGGTCGCCTCGGTGAACAGCAGGCCCCAGCCGCCCGACGCCCGGTCGCCCAGGTGTGCGAGGTGCCAGTCACCCGCCAATCCGTCGACCGCGGAGTACTGGCACATCGGCGAGAGCCAGAGGCGGTTGCGCACCTCGAGCCCGCGCAGCCGCAGCGGCTGAAACAGCGACGCTTCGCAGGCGGAGGCCACGGCATCCGTCCCCGCCACCGCGAGGCTCGTCATACCGCCACCGACTCCGCACGCGATGCGGCCCGCTCGGGCACGCGATGGCCGACCGTCTCGGGGAGGCCGAGGTTCTCACGCAGCGTCGTGCCCGCGTACTCGCTCGGGTAGATGCCGCGCTCCTGCAGCTCGGGGACGAGCCGGTCGACGACGTCGCCGAGCCCGTCGGGGAACGCGTCGGGCGTGACGTTGAGGCCGTCGAACGCGTCCGAGCGCACGAAGTGAGCGAGCTCGTCGGCCACGCCGCCGGGGGTGCCGACGAAGGCCCGAGCGCTCGTGAGGTGATGGACGAGCTGACGGATGCTGTACCCCCGTGCCTCCGAGATCGCCCGCCACTCCCGGATCTTGGCCGACGGCTCGTGACCGGTGTGCACGATGCCGTGCGTGCGGCTCTGGCGGTCGGCGGCGGGCGCGTGAGTGGGGAGCGGCCCGTCGAGGTCGACGTCGGAGAGGTCCTCCTGCCACACCTCCTCGACGATCTGGCGGACGCGGCGATCGGTGAGGAAGCGCTCGCGCAGATGGCGCGCCTTCTCGTCCGCCTCGGCGGCGGAGTCGCCGACGACGATCGAGGCGCCGGGGATGACGAGGATGTCGTCGCCGGGGCGGCCGTACGAGCGGGCGCGCCGGCGGATGTCGGCGGTGAACGCCACGGCCTCGTCGAACTCCACGTGGTGGGTGAAGATGCCCTCGGCGCGGCGGGCGGCGAAGTCACGACCCTCGGCGGAGTCGCCCGCCTGGAAATAGACGGCTTGGCCCTGCGGGCTCGGCGGAACCTGCGGCACGACGCGGGCGCTGAGGTGCTCCCCGCTGCGCTCGACGGGCGTGACACCGCCCGGACGCAGCCAGGCGCCAGCATCCGTGCCCGTGGCGATCGCGTCGGGCGCGAAGCCGTCCCAGATCGCCTGCACCACCGCAACGTGCTCCTCGGCGTACAGGTAGCGGTTGTCGCGATCGAGGAAGCCACCGCGCCGGAAGTTCTCCCCCGTCCAGCCGTTGTCGGTGGTGACGACGTTCCAGCCCGCACGGCCGCCGCTGAGCAGATCGACGGTCGCGATGCGGCGAGCGAGGTCGACGGGGTCGGTGTAGGTGGTGTTGAGGGTGGCGACCAGGCCGATGCGGCTGGTGTTCGCGGCGAGGTAGGCGAACAGCGCGAGGGCGTCGGGCCGACCGGTCACCGCGATGTCGTTCAGCCGACCGAGGTGCTCGCGCAGCCGCAGGCTCTCGCCGAGGAAGATCGCGCTGAAGAGCCCCCGCTCGGCCTCTTGGACGAGCGCGAGGTAGGAATCGGGCTCGTAGTAGTCGCGCAGCCGGGGTGTGCGCGACCAGTCGTAGATCGGGCCGAACGGCTGAAAGACGTTGAGGTGCAGGCGTGCATGGGGGCGCGGGTAGTCCGCGTCTCGCAGACGACGGTCGTTCATCGGTTCTCCTCCGCGAGTGCGAAGACATTGGCGGGGCGCGGCAGCCCGAACTGGTCTCGAAGCGTCTCGCCCACCAGGGGCGCGTGCAGCACGCCCTCCGCGTCGAGGCGGGGCAGCAGCTCGTCGGCGATGACGGCCAGGTCGACGTCGATCACCGCCGGATGCAGGCGGATGCCATCGACCGAGGGGGCGAGCTCGGTCAGGCGTCGAGCTGCCTCGGCCGCAGAACCGACGATCCTGAGCCTGTCGCCCGGCGCCCACTCGGCCTCGCGGTCGAGTGCGCGGAGGCGCTCGGTCGCCGACTGCCCACCGGCGTCGAGGGCGATCTCCACCGACGCGACGCGGCGCGGCACGCCGCGCTCGGCCGCCGCACCTGCGCGCGCGATGATCTGCGGCAGGCTGCGTCCACTCACCACGGCGATGTCGACCGACGCGGCAAGCACCGAGTCGGGCGTATCCGCCCACACGACGAGCTGCCCCTGCGGCGGCCTCGGGAGGAGCCCCGGGCCCTTGATCGTGAACGAGCCGCCGACGGCGTCGGCGTAGTGCCAGCGGTCGAGATCGAGAAATCGGCCGGTCTCCTCGTCGGCGATGAGGACATCGTCCTCCCACGTGTCCCAGAGCCGGCGCACGGCGGCGATCACGTCGCGGGCCTCTTCGTCAGCGTCCGCCGCAGTGCGATGAGGTGCACGGCCGTAGTCGGCGGCGATGTCGGCCGAGTCGGCGGAACGGACGAACCAGCCGCCCCGGCCGCGCGACGCCCAGTCGAGGGTGTTGAGCTGGTTGGCGAGGTGGTAGGGCTCGGCGTGGATCGCGTTGACCACCGGCACAAGGCCGATACGTGTGGTGGAGGCGGCGGCGAAAGACGCGGCTTCTATCGTGTCGAGCCCGCCGCCGACGCCGCCGGGCGCGGTGGGGTCGTACTCGGGGAACGTCGCGAACCCGAGGCCGGACTCGTCGACGGCCGCGATGCGCGCGGCGATCCGGCCGGGCGTGAACAGCTCCGCCGGTGCATGGTCGGCGGCTCGCCAGGCAGCAGGGTGGGCGCCTTCGCCGTCGAGGTCGATCCCGATCGGGATGCGGCTCATCGTGTCCTCCGTCACTCGGGCCGCGGGGTGCGCCCGGTTGCGGGGATCGTATGGCGGGGCTCACTGCGGGGTCGGGCAGCGTCGGCGCCGGACGTCAAAGGGCGTCAAATCCCGTCATCCGGCGACTTCTCCGCGCTGATCGGCCCTTCGGCGGGAACCGTGCGTTGACCGCGCGGGCCCGCGCGGCCGAGACTGGCGGAACGGCTGAGGAAGGATCGACCGTTGACCGAGCTGCGCTTCTCGTGGGTGGATGTCTTCGCCGAAACTCCGCTGACTGGCAACCCGCTCGCGCTGGTGCCGGACGCCGACCGGCTGAGCGAGCGGGAGATGCGCGCGATCGCGCGGGAGTTCAACCAGTCGGAGACGACGTTCCTCGTCGCGCCGTCTGCCACGGGCGCGGATCACCGCCTGCGGTCGTTCACGGCGGCCGGGATCGAGGTGCTGGGTGCCGGCCACAACGCGATGGGCGCGTGGATCTGGCTCGCCGACACCGGGGTGCTGCCGCCCGAACGGGACGAGTTCGCGCAGCAGATCGGCGACGACGTGCTGCCCGTGTGGATCACGCGAAGCGAGGACGGGCGGTCGAGGGTCACGATGCGGCAGGCCGCGCCCCGGTTCCTCCACTCGACGACCGGCCACGCGGGGTTCGCCGAGGCCCTCGGACTCTCCGCCGGCGCCCTTGCCGACCGAACCGCCGAGGTGGTGTGGACCGGGGCCGAGCACCTCATGCTCGGGCTCCGCACGCGCGCCGACGTCGACGCCGCGGCGCCGGAACCGGCGCGCCTGCGCACCCTGCTCGCCGGGGTCGGCGCAGAGGGGTGCTACGTCTACTCGACCGAGGGCGGCGCGGACGGCGCCGATGCATACACCCGCTTCTTCAACCCCACGGTCGGCATCGTCGAGGACCCCGCCACCGGCACCGCCGCGGGACCCCTCGCCGCGCTGCTCACCCGCGATGGGGACGCGCCGGGCGGCAGCATCCGTATCCTCCAAGGCCACGCCATGGGAAGGCCCAGCGTGCTCGAGATCGCCGTGGAGGGAGATCGCGTGGACCTGTCGGGCAGCGGGCTCGTGATCGCCGACGGCGTGCTCAGGCTCTGACCTCCCCGCCCGGTGACGGACCGGCCGCCGGGACCGTCGCCCCTTGCGGGTCCGGCTCACGGGGAGTATCTCTGGGTTCGGTCGTGCGCGGTCGCGCGGTCGGGGGAATCGGGACGGGAGCGTGCGGTGGCCGAAGAACTGTTCCTCACCATCTCATCGATCCCCGGGGAGGTCGTCGACGACCAGCATCCGGGTGCCATCGAGGTGCTGAGCTGGAGTTGGACGGTGGCGAACGCACCGTCCGCCGGCGGGGGCGGCGGCGGTCGAGTCGGCAAGCCGACGATCTCGGATGTCTCCCTCGTGATCCGCCTCGACAAGGCGACGCCGCGCCTCTTCGATGCCTGTGCCCGCGGCATCCGTCTGGACCTCGTGCTGGTGTCCGCGCGCAGGCAGGGCATGGTCGGCGACTACTTCACGCTGCGCATGGAGGATACCGTCGTGACCTCGGCGAGCACCGCCCTCGCGGGCACCGACCCCGCCGTGCAGATCACGGTGGGCTTCGCGACCGCGACGCTGACGTACCAGACGCCTCTACCGGACGGCTCGCTCGGCGACCCGGTCTCGGTCACGATCGGGCGCGTCCAGCTCTGACGACCTCAGTCGTCGCTGTGAGCGGAGCGCTCCAGCTCGGCGGCGACGTCGGGGACGTAGTTCTCGAGGTTGCGGGGCGGGCGCTCGTACCCGCGGGAATCGGGGCGGATCGGAATCGCGACCGCCTCGCGCGGGACGAGCTCGTAGGGGATGCTCGCGAGCAGGTGGGAGATCATGTTGACCCGGCTGCGGCGCTTGTCGACCGACGGCACCTCGAACCAAGGTGCCTCCGGGATGTCGGTGTGGACGAACATCGTGTCCTTCGCTCGGGAGTAGTCCTCCCAGCGGGTGATCGACATCACATCGTTCGGGCTCAGCTTCCAGCGCCGCATCGGGTCGTGGGCGCGCGAGCGGAACCTCGCCTCCTGCTCATCCGGTGAGACGCTGAACCAGTACTTCAGGAGGATGACGCCGTCCTCCACCAGCATCCGCTCGAAGATCGGCGCCTGATGCAGGAACCGGTGATACTCCGCATTGGTGCAGTAGCCCATCACGTGCTCGACGCCGGCCCGGTTGTACCAGGACCGGTCCATGAGCACGATCTCGCCCGCCGCCGGCAGGTGCGGGACGTAGCGCTGGAAGTACCACTGGGTCCTCTCGCGCTCCGTCGGAGTCGGCAGGGCGACGATGCGGGTGACGCGCGGGTTCAGATACTCCGCGACCCGCTTGATGGTCGAGCCCTTGCCCGCGGCATCCCGTCCCTCGAAGATGACCACGATCCGCGCACCCGACGCCTGCACCCAGGCCTGCATGTCGACGAGCTGGGCCTGCAGTCGCCGCAGCTCGCGCTCGTAGAGCTTCTTCGGCAGGCGCGACTGGCTCATCTCGGTGACAGTACACCCGACTCCGGCGAGCGGCGAAGGGCGGCTCGAACGGCCGACCCTCCGACTGGGGGAGGTGGACCGAGCCGCTCGCGTGGCGTCACCCTCGGCTCGCCGGTTCGACGGACGCGGAGTACCGGGAACGCCCCGCCATGATCGTCTCGACCACCTGCGCCTCCAGCAGCGCATCCGCGCCGGCCGCGAACGGGTCGGTGTCGAGCACCGCGACGTCGGCGGCGAAGCCGCGGGCGATGCGGCCGCGCCAGTCGCCGTCGCCGACCGAGGCGGCGGCGTCTCGCGTCGCGTGGCCGATCGCGCGATCGAGCGGCAGCGCGTACTGCGGATGAGTGGCGGGCACGCCCGGGTCGAGCGCGGAGGCGCGGGTCGCGGCGATGTACATGTTCGCGAGGGAGCTGTGCGGTGCCGTCGGCGCGTCGGTCGAGAACGCCAGCAGCGCCCCCGCGTCCTCGTACTCGGGCCACGCGAAGGCGCGCTCGACCCGCTCGTCGCCGAGCATCTCGGCCCAGTTCGCGAAGATCGCGGGGTCGGAATGCACCGGCTGCATCGACGCCGTGACGCCGAGCGCCGCCATCCGCGCCGCGGTCTCGGGCGCGGCGTACTCGAGGTGCTCGATGCGGTGTCGCCGGTCGCGCGGGCCGTTGACCGCGATCGCGCGCTCGATGGCATCGAGGGCGATGTCGCTCGCGAGATCGCCGATCGCGTGCTGGGCGACCTGCAGCCCCGCCGCGTCGGCGGCCACGATCACGGGCTCGAGCTGAGCGAGCGGCCAGATCGGCCCCGCGTTCGTCCCGTCGGCATAAGGTTGGCGCATCGCCGCCGTGCAGGCGTCGATGACCCCGTCGAGGATGAGCTTGATGCCGACGACGCGGAGCCACGGCGACGACTCTCTCGCGGCGAGCTCGGCCGCGCGGGCCACCTGAGCGAGGTTCCTCTCGTCGTCGCCCGTGTTCTCGATGAGCCAGTGCGCGGCCACGCGGATCGGCAGCTCGCCGCCGCGGCGCGCGCGGGCGCGCTCGAAGGCGGCGAGTCCGAACTCGTCGAAGGCCATGTCGACGACCCCGGTGACGCCGGTCGCCAGGTAGGCGGCGATGGCGCGCTCGACGGCCTCGTCGCGGTCGCCGTCGGTCGTGGTCGCGTCACGGTGAGCCCACGCGAACTGCACCGCCGCCGTCTCGTACAGCATTCCGGTCGGCTCGCCGTCGGCGTCGCGGGCGATCTCGCCGCCGATCGGATCCGGCGTGTCGCGCGTGATGCCCAGCTCGGCGAGCGCCGCACGGTTCACCCAGCACGAGTGGTAGTCGTTGGCGTCGAGATAGACGGGGATGTCGGAGACCACCGCGTCGATCATCGCCGCGGTGGGCGCCCCGCCGGGTACGGAGTCGAAGAGCCATCCGCGTCCGCGCAGGGCCGCAGCATCCGGATCCCGATCGCGGGCGTCGCGCAGCCGGGACTGGATCTCGTCCAGTGACCGGGCGTCGGTGAGGTGCACCTGCCCGAGCGCCGCGCCCATCATGAGCAGATGGGTGTGCGCGTCGGTGAAGCCGGGGAGCACGAGCCGGCCCTGCAGGTCGACCGTCGCCTCCGCGTCGGGAGCGTCGGCGCTGTCGCCGACGAACGCGATGACGTCGCCCTGGACGGCGAACGCCTCGGCCCAGGCCTTCTCGGGATCGGGGTCTGCGGTGAAGACGCGACCGTTGACGTAGCGGGTGATCATGGACGGCCCTTCTTTCCGAGCGGGGTGCGCAGGAGGCCTGCGTAGAGAGCGGCGGCGACCAGCATGCCGACCGGCACCGACAGATCGATGTAGCCCGTCGCCTCGGCGATCGGTCCCGACCAGACGCTCGTCGACAGGCACAGCGCCGTCGCGAGTCCGCCGACCAGCAGGGCGGTCAGGCCCGGAATGCCCCATCCGCCCGTGTACCAGAAGCGTCCGCCCGGGTGGTCGTCGAACAGCTCCACCCCGTCGTACCGGTAGCGGCGCAGCAGCACGTCCACGACGAAGATGGCCATGGCCGGCCCAGAGACGATGACGAGGAACTGCAGCATGAGGTTGGCGGCCTCGAGGAGGCTCGACGACAGCACGAGGTAGATCGTCAGGGCCGTGCCCACCGCGCCCACGATGATCGCGGCGGGGATGCGGCGCAGCCGGAACCCGATCGCCTGCAGCGCCATGCTCGAGGTGTAGGTGGTCATCGCGTTCAGGGCGATCGTGTTGATGACGACCCCGATCACGAGGATCGGCCCGAGCCACCCGGGCAGGAGGTCGAGGAGGGCCACGTCGATGCCGGCCTCGAAGGCGGCAGCGCTGAGCCCGGTCGCCAGCAGCACGCCGACGATCGTGAAGACGATGAACGGGATGGCGCCGCCGAGGCCGGTCGCGAGCGCGATGTGCGACGGCTTCGTGGAGCGCGGGAGATAGCGCGCGATGTCGGGGCTGTTGATGAACGACAGCGGCGTCGAGGCGAGGATCGTGAACCCGATGGCCATCGCCGACCACAGCGCGGGCCCCTCGAGCGCCACGGGCGAGGAGTACTGCCAGTCGACCGTCGGCAGGATGAAGGCGGCCACGAGCAGGAAGATCACGAACAGGGCGGCTGCCATGTACGAGTAGGCGCGCACGATCAGGCCGTGGCCGAAGATCGCGACGAGGATGGTGACCGCGGCGACCACCACCGTCACCCCGATGGGCACCCAGACGGGGTCGTCGAGACCCATGCGGCGCAGCAGGTCCGCGCCCATGAACGACGAGGCGAGCCAGGTCAGCGACAGGAACACCGCGCCGATGAACCACCCGACGAATGCCACGAAGAGCCGGTTGCCGAGGACGCCGTACATCGCCCGGGTCACGACGGAGCCCGACGTTCCGGACGCGGGGCCGCTGCCGGCGATGATCCCGGGGAAGACCCACAGCAGCGCGGCGGCGAGGATGACCGCGATCGCCTGCCACAGCTCCAGCCCGAGCAGGATGAGCGTCGCGCCGATGGTCAGATTCAGGATGCTGACGTTCGGCGCCGCCCAGATGAAGAAGAGGTCGCGTGCGCGGCCGTGCCGCTCGGCATCGCCGACCAGCTCGATTCCGCGCGTCTCGGGACGCGACGCGGTGTCGACGAACTCGTCATCGAGCTCGGTCTGTGAATGGGTCACGGTGTTCCTTCCGGGAAAGCATCGTTGCTATTGGTCACATGCCCAATGGACTATTGGTCACACATTCAATAGCATGAACGGTGTGACGTCAAGTGAGATTTCGGTTCGCACGCGCAAGCGTCCCGAGGAGCGCCGGGAGGAGATCCTCGAGCACGCCACGGCGATCGCGCTCGACGAAGGTCTCGAGCGGATCACGCTGCGCGCCGTCGCCGACCGGCTCGGGGTGCGCCCGGGGCTGATCACGCACTACTTCCCCGCCGCCGAGGCCCTCGTCATCGAGGCGTTCACCCGCGCCGCCGTGCAGGAGCGCGAGCGGTTCTTCACGGCATCGGGCACCCCGCGGGGGCGCGTGGCGCATTTCGTCGCGCACATCGAACGAGGCGCGTCATTGCCGCTCGCGCGGATGTGGCTCAACGCGCGGCACCTCGCCCGGTTCAGCCCGGCGCTCGACGAGGCGCTTCAAGAGCAGGATGGGCTCGACCGGGAGCGCCTGACCGCGATCATCGAGGACGGCATCGCGTCGGGCGACTTCACGATCACGGATGCTGAGACCGCCTGCACCCGGATCCTCATCGCCGTCGACGGCGGCGGGTCCTACGTGAACACCGCGACGCCGCCCACCCACCCTGCGCACCTGCACGTCGTGGCCGACGTGAGCGAATGGGCGCTCGGACTCGAGCCGGGCGGACTCCGCACCGCCATCGAGGCGGCCGGCGCTGAGATCACGCCCGACGGCTCCGCTGACTGATCCTCAGTCCCCGTTCGCGGCGCGGACCTCCTCCGGCGAGCGCCCCTTCGGCTGCGACGGCCGAGGCCCCGGATCCGGTGCGGGCGGGATCGGCAGGCGCGTCGCCTCCCCCGCCCGCAGCTCCACCGCCTCACCGAAGTGGCGGACGGGCAGCGGCGGGCCGTCGCTGAGCGCGTACGACGCCGTGTCTTCGGCGACCTCGACGCGCAGCATCCGTCCGCCCGTCCGGATGCCGAACGCGAGCCGCGTGATCGGGGCGGCCAGACGCGGGCAGAACTCCAAGCCGCTCGGGCCGTCCTTCATGCCGCCGAGGCCGCACGCGACAGCCGTCCAGACTCCGCCGAGCGCGGCGATGTGCAGCCCGTCGTCGACGTCGTCCCGCAGGTCGTTGAGGTCGATGGTCGCGGCTTCGGTGAGGTACTCGATCGCGAGTTCGCTCTGCCCGACCCAGGCGGCCACCACCGCCTGGGTCGAGGCCGACAGCGAGGAGTCCCGCACCGTGAGTCCTTCGTAGTAGGCGAAGGCGCGCGCGGCCTCGTCCGCGGTGAAGGCCTCGTGGAACAGCTGCAGCGCCAGCACGAGGTCGGCCTGCTTCAGCACCTGCTTGCGGTACAGGTCGAAGTAGGGGAAGTGGCTCTGCAGCGGGTACTGCTCGGGCGACGTCGCCTCGAAGTCCCAGCGCTCGAGGTCGGTGTAGCCGGCGGCCTGCTGGTGCACGCGGCGCTCCTCGTCGTACGGCAGCGCGATCGCGTCGGCGATGACCTCCCACCGGCCGATCTCCTCGTCGTGCACGCCCAGCTCGCGCGCCCGCGCGCTGTGGCGCCGGGCCGCCTCGGCGGCGCCGCGGAGATTGCGCTGCGCAGCCAGGTTCGTGAACGTGTTGTCGTCGACCAGGGCCGAGTACTCGTCGGGGCCGGTGATCCCGTCGATGTGGAACACACCGTGCGCATCCTGGTAGCCCAGCGACTCCCACAGCCGCGCCGTCTCGACGAGGATCTCGACGCCCACCTCCCGCTCGAACTCCTGGTCGCCGGTCGTGCGCACATGACGCATGACCGCCGCGGCGATATCGGCATTGATGTGGAAGGCGACGGTGCCCGCGGGCCAGTAGCCCGAGCACTCGCGTCCGCTGATCGTCCGCCACGGGAACGCGGCGCCGGCCAGGTGCAGCTGCGTCGCGCGCTCCCGCGCGATGTCGAGCGTCGAGTGCCGCCACCGCAAGGCGTGCGCCGCGGCCTCGGGCGCGGTGTAGGTCAGCACGGGCAGCACGAACGTCTCGGCGTCCCAGAAGGTGTGCCCCTCATAGCCGGGGCCGGTGAGCCCCTTCCCCGGGATCGAACGCACATCGGCCCGCGCCGCCGACTGCAGCACCTGGAAGAGCGCGAACCGCACCGCCTGCTGCAGCCGTGTGTCGCCCTCGAGCTCGACGTCCGCGGCATCCCAGAAGTCGTCGAGATACGCCTGCTGCTCGCGCGCCAGTCCGTCCCACCCGAGACGCGTGGCGGTCGCGACGGCGGCCTCGACGCGGTCGCGCAGCGCGGCATCCGTGAGGCCATCGGACCACTCGTGACCGACGATCTTCACGACACGGATGCTGCCGCCCGCCGTCAGCCGCGCGGTCACCGTGGTGCGGGCCACGTCTTCCCACGCCTCGGTGCCGACGGACGACGAGGCACCCTCGATGAGGTGGTCCATCGCCACCGCGACGCCGATGCGGCTGCGTTTCGTGCGGTGCAGGAGCGTCGCTCCGGTCTCCATGACGACGCGGTCGACCGGCTCGTAGGGATGCCGCAGCGGTGCCATCACCCGCTCGTCGGGGTGCACCTCGGGCAGCGGCTCGTTCGCCACGATCTCGGAGAGCACGGTGACGTCGAGTGGACCGCTGACCGCCGTCACGCGGTAGTCGATCGCGGCGATCGCGCGATGCGCGAGCGACACGAGCCGCGTCGACTCGATCCGCACCGTCGCGCCGGACGGCGACGTCCAGCGCACCTCGCGACGGAGGGTCCCCGCCCGGAAGTCGAGGTGCTGCTCATGGGAGTCGAGCCGCCCCTCGCGGATGTCGAACGGCTCGTCGTCGACGAGAAGCCGGATGACCTTGCCGTCGGGGGCGTTGACCACGGTCTCCCCGTGCTCGGGGTACCCGTAGCCGTCCTCCGCGTACGGCATCGGGTGGTGCTCGAAGAGTCCGTTGAGATAGGCGCCCGGTGTCGCGCACGGGTCGCCCTCGTCGAGGGTGCCGCGCCAGCCGATGTGGCCGTTCGACAGCGAGAACACGGACTCGCGTCGCGCCTGCCGGGACGGCTCCCACCCGGTCCAGCCGATGCCCCAGGGCGAGACGTCGAACGGCGAGATCGCAGGCATGCCGCCATTCTGCGGGTGGGAGGACGAACCCCGCGAAGGTCTTGCAATCCCGGCCGCGCCCGGGTATCGAGGTGCGGGAGGCCGGCGCATCCGGCCTCCCGCACGACGCTGCGGCGCAGCATCCGTCTCCCGCGTCGATCAGCCCTTGACGCTTCCCGTCGCGAGACCCGACTGCCAGTAGCGCTGCAGGAACAGGAAGGCGATGATCAGCGGCAGGATCGACACGAACGAGCCGGTGATCACCGTCGAGAACAGCGCCTGCGTGCCGCCGCCCGCTGAGGCCGCGGCCTGCAGCTGCGCGAGGCCGACGGTGATCGGGTACAGGTCGGACGTGTTCAGCATGACCAGGGGCAGGAAGTAGTTGTTCCACGTCGCGACGAGCGAGAAGAGGAACACCGTCACGAGCCCCGGTCCGAGCAGCCGGAAGCCGACCTGCCAGAACGTGCGGAACTCGCCGGCGCCGTCGACGCGCGCCGACTCGATGAGCGTGTCGGGGATCGCGTCGGCCGCGTACACCCGCATGAGGTACACCCCGAACGGACTCACGAGCGACGGGACGATGATGGCCCACGGGGTGTCGGTCAGCCCGGCTCGAGCGAACAGCAGGTACGTCGGCAGGGCGAGAGCCGTCAGCGGGATCATGATGGCGCCGAGGGTCGCGCTGAAGAGCACCTTCTTGCCCGGGAACTCGTACTTCGCGAAGGCATAGCCCGCCATCGCCGACAGCAGGGTCGCGCCGACCGCGGCCGTCACGGAATACACCACCGTGTTGATCAGCCACCGCGTGAACAGCCCGCCGCGGATGGTGAACAGGGTCTGCAGGTTCTCCCAGAGGGAGAACTCGCCTCCGAACCACAGCCCGAAGGTGGAGAACAGCGCGGAGTTGTCCTTCGTGGACGACACGAGCAGCCACCACAGCGGCAGTACGAAATACAGCACGCACAGCCACAGCAGGATCGTCAGCAGCCAGCTGCGCCGGCGGGAGCGGGAGTAGGAGGTCTGCGGGCGGTCGAGCCGCTCCCCGGTGACCAGCGTGCGGGTCTCGGTGGAGGTCATGCGAGCCCCTTCCGCTCACGGCGCGCGGATCGCTCGGATCCGAGCTGCACGAAGTACGACACGATCGCGATCACGATTCCGAGCAGGAACGCGAGAGCCGCGCCGTAGTTCAGCTCCTGGTTGATGAACGCGACGTTGAATGCGTAGTAGTTCGGCGTGAAGCCCATGGTGATCGCATCGGGGGCGATGACGTTGAGCAGGCTCGGCTCGGCGAACAGCTGGAACGACCCGATCACCGAGAAGATCACCGTCAGGAGGATCGCCGGGCGGATGGCGGGGATCTTGATGCTCCACGCCAGCCGGAACTGCCCAGCGCCATCGATCTCGGCGGCCTCGTACAGCTCACCCGGGATCGCACGCAGCGCGGCGTACATGATGATCATGTTGTAGCCGACGAACTCCCACGTGACGATGTTCATCATCGAGCCGAGGATGTTCTCGGCCGACAGGAAGTCGGGGGTGCCGAGGCCGAGCGCCCGCGCCATCTGGGCGATCGGACCGAAATCCGGGCCGTACAGGTAGCCCCACATCAGCGTCGCCACGACCGCCGGCACGGCGTACGGCATGAAGATCAGCAGCCGGACGCCCTTCGATCCCCGCGCCAGGAACGTGTCGAGCGCGAGCGCGAAGAACAGGGCGAGGCCGAGCATGATCGGCACCTGGACGACGAAGAACAGCGCCACCCGGCCGAGGCCGCCCCAGAACTGGGGGTCGGTCAGCGCCCGGACGTAGTTGTTCAGGCCGGCGAAGACCTCGCCGCCGATGAGCTTGCTCTCGAACAGGCTGAGGTACCCGGCGTACACGAGCGGGATGACGAGCATCGTGAGGAACACGACGAAGAACGGCAGCAGGAACAGGTAGGCCGCGCGGTACTGCTTGCGCTTGGTGGGACTGGTGCGCCGCTTCTTCGCGGGCGCTGCGGGACGCGCGGCAGGCAGCGTCGATGCGTTCGCCACGGGGGTCTCCTTTCGAATGGATGCTGCGGGCCGGCCGATCGCGTCACGTCCGCGGCGCGACCGGCCGGGGCGCAGGGTGCCCGCCCGGCGTCGGCCGGGCACCCTGCGGTCTCACTCGACGGTGAAACCCTGGTCCTCTGCGTAGCTGACGAGCTGGTCCTGCCACGTGTCGAGGGCGTCGCTGATGTCACCCTTGGCCGCGATCACCGTGCCCATGGTCTCCTCATAGGTGGAGTAGACGTAGTCCATGAAGGGGAGCCACTGGAAGTCGGTGTCGACCGTCGTGGAGATCTCCGCGAACAGCTTGTTCACCTGCTGGCCGCCGTAGAACTCCGACTCCTGGTCGGCGAACGCCGGGTCCTCGAGCACCGACACCTGCGGCGGGTAGAGGAACTGCTCGGTCGCGAGCATCATCGCGGACTCCTGGTCGTTGTTGATGAACTTCGCGAGCTCGTATGCGGCGATCGGGTTCTCGCTCGACGCCAGCACGGCGTCGGACGATCCGCCCCAGTTGCCCGAGACCTCTTCGCCCGCGCTCCACTGCGGCAGCGGCGCCGCGCGCCACAGCCCCGAGGTGTCGGCGGCCGTGCCCTGGAGGAAGATGGGCCCCCAGGCCGCGGTCAGCCAGCCGGCGTACTTGCCGCTGGCCAGGCCCTGGTACCAGGTGTCGTTGAAGTCGACGTCGGTCGAGATGAGGTCCTGCTGGATCAGGTCGGTCCAGTAGTCCGCGACCTGCTTCGCCTCGTCGCTGTTGACGTTGATCGACACGGTCTCCTCGCCGTCGTAGCCGAACGGCTTGACGCCCGCCTGCCAGAAGAACCCGATCATCTGTCCGGCCTGCGTCGCGCCGAGGTTGGAGATGTACGAGCCCGTGCTGTCCTTGACGGCCTTCGCGGCGGTCGCGTAATCGTCCCACGTGGCCGGGGGTTCGGTGATGCCCGCCGACGCGAGGATGTCCTCGCGGTACAGGTTGCCCATCGGACCCACGTCCTGCGGGATGGCCCACACCTCGTCGCCCGGCGACACCTGGTTCCACGCCCAGCCGACGTAGTCGTCGGCGAGGTCGTCGGCGCCGTACGGGGTGAGGTCGAGGAGGGACTCGGGGAGCACGAACGACGGGATGTACTGATACTCGATCTGCGCGACATCCGGTGCGCCCTCGCCCGCCTCGATGGCGCTGCGGAGCTTCTGGTAGTGCGGCAGGCCCTGGCCGACGTTCTCGACCTTCACCGAGATGTCGGGGTACTTCGCCTCGAAGAGATCGACCTCGTTCTGGATGTCGGGAACCCAGGTCCAGAACGTGAGCTCCGTCGGAGTGCTCATCGCCTCGTCGATCTGTTCCTGCGTGATCGGGCCCTGCGCACCGCCGCCGTCGTCGCCGCTCGGGGCGCACCCCGTGAGGAGCACCGCGACCGTGGCCGCGCCGACGGTCAGCGTCGCTGCTGTTCTGCGTGCCTTCTTCATGATTGCTCTTTCTTCTCGGTGGGATCGCATGACCCCGTGGGTGCTCACCTTCCGACGAGGCAGCGTGTCGACCACGCCGGAAGGGAGATCTCGGTGTCGGCCGCCAGCTCCTCCGCCGTGACGGCGTCCGCCAGGTCGACGGCCGGCGTGAACGCCTGCGGTTCGGCGCTCCAGTTGAAGACGAACCACACGCGGCGGCCGTCGGGCAGCGTGCCCGAGCTCACCGTGACCGGAAGCGCGCGCCCCGGCGCGATCACATCGGCCACGGGCGTCGGTGCGGCCCAGCGCACGAGGTCGGCCGCCAGTTCGGCGGAGGGCACCGTGCCGACCACGGTGATGCGCCCGTCGCCGTGCTCGCGGCTGGTCACCGCGGCGAAGTCGCCGAACCGCGGGTGCACGTAGCGGACGAGGGTGTCGGCGTCGGACGGCAGGAGCCCGTCGGCCCACAGGGTCGCCCGCGCGCCGTCCGACAGCGTGAGGTCCCCGTCGGAGGCGAGCGGCAGCGGTTCGCGCAGGTTCGAGAATTCCTCGTAGCTCACGCCCGCGGCATCCGTGAGCCGCGCCGGAGCCACGCTGACACGCGCCCGCGCCTCCTCGTCGCCGTAGCCGGTGCGGATGCCGACGATGAGGTGGCCGCCGGCGGCGGCGTACTCACGCAGCAGGTCGAGGTGGGCGTCGGTCGCGACGTAGAAGCCGGCCGCGATGAGGACGGGGAACCGTGCGGCGAGCTTCTCCGCACCCCACGAGAGGGCCTGATCGGGGTGCAGCACCCGTGCCTGCGCGCGGCCGTCGACGATGCCGCGGTGGAACGCGTCGAAGATGCGCGTGTAGCTGGTTCGGTCGGGCTGGCCCGTCGCCGTGGGGAAAGTGGGGAAGAACTCGAGCGCGAAGCGCGAGTCGTTCGACCACAGGAGCGCGACGTCGCCATCGGGCTCATAGCCGTCGAGCAGGTCGCCGATCGCGGCGAAGTCCGCGCCGACACCCGCGAGCTCGCGATAGACGCGTCCCGGCTCGAGACTGTGGGGAAGGATGCCGCCCCAGTAGGTCTCGGTGCCGTACGGCAGCGTGTGCCAATGCCAGTACTCGATCATCGCGGCGCCGCGCGAGACGAACGCGAACGCCGCCTGCGCGAGCTGGCCGGGGTACGGCGGCAGGTTGAACTCCGATCCGCCGATCGACTGCGCGTCCGTCTCGGTGACGAGGAACCGGCCCTGGTTCGACGAGAACAGCCGGTCGGCCTGGCGGAACATCGCCGCAACGCCGCTCGTGGTCCACGGCGTCACCGGCGCGAGCTCCTTCGTGGCGTCGAGGTGGTCCTGCATCGCGTAGTACGGGTTGCCCGCGGTGATGTCGAGCGCCTCGACGAGCTTCTCGTCGTCGAGCGCCGGGCGCGGATACGCGATGCACGTCGTCACGAACTGCTCGGGCGTCGAGTACTCGCGCACGATGTCGGCCTGCCAGGCGATGAACTCCGTGGTGAGCTCGGCCTGGTAGCGACGCCAGGCGAGGTCGTACTGCGGGAGCGAGTTGCCGTCCGGCGTCCACAGGTCGGACCAGTCCGACAGCCGGTGCGACCAGTAGGTGAGCCCCCACTCGCGGTTGATCGTGTCGACGTCGCCATAGGTCGCCGCGAGCCGGCGCACGAACCGCTGGAACGAGCCGCGGTTGTGGAAGAGCACCATGCCGGGCTCGTTGTCGACCTGGTACCCGATCACCGCCGGGTGCGACGCGTACCTGCCGACGACGGCGCGGATGACGCGCTCCGCATGGAAGCGGAAGGCGGGGTGCGAGTAGTCGACCTCCTGGCGAGCACCCCAGGGCATCGGCTCGCCGGTGTGGACGTCCGCCGCGATCTCGGGATAGGCCGTCTGCAGCCACGGCGGAACGGCGTACGTCGGCGTTCCCAGCACGACGGCGATGCCCCGCGCGTGCGCCCCGTCGAGCACCGGCTGCAGCCACTCCAGGTCGAACTCCCCGTCGCGCGGCTCCCACGTCGACCACACCGACTCGCCGACGCGGATGACGGTGAAGCCCGCCGCCTTCATCAGGTCGAGGTCTTGATCGACGCGGTCGCTCCGGTGGTACTCCGCGTAGTACGCGGCGCCGAAGAGGATGCCGGATCGGTCGAGATGCATCGGGGACTCCGTTGTCGTCGAGAGAGGGGTTCGATGTTTTCGGAAACATCAGGGCGGAGTTAGTATGTTTCCGGTAACATCGCGCTGTCAAGGGACAATCGGGAATCGTGAGAAAAGAGACCGAAGCGCAACTGGGGGCGCCCGCGGCATCGGCCCGCGCCGCGACGATCTACGACGTCGCGCAGGTGGCCGGCGTGTCGCACCAGACGGTGAGCCGGTTCCTCACGGGCTACCCGGGGATCCGGCCCGAGACGAAGGCGCGCGTGGAGGCCGCGCTCGCCGAGCTGGAGTACCAGCCGAACCTGTCCGCCCGCAGCCTGAAGTCCGGACGGTCCCACCGCATCGGCGCACTCGTCCACGACGAATCGGAGACGGGGCCGAGTCTCACGGCGCACGGCGCCACCATGGAGGCGCGCGAGGCGGGCTACGTGCTCGACGTCATCTCGCTCGACGCCCACGACCGCGACTCGATCACGAAGTCGCTGGCGCTCATCGGCCCGAACACCCTTGCCGGGGTCCTCGCCCTCGCGTCGACCGACGAGATGGTGCGCGCGTTCGACGCGGCGCACTTCACGATGCCGACGTACGTCCACAGCGAGGCCGACGACACCCGACTGGCGAAGACCGACGTCTCCCGCGTCGGCATGCCGGCTCTCATCGCCTACCTCCGCGACCTCGGTCACCGCCGGCTCGCCCACGTGGCGGGCCCGGCGAACTGGTCGGCAGGCCGCAACCGGGCACGCGCGTTCGCCGCGGCGGTCGAGGAGCTCGGCCTCATCAACGCCGGCGAACTCACCGGCGACTGGTCCGCCCGATCCGGCTACGACGCCATCGCCGCCCTGCCCGTGCTCCCCGACGCGACGGCGTACGTCGTGGCGAACGATCAGATGGCGATCGGGGCCATCCTCGCCCTGAAGAGACGCGGGCTGCGCGTTCCCGCCGACGTCAGCGTCGTCGGCATCGACGATCTCCCCGAGTCGGCGTACATCGATCCCCCGCTCACCACGCTGCGCGTCGACCACGTCGCGCGGGGCCGGGAAGCGGTCGCATCGCTCATCGGCCAGATCGAGGGCGTTGCGGCCCGGTCCGTGCCCATCGAGATCCCGCACGTCGTCGTGCGGGAGTCGTCGGGCCCGGCTCCCTCCCGGCGACGCTGACGCCGGCACAGAATCGGAGGGAATCCGCGGCGCGCCGGGCCGCGGCATCCGTCACCGGCGCGTCGCCGGAATTCTCCGATTCTGTGCACCCGCGCCGGGGTTCCAGCATCCGCCACCGCCACCCCGGCATCGCGAGAGGGCGGATTCCCGCACGCCGTGGTGTGCGGAAACCTACCCTCTCGCGATTCCAGATGGACGGGGACGGATGCTGCGCCCCCGGCGCCGGCGTCAGGCCGGCTGCTTCTCGTCGAGCACGTAGCCCGTCTCGCCGTGCTCGGCGAGGTCGACGCCGGCGACCTCGTCCTCGCTCTTGACGCGGAAGCCGAGTGTCTTGTCGATCGCGAAGCCGATCACGAGGGTGAGGATCAGCGAGTAGCCCAGCACCGCGAAGGCCGCGATCGCCTGGACGACGAGCTGCGTGCCGTCGCCGCCCATGAACAGGCCGGCGCCGGTCGCGAAGAAACCGAGGTAGAGGGTGCCGATGAGGCCGCCGACGAGGTGGATGCCCACGACGTCGAGCGAGTCGTCGAAGCCCCACTTGTACTTGAGCTCGATAGCGAGAGCGCACAGCGCACCGGCGACGAGACCGAGCACGATCGCCCAGATCGGGGTGAGCGCGGCACACGCCGGGGTGATCGCGACGAGACCCGCGACGGCGCCGGACGCGGCGCCGACAGAGGTGGGCTTGCCGTCCTTGAGCTTCTCGACCACGAGCCAGGCGAGGAGCGCCGCGGCGGTCGCCGCGATCGTGTTGACGTAGACGAGGGCCGCGGTGCCGTCGGCCGCGAGCTCGGAGCCGCCGTTGAAGCCGAACCAGCCGAACCACAGCAGGCCCGCGCCGAGGAGCACGTACGGCGGGTTGTGGGGCGTGTGGACGCCCTTCTTGAATCCGACACGCTTGCCGAGGACGAGCGCCAGCGCGAGCGCGGCCGCACCGGCGTTGATGTGCACGGCGGTGCCACCGGCGAAGTCGATGACGCCGACGCCGAAGACCTCCTGCAGGCCGTACGTGATCCAGCCGCCGTACGCGAAGCTGCCGTCCTCGGCGAGACCGAAGTTGAAGACCCAGCTGGCGACGGGGAAGTAGACGACCGTCGCCCACACGCCTGCGAACAGCATCCATGATCCGAACTTCGCGCGGTCGGCGATCGCACCCGAGATCAGCGCCACGGTGATGATCGCGAACGTCGCCTGGAAGGCGACGAACGCCATGGGCGGGTAGGCCGCGCCCTCGGGCACCTCGATGAGGCTCTCGAGCCCGACGGCCGACCAGTCGATCGCCCACGGCGCGACGAGTCCGTCGGAGCCGGGGAACGCGATTGCGTAGCCGTAGATCACCCACAGCACGCCGATGAGTCCGGCCGCACCGAACGTCATCATCATCATGCTGATGACGCTCTTCGCTTTGACGAGACCTCCGTAGAAGAAGGCCAGACCGGGCGCCATCAGCAGCACGAGTGCTGCCGACAGCAGGATGAATGTGGTGTTTCCCTGATCCATGACGCGAGCCTCTCTGCAGGCGGCTGCGGGAGGGACCGCCGGGTTGCGGTGCACCTGTGATCTGCGCCTGCCGACAGACCACTGCCGTGCAACCCATTTTCACCACGCGCAACTCAGCGGCGATTTCTGCCGCGTGAACCTTGCGTGACAACAGGTGAGACCGGTTTTACGTGCGCGAAACATCGGCGACACCTCCCTGCCGTGGATGGATTGTTACTGTCGTTCAACACGCTTCACCAACAGTCAACCCGACCTGAGGAGATCCGCCATGACCCTTCCCGCCTTCGCCGGGGGTGACCTCGTCACGCTCCCCACCGCACCGCAGTCGCTGCGCGATCGCGCGCTGGCGGACGACGTCCGCTTCATCCTCGCGGTGTTCGTCGACCTCAACGGCAAGCCCTGCGCCAAGCTCGTGCCGGTCTCAGCCGCAGACGAGCTCGAGGCCGGCGAGCTCGGCTTCGCGGGCTTCGCCGCCGGACTCATCGGACAGCGCCCGCACGACGCCGACCTCATCGCGGTGCCCGATCTCGACTCGTACGCGCCCATCCCGTTCGTGCGCGAGGGCCTCGCGATCGTGCACTGCGATCCCTACGTCGACGGCGAGCCGTGGCCGTACGCACCGCGCGTCATCCTCAAGCGCGCGCTCGCGCGCCTCGCCGATCGCGGCCTGTCGGCCAAGGTCGGCGCCGAGGTCGAGTACTTCCTCGTGGACCGCTCCGAAGACGGCACGCTGACGGCGGCCGACGCCAAGGACGAGGGTCTGCGCTCGTGCTACGACGCCCGCGGCGTGACGCGCATGTACGACCACCTCGCGGCGGTCAGCGACGCGATGAACGCGCTCGGCTGGGGCAACTACGCCAACGACCACGAAGACGCCCCCGGTCAGTTCGAGCAGAACTTCAAGTACGAGGAGGCCCTCGTCACGGCCGACCGGGTCATCACTCTCCGCTACCTCATCGGCATGCTCGCCGAGCAGCGCGGCATGACCGCGACCTTCATGCCGAAGCCCTTCAGCGACCGCGCCGGCAACGGCCTCCACTTCCACCTCTCGCTGTGGAACGAGGACGGCGCGCCGGTGTTCCCCGACGCGGCCGACGAGCGGGGGCTGGGCCTGTCGGACGTCGCCTACTCGTTCGTGGCGGGCATGCTCGACCACGCCCCCGGCCTGCAGCTGTTCCTCGCGCCGAGCGTCAACTCCTACAAGCGCCGCGGCGCCACGACGAGCGCGTCGGGCGCGACCTGGTCGCCCAAGCACGCGACGTACGGCGGCAACGACCGCACCCACTTCATCCGCGTGCCCGACGCGAACCGCATCGAGCTGCGCGCCGCCGACGGCTCGGCGAACCCCTACCTCGCCCTCGCGGCCGTGGTCCACGCCGGTCTCGACGGCATCGAGCGCGCGGCCGACCCCGGCGCCCCCTGCGGACCCGGCGAGTTCCGCGAGACCTCGGCCGTGCTCCCCCGCACGCTCCTCCACGCCGTGCAGTCGCTCCGCGACGACGCCGTGCTGCGCGACGCGCTCGACGACGGCGGCCACGGGGTCGGGGAGTACTTCGCCGACGCCAAGGAGGACGAATTCCTCGGCTGGCACAACACCGTCACCGAGTGGGAGCTCGACCGCTACCTCACGGCGTACTGAGCGCCGCAGCATCCGTTACGAACGAAAGGAACCACCCATGTGCGGAATCGCTGCACTGCAGATTCGCAACCCCGCGCTGCGCGGCGAGCTCGGCGGCCTCATGCACGGCATGCTGTGCGAGATCGTCGAGCGCGGCCCCGACTCGGCGGGCCTCGCCCTCTACGGCTCGGATCGGCTGACTCCCCAAGGATCGTCGGCGATCACCGTGATCACGGATGCCGACCCCGCCGCTCTCACGGCAGACCTGCGCGCGAACCTGCCGGACGGAGCAGAGCCGACGGTGGTCGCGTACGCCGAATCCGTGCTCGTGAACGCGGAGGTCGAGGCATCCGTGCTGGAGAACGCGGTGCGTGCCGCGCTTCCCGGAGAGAGCATCATCGGCCGCGGATCGAACGTCGCCGTGCTGAAGGGCGTCGGCCACCCGGTCGAGCTCGCCGACGTGTACGGGCTCACCGAGATCAGCGGCACGCAGGCGCTCTCGCACACCCGCATGGCGACGGAGTCCGCCGTGACGGCGGTGGGCGCGCACCCGTTCACCGTCGCCGAGGATCTCTGCCTCGTGCACAACGGCTCGTTCAGCAACCACGCGTCGATCCGCCGGTGGCTGCGCGCCGAGGGCGTCGAGTTCGACAGCGAGAACGACTCCGAGGTCGCCGCCCGCTTCATCGCGTGGCGCATGGGCCACGGCGACGACCTCGAGTCAGCGCTGAAGGCGCTGCAGGGCGTGTTCGACGGGTTCTACACGCTCGTCGTCACGACCGCCGACAGCATGGCGGTCGTGCGCGACCCCATCGCGTGCAAGCCGGCGATCATCGCCGAGACCGAGGACTGGATCGCGATGGCGTCGGAGTACCGCGCCCTCGCGGGCCTTCCCGGTATCGAGGACGCCCGCATCTTCGAGCCCTCGCCCGGCGTCGTCTACACCTGGGCGCTCGCGCCCGTCCTGGAAGGAGCAGCCCGATGACCCTCATCGCCACCCAGCCTGTCGCCAGCGTTCGCGGAGGCACCACCGCCACCACGGTCGACCTCGCCGACTCGACCGTGCGCGAGCTCAACCAGCTGCTGCACGACGCCGCTGACGGCGACGCGTTCGTCGTCAAGTCGCCCGTCGGCAGCCACAACATCGCGGTCGGCATCACCGCCGACATCGACGTGACCGTCGACGGCAACGTCGGCTACTACTTCGCCGGCATGCACCAGACCGGCACCGCCACCGTGCACGGCAGTGCGGGCGTCGGCCTGGCGGAGAACATCATGTCGGGCGTCGTGCACGTGACCGGCGACGCCTCCCAGTCGACCGGTGCGACAGGCCACGGCGGTCTCGTGATCGTCGACGGCAACACCGGCGCACGCTGCGGCATCTCGATGAAGGGCGTCGACATCGTCGTGGGAGGCAGTATCGGCCATGCGTCGGCGTTCATGGCGCAGGCCGGCCGCCTCGTCGTCTGCGGCGACGCGGGCGAAGCGCTCGGCGACTCGATCTACGAGGCGCGCATCTACGTGCGCGGCGAGGTCGCCTCCCTCGGCGCCGACTGCGTCGAGAAGGAGATGCGCCCCGAGCACCTCGCCGAGCTCACCGACCTGCTCGACCGCGCCGGCCGCGCCGAGGACCCCGCCGAATTCAAGAGGTACGGCTCGGCGCGCAACCTCTACCACTTCAAGGTCGACAACGCCGGCTCGTACTGAGCCCCGTCGACCATCCGGATCCACCCAGGAGCATCACCATGACCACCGATCTCGCCGCGCTCGGCCTCCGCGAGTCCGCGACCTTCGACCGCGCCACCATCTCCGACATCCAGCGCGCCGCCGCCACCGGCATCTACGACATCCGCGGGTGGGGGGCGAAGCGCGCTCTCCCCCACTTCGACGATCTGCTGTTCCTCGGTGCGAGCATGTCGCGGTACCCGCTCGAGGGCTACCGCGAGAAGTGCGCGACCGACGTCACCCTCGGCGCGCGCAACGCGCTGGAGCCGGTCCACCTCGACATCCCGGTGACGATCGCGGGCATGAGCTTCGGCGCCCTGTCGGCCAACGCCAAGGAGGCCCTCGGCCGCGGCGCGAGCGAGGCCGGCACTTCGACGACGACCGGCGACGGCGGTATGACGCCCGAGGAGCGCGGCCAGTCGAGGACGCTCGTCTACCAGTACCTGCCGTCGCGCTACGGCATGAACCCCGACGACCTCCGCAAGGCCGATGCGATCGAGATCGTGCTCGGCCAGGGCGCGAAGCCCGGCGGCGGCGGCATGCTCCTCGGCCAGAAGATCACCGAGCGCGTCGCCGGTATGCGCACCCTCCCGGTCGGCATCGACCAGCGCTCCGCGAGCCGCCACCCCGACTGGACCGGGCCCGACGACCTCACCATCAAGATCGCCGAGATCCGCGAGATCACCGACTGGCGCAAGCCCATCTACGTCAAGATCGGCGCCTCGCGGCCCTACTACGACACCGCTCTCGCGGTGAAGGCCGGCGCCGACGTCGTCGTGCTCGACGGCATGCAGGGCGGCACTGCGGCGACGCAGCAGGTGTTCATCGAGCACGTCGGCATCCCGACGCTCGCGGCCATCGGCCCCGCCGTCCAGGCGCTGCAGGAGCTCGGCGTGCACCGCACCGGCGTGCAGCTGATCGTGTCGGGCGGGATCCGCAACGGCGCCGACGTCGCGAAGGCGCTGGCATTGGGAGCGGATGCTGTGGCCATCGGCACCGCGGCCCTCATCGCGCTCGGCGACAACGACCCGCGCTACGCCGACGAGTACGCGAAGCTCGGCTCTGCGGCCGGCTTCTACGACGACTTCCAGGACGGACGCGACCCCGCCGGCATCTCGACGCAGGACCCCGAGCTCTCGGCCCGCCTCGACCCGGTCACCGCCGGACGCCGGCTCGCGAACTACCTCCGCGTGCTCACGCTCGAGGCACAGACCATCGCCCGCGCGTGCGGCAAGTCGCACGTGCGCAACCTCGAGCCCGAGGACCTCGTCGCCCTCACGGTCGAGTCCGCCGCGATGGCAGGCGTGCCGCTCGCGGGCACCTCCTGGATCCCCGGGCGCAGCTGACGCCATGTCCCTCGACCTGGGCGCACTCTCGGATCTGGATGTGGTCACGCCCGCCGACGCCTCTCCGGAATCGTGGGCGAACGGCCTCGGCGTCACGCGCGTGCTCGCGAAGCGGCTCGCGTGGCGGCTGAGCATCGCGGAGCTGCGGGGACGAATGCCGTTCTCGGCGTTCCCCGGCATCGACCGCGTGCTCATCCCGCTGAGTGCGCCCACGGTCGCCCTGGCCGTCGACGGGGTCGAGCGGCGCGTCACGCGGGAACGCGGCATCCGTTTCCGTGGTGAAGCCCGCGTCATCGCGACCGCGGATCGCGGCGGCGTCTCGGTCGTCAACCTCATGGTCAAGCGCGGGCTGGCGGAGCCCGCATACCGCGTCGAACTGCACCGCGGCACGGTGCACGTGGACCCGGCGGCCACCCTCACGGTGCTGCTGGCGGGAGCGGCGACGGTCGACGACCTGCCGCTCCCGCCCGGCAGCGCGCTGCTGCAGAGCCCCCGCGAACGCCGCATCGTCTGCGAGTCCGCGCTCATCGCGCGGTTCGACCTCACTCCGTCCGGCGACGAGCCGCCCTCCTGAAAGGCCACCATGTCCCTCCACCCGATCGCGATCATCGGCGCCGGCCTCGCAGGCGCCGCCACGGCGTGGCAGCTCGCCCATCGCGGGCACGACGTCGTCATCCTCGAGCGCAGCGTTCCCGCGAGCGAGTGGGGCAGCTCGCACGGCTCGGCGCGCATCCTGCGCTACACCTACCCCGACCCGTTCTACACCGGCCTCATGGTCGAGGCGCGGCGCGGCTGGGACGAGCTCGAAGCCCTCCGCGGCGAGCGTCTCATCACGCCGACCGGCTCGCTCGACTACGGCGCCACGCGCGACCCGTCGGTGCTGGCGAGTGTGCTCGCGGACGCGGGCGTTCCGCACGAGCTGCTCACGGCTGCCGAGGCCTCGGCCCGCTGGGCGGGGTTCGCGTTCGACGGTCCGGTGCTGTGGCATGAGAACGCGGGTGTCATCGACGCCGAGGAGACGGTGAGGACCATGGTCGGGCTGGCGACCGCCGCGGGCGCCGAGCTTCGGCAGGACTGGGCGGCGGCTCGCGTGCGCCCGCACGGCGACGACTACCTTGTGGAGTCGGAGTCGGGCGACACGGTCGTGGCGTCGCAGGTCGTCGTCGCGGCGGGCGGCTGGCTGCCGGCGCTGCTCGGCGGCCTGGGCCTGCCGCAGGAGGCGCTCGACGGGTTCCCGAAGCTCGAGGTGCGGCAGGAGCAGGCGCTGCACTTCCCGTACCGCGACCCCGCCGCGGCATGGCCGACGTTCATCAACAAGCGCGCCGACATCCAGGTCTACGGTCTGCCGGGCGGGCGCGACGCGGGCTTCCGCGGCCAGAAGGTCGCGGAGTACAACGGCGGGCGCATCATCGGCTCGGCGCTCGAACACGACCGCATCGTCGACCCCGCGCGGCGCGACCGGCTCGTCGAGTACGTGGCGACGGCGCTGCCCGGGCTCGTGCCCGAGCCGTACGCCGAGACCACGTGCCTCTTCACGAACGCCCCCGCCGACGAGTTCATCATCGACCGCGTCGGCGGGGTGACGATCCTCTCCCCCTGCTCGGGCCACGGCGCCAAGTTCGCGCCGCTGCTGGGCGAGCTCACCGCGCGGCTCGTCACGGGTGAGGACTCCGGCATCGCACGGTTCCGTCCGCTCGCGGCCCTGGCGGGCGCATGAGCGTCGCGGGCATGCTGCGCGAGATCGCGGCGGTGGGAGCCGATCCGGCACGCGGCGGCTTCAGCCGGGCCGGATACTCCGACGCCGACCGCGAGCTGCGCGAATGGTTCACCGGGCACGCCGAGGCTCGGGGCCTCGACCTCGAGCGCGACGGCAACGGCACGCTGTGGGCGTGGTGGAACCCGGGCGGGAGCACCGCGGGCGCCGTGATCACCGGCAGCCACCTCGACTCCGTGCCCGGTGGTGGCGGCTACGACGGACCGCTGGGCGTGGCATCCGCTCTCGCCGCCGTCGATCTCCTGCGCGCCCGCGATGTCGTCCCGGAGCGCCCGATCGGGATCGCGGTCTTCCCGGAGGAGGAGGGGTCGCGGTTCGGCGTCGCGTGCCTGGGCTCGCGCCTGATGGGCGGTGCGATCGGCCCCGAGCGCGCGCTGGCGCTCACCGACCGCGAGGGCGATACGTTCGCCGAGGCCCTGCGCCGAGACGGTCTCGACCCGGCGCACATCGGCCCCGATCCCGGGCGGCTCGCCCGCATCTCGTCATTCGTCGAGCTGCATGTCGAGCAGGGGCGCGGCCTCATCGAACTCGGCCGGCCGGTCGCGATCGCCTCGTCGATCCTCGGCCACGGCCGCTGGCGTGTGACCGTCGACGGCCAGGGCAACCACGCCGGCACGACCCTCATGGACGACCGGCGCGACCCCATGGTCGCGGCCGCGCGGATGATCGTCGAGATCCGCGACCTCGCACGCCGCACGCCCGACGCGCGCGCGACCGTCGGCCGCCTCGAGCCGGTGCCCGGAGGGACGAACGTCATCGCGTCGCAGGTGCGGTTCTGGATCGACATCCGCCACCCCGACGACCTCGTCACCGCGGCGCTCGTGTCGGAGGCACGCGACCGGATGCTCGCGGCGGCCGTCGACGAGGGCTGCCGCGCCGACGTGCGCGAGGAGTCCCTCAGCCCCACCGTCGACTTCGACCTCGGCCTGCGCGACGCGCTCCGCGCCACGCTGGCCGACGCCCCCGAACTGGGCACGGGTGCTGGTCACGACGCGGGCGTGCTCGCAGCATCCGTCCCGACCGCGATGCTGTTCGTCCGCAACCCGACCGGCATCTCGCACTCCCCCGAGGAGCTCGTGGAGGACGCGGACGCCGAACTCGGCGCCGTGGCGCTGGCCGACGTGCTGCAGGGGCTGGCCGCGCCGGCCGCCGGGGCGGCTGCGAGCACCGCACATATGATGGCGAGGTGAGTGCCGCGATCCCCGGAGCAGCCGACGCGGGAGGCGTGCTCGAGCCGGTCATCGCCCAGCAGGTGCGTCGCTACCGCGCCGAGCAGGGAATCTCGGCGGCCGACCTCGCGGCACGCACCGGGCTGTCGAAGGCGATGATCTCGAAGATCGAGTCGGCGACGACCTCGTGCTCGCTCACGACGCTGCAGCGATTGGCCGACGGCTTCGGCATCCCGGTCACCGCACTGTTCCGCGGGTCGGCGAGCGACCGCGAGGCGTCGTTCACGAAGGCCGGCGCGGGCAGCGTCAGCGTGCGCAGCGGCACGCAGCACGGGCATCTGTACCGGATGCTCGGCGTGCTCAAAGACACCCCGAACGCGCTCGAGCCGACGCTCGTCACACTCACCGACGCGTCGAACGTGTTCCCGCTCTTCCAGCACCCCGGTACCGAGTTCCTGTACATGCTCGAGGGACGCATGAAGTACGGGCACGGCGGCTACGAGTACGAGATGGCGCCCGGCGACGCGCTGCTGCTCGACGGCGAGGCGGCCCACGGGCCGGTGGAGCTCATCGAGGTGCCGATCCGGTTCCTCGCGATCCGGTCGCGGTGAGACCCGGGCGGCTCACGAGATGTCGAGCGGATCGTCCACCATCCGCGCGGGAGGTGGCGACACGATGAGCCGCGTCCGCTCCTGCATGTAGCCGACGGCCTCGTCGTTCGTCGGGCCGCTCAGCGAGTTCTGTGTCGTCTGCGTGATGAGCTCCGTGCTCGCGTTCAGCAGGAACGTCGCGTCGACCTCGTTGCCGTCGAGGCCGATCGCGTGCAGCGTGATGGTGTCCGTCAGTCCCGAAAGCCCCAGGGCACGCGCGTACTCCATCAGCCAGTCGGCCGCCTCGTCGTCGAGGAAGAGTGCCTTGTCTGCGTACGTCACGTGCTTCATGCCGCAAGGGTGCCCTTCGCTCGCGCCTCCCGCACACGTGGTTGACACGGGTGCCGATGCGTGCAGGGACTCGGATGACGGATGCTGCGCCCCTGTCGCGTGTCGGACACCCGTGGTTGGCTGGCGCCCATGAACACCGTGACCTCTGCCGACGGCACTCCCATCGGCTACGACCAGACGGGCGACGGCCCGGTCGTCGTCATCGTGAACGGAGCGATGTCGACGGCGGCCGACGCGGCAGGGCTGGCGACCGCGTTGGCGGATGCCGGCTTCCGAGCGGTCACGTGGGATCGCCGCGCGCGCGGCTCGAGCGGGGACGCGCGGGACTCCACGCCCGAGCGCGAGGTCGAGGACCTCGCGGCCGTGATCGACGGCGTCGGTGGCGAGGCCGCGGTGCTCGGCCATTCGTCGGGCGCGGTGCTGACGCTGTTCGCCGCGTCCCGTGGGGTGCCGGTGCGGGCGCTGTTCCTTTCGGAGCCGCCGCTGCGGTTCGGCGTCGACGAGCCGGCCGACGATCTCGCCGAGCGCCTGCAGACCCTCGTCGACGACGGTCGCGCCGACGAGGCGATCGTCACGTTCCAGCTCGAGGGCGTCGGGCTCCCGCGCGAGATGGTCGACGGCATCCGCGCGAGCGATCAGTTCGCCGCGCTCGTGCCGCTCGCGCAGTCGACCGTGTACGACACGAACCTCGTGGGCGTCGCGTCGACGCCGAGCGCCGAGATGCTCTCGGTCGCGGCGCCGGTCACCGTGCTGCGCGGCGCGCAGACGTTCCCGATGCTGATCACCGCCGCCGACCGTCTGGCCGACGAGATCGATGGCGCCGAGCTCGTCGTCGTCCCCGAGTCGGTCATGCACCGCCCCGACCCCGCCGCGACCGCTCGCGTGGTGAAGGAGCGCCTGATCCCCGGTCGCTGAGCGAGCGAGACGAAACGCCCCGAACCAACGAGCACCCCCCGACCCGCGGATCAGTCGCCGAGACGGTCGAGCAGGTCGACCGCGGCGCGTGCGTAGTCCCCGATCCAGCGGTCGTGGATGCGCTTGATCGGCACCGGCGCCAGCGCCAGGTGGCGTTCGCGCCCGATCTTCCGCCCGGTCACGAGCTCCGCCCGTTCCAGCACGCGCAGGTGCTGCAGCACCGTCGTGCGGTCGACTTCGGGAAACCGGGCGCACAGCGCGCCCGTCGTCAGCGGCTCCTGCTTCAGCGCGTCGAGCATGCGGCGGCGCAGCGGCGCGGCGAGCGCTTTGAACACCAGGTCGTCGTCGGACCCCTTGTGCTCAGCATCCATCATGTTATAAACCTACAACATGTCTGAAGAACTCACCGCGCTGTCGTTCACCGTGTCGGGGCGGGTGGCACGACCCGTCGCGGAGGTCTACGAGGCCGTCGCCGACCCGGAGCAGCTCTCGCGCTACTTCACGACCGGAGGAGCGCGCGGCCGCCTCGAGCAGGGCGCCGATGTCACGTGGGACTTCGCCGATTTCCCCGGCCGCTTCCCGGTCACCGTGGTCGAGTCCGACCCGCCGCGACGGCTGGTCATCCGGTGGGAGGCGCGGGCCGGCGTCGAGGCCGAGACCACGACCACATTCGAGTTCGAACCCGTCGACGACGGCGCGCGCACGCTGGTGACCATCACCGAATCCGCCTGGCAGGCGAACGCCGACGGCGCGAAGAGTGCATTCGGCAACTGCGAGGGCTGGACCGGCATGCTCGCAGCCCTCAAGGTGTGGGTCGAGCACGGCATCAACCTCCGCGACGGCTTCTACGCCTGACGCGGCACGTCACCATCGTGTGCCGGCGCGCGCGTCCCGCTCAGGCCGCGAGGCGGCGGCGCTCGGCGAGGCTCTCGATCGCCAGGCGGTACTCGTCGATCATCCGGCCGCGCGACAGGCCCGGGCGGGCGGCGAGCGCGGCGTCCCGGTAGTGGTCCCGATCGCGCAGAACCGCGTCCCAGGCGGACGCGATGGCGTCGGGGTCGCGCGGAGTCACGAGCCCGAACCTTTCGACGCTCCGGGCGGCGTCGCCGACGTCGGTGGTGACGGGGGTCGCCCCCGCGGCAGCGCCCTCGAGCAGGCACAGCGGGGAGGCCTCCCCGTAGGCGCTCGTCAGCGCCACGACGTCGGCGATCCGGTAGAGGGCCGGCATGTCGCTGCGGATGCCCAGGACGTGCACGCGATCGGCCGGGGCCGCAGCATCCGTGATCAGCGAAGCGAAACCTGCGTTGTCGCAGGTCATGCCGGCGCCGCACAGGACGTAGTGCGCATCGGGGTGCGCCGCGGCATGACGCGCGGCTGCGCGGAGGAAGAGCCCCGGGTCCTTCATCTCGTCGAACCGGGCCGCGAGCAGGATGACGGGCGCATCGAACGGGATGCCGAGCCCGGTGCGCAGCGCGGCGGTCTCGGCCGCGTCTGTCGCGGGCGCGAACACGTCGGTGTCGATGCCGTTCGGCACCACGCGACGATCGAGGCCGAACGGCAGGTGCTGCGCGTACGCCTCGTCGGTCGACCGCGCACACGAGATCGTGGCGGTGAGGAGCCCCGTCTCGGCCGCTTCGCGGAGCCACCCGAGCGCGGACCCGGAGTGCGACGGATCGGAGCGGTGCAGGCACGCTGCGACCGGCACGGACGGCATGAGCCCGTGCGCGCGCAGCGCGAGGAGCAGGCCGAGGGGCTGCTCCTTGAGCGAGAGCACGACGTCGGCCTGTGCGATCGCCTCGGCGGCGCGGTGGAGGTCGAGCTCGCGGAACGACGACGGATCCATCGGTTCGGCGCCCGCCGTGCCCCCGAGCGCGGTGATCTCGACGCCGGCGCCGGCGAGCCGTCGATAGCGGGGGTCGTCGTGGGCGGACTGGACGGTGGCATCTCGTCGCGCCTGGGCGGAAAGCGACAGCACGGCGTGGGACTGCTCGCGGCCGGCGTGGAGCCCCGCGACGACATCGGAGTGGAGGATCCGTGCCCCACCGGCGAAGAAGCCTTCGTAGAGCGACAGCACGCGAAGGGTCATGTGGCACCTCTCGGGTGGAGGGACGACGGACGAATCGGATGCCGGAACCTTCGTTCCGGCCGGTCACTGTCGGCACCGGTGCCGGTCGATCCATCGTCGGGGCCACGCGCCCGCATGTCGATGAACGGACGGGGTGTATCGGGTGAATGCTCGACGCACGTGCGGGGTCCTCGCGTTGCGCGTCCGCGTCCTCCCCGCGTCACTATCGCGTGCTCTCACCGAGATCACCCGATCCGAACGCGAATAACGGGTGCTCTCGGTCAGACCACCCGATGCGAACGCGCCGGTCAGCGCGGTCGGCTCGCGGCCATCCGCCCGTCGGGGTCGAGCCGGCCGAGCACGGCTGCGGTGATCCCCCGCAGCTGCTCCGCCTGCTCGGGCGTGATGACATCCAGCAGCACATGACGCACGGACTCGACATGCCCCGGGGTGGCGTGCAGCACCTTGCGGCGCCCGTCGGCCGTGATGACGGCGTCGGTCGCGCGAGCGTCGGCCGTGTTGCGCTCCCGTCGCACCAGGCCGCGTGCTTCGAGCCGCGAGATCACGTGCGACAGGCGCGGCAGCGTCGCGTTCGTCATCGACGCGAGCTCCTTCATCTGGAGGCGATGATCGTCGGCGTTCGACAGCATCGACAGCGCGAAGTAGTCGAAGTGCGTGAGGTCCTCATCGCGCAGCAGCTGGGCGTCGAGCTCGCGCGGAAGCAGTTCGAGGAGTGCCGCGAACGGCACCCACGTGTCCTGCTCCTCCGCCGTGTAGAACCGCGGCCTGTCCATTCTCCGATTCTAGGAATAGTTGTGGCGACAAGCGAGTTGTCATCAGCAGATGCTTGAAGCTACAAGCAATTCGTCCGACAGGAGAACAGCCATGACCACGATCACGATCTTCGGAAACGGCAACATGGGCCAGGCCATCAGCGGTGTGCTCGCCCGCGGCGGCGCCGACATCCAGCACATCGGCAGCGCCGACACCGGCGCCACCGTGAACGGCGACATCGTCGTGCTGGCGGTGCCGTACCCGGCACTCGCGCAGATCGCCGCCGCCTACGGCCCCCAGCTCGCCGGCAAGACGGTCGTCGACATCACGAACCCCCTCGACTTCTCGACGTTCGACGCCCTCGTCGTGCCCGCCGGCAGCTCGGCGGCCGCGGAGCTCCAGTCCGCTCTGCCCGAGTCGAGGGTGCTGAAGGGGTTCAACACGAACTTCGCCGCGACGCTCGTCAGCGGTCGCGAGGGCGACGCCACGACCACCGTACTCGTCGCCGGCGACGACGACGCCGCGAAGACCGGGCTCATCACCGCCATCACCGCCGGTGGCCTCGAAGCCGTCGACGCGGGCGCACTCGCCCGTGCTCACGAGCTCGAGGCGATCGGCTTCCTCCAGCTGACCCTCGCGGTCGGCGAGCAGATCGGCTGGACCGGCGGCCTCGCGCTCGTGCGCTGAGCCCGGTACACCGAGCGCAGCCCGACCTCCGCTCTCCTATGCGATGCGCGTCCCCGCCGGCAGACGGCCGGCGGGGGTGCGCGTCCGCGCCCACGCCCACCACATCAGGCCCGCCGCGAGCAGGAGCTGCAGCGCCATGCCGACGAACCAGCTCGGCGTGGACCGGTCGATGATCTCCTCGGGGGTGGGTCGGAAGTCCTCGAGCGGCGGCGCGCAGTCGTCCCAGCGCTGCTCGAGCTCGGGCGGCTGCTGAGCCGCGCGGACGCCGAACTTGATCTGACCGAAGAGGTCGTTCGGGTTGCCGTTCTCGTCGTACTGCGTCGGCGTCGCGTCGGCCAGGATCACGAACGGGTTCGCCGCGAGCAGCCACCACACGTGGTCGAACCGCGGGACCTCGTACGTCGACGTCTGCCACTCGCCGCAGCGCACCTCGACATCGTCGTCGCACGGATACTCGTCGCTCGGCGTCTCGCCGGGCATGCACGGGAACGTGTCGCCGGTGTACTGGTCGTACTCGATCGAACGGTAGTGGTTGGTCACCACCGACCTCGTCGTGTAGCCGACGAGGGTGAAGGCGATGAGCGTGCCGATCACGAGCGCCGCGACGACCAGGTAGGTGGTGGCCACCGAGAACAGCGGTCGCGACAGGATGCCGCTCAGCGCGACGCCGATCGCCGCGATGACGCCGACCTCGAACACCAGCACGAGCAGCGACACCGCCATCGTGCCGGGCGCTCCCCCGCCGACGACGGTCGCCAGCACGAGGAACGGCACCGCCACCGCCACGAACGCGAGGCCGGTGACCCAGGCCGCCAGGAACTTGCCGATGAGGATCTCGAGGGTGGTCGCCAGCGTGACCTGAACGGGTGCGAGGGTCGCGGCATCCCGGTCGCCGTTGATCGCGTTGCCGCTCAGCGTCGGCGACACCAGCACCACGAGCAGCAGGGTGATGTAGACGATCGTGGAGTAGATCGCGCCGCCGGGCTCGTCGACGGCACCCCAGGCGAGGAACGACAGCGACGTCACGAAGACGAGCAGCAGCCCGAACACGCCGAGCAGCACGTACCAGGCGACGCTGCGGGTGCGCTGCGTCAGCTCGAGGCCGACGATGGTGCCGAGTCGCTGCGCGTTCACGACGTCGCCTCGCTCTCGTCCGTGCCGGCGGTCGGCGGCGGTGGCGGCGCCTGGGGCGGTCGCCCGTCGCCGAGGTCGAGGAAGGTGCGCTCGAGAGCGCCCTGCGCCGCCGCGAACTCGACCACCTCGAGTCCCGCGGCGACGAGGTCGCGCAGGGCCGCGGCGGCATCTTGCTCCGACGCGAACGACGCCATGACGTCGCGGCGGTCGACACCCAGGCTCTCGGCGGGAACCTGCAGCGCGGCGGCCACGCTCGCGCGGGAATCGGATGCCTCGGCCCCGGCGAGCCGCACCCGCCACGGCCGTGCGCGGCGCGACGCCGCCTCGACGCGGGCGGGGTCGACGGTCACGCCGCCCATGAGGAACACGGCGTCGTCGACCACCTCCTCGAGCTCCGACAGGATGTGGCTCGACACGAGCACCGTGCGCCCTTCGGCCGCGAAGCGCCGCAGCAGCAGCCGCAGATCGATGCGCGCCTGCGGGTCGAGACCCGACGCCGGCTCGTCGAGCAGCAGCACCCGCGGCTCGTGCACGAGCGCGCGCGCGAGTCCGAGTCGCTGCTTCTGCCCGCGCGAGAGCACGCGAGCGGGCGCGTTGCCGAGATCGACGAGGCCCACTTCGGCAAGGAGCGCCTCGGCGCGAACGGATGCTGCGGCCTTCGGCATCCCGTACAACCGCGCCGTCACCGCCAGCGTCTCGCGCGATGTCAGCGAGCCCCACGCGCCGAGCGCGTCGGGCATCCAGCCCAGCAGTGCCCGGGCGGCCTGCGGGTCGGTCACCGGGTCGACGCCGTCGATGCGGATCGAGCCCGCGTCGGGCGCCAGGAGCGACGCGAGCATGAGCAGCAGCGTGGTCTTGCCGGAGCCGTTCGGCCCGACGAGGCCGGTCACCCTGCCTGCGTCCGCTCGCAGTGTGATGTTGCGGACGGCCTGCACCTCGCCGAACGCGCGCCGCACGCCCTGGACGACGATGCCGGGCTCGGCGGTGATACCGGGGGTGGTCACGGGCCCACCCTAGCGACATGGGAACACGGTTCCCCGGATTCAGTGCCTGGACTCGCGAGAGGGTGGGTCTCCGCGGATGCGGCGTGCGGAAATCCACCCTTTCGCGATTCCAGGGTGGTCGTTCGGACGCGAACGGGGCTCAGGGGCGGAAGAACGCGACACCCAGATCGGGGTGGTCGACGAAGACACCGTCGACGCCGGCGTCCCGGATCACGCCCCACTCCGACTCCCAGTCGCCGAACGAGGCGGGGCCGCCGCGGGTGCGGAACTGGCCGATGAGGAAGCGGTTCTCGGGGCGGCAGGTCCAGGTGAAGACCCGCAGGCCGCGTTCGTGCGCGTCGGCGACGACGCGCGACGGCCCGGCGGTGCGCCCGAGCCGGTCGGGGCGGAGGATCGTGCGCTTGTCGACGCTGATCCCATCCACACGTCCGACGAGGCCGTCGAGCCCGGCGGGCGCGGCGGTCTGCCGGTACGTGAGCGCGGCCTTGCCGTGTGCGCTGAACAGGTCGAACGGGCGCCCCGCGTCCTCGAGCAGATACACGTACGACCCACGGATGCCGCGTTCCTGAAGCCCGAACAGCACGGTCGACTCGAACGCCTCGATCGTGAGCGGCAGCTCGCCGTCGGCCCAGCCCGCCTCGCGCAGCTCGGTGTCGACCAGCTCGGCGACGTCCCACCCGATCGACGCGAAGTACGTCGCGTGCTTGATCTCGAGGACGACGCCGATCTCGCGCCCCCGCTCGAGCGAGGCCTCGCGGGTCTGGTCGAGCACGTCGCGCAGCCGCAGCACGGGCTGCTCGTCGTCGAAGCTCGCGCTCGTCGGGCGCAGCCCGGCGATGCGCTCGCGACAGCGCAGCGTCGCGAGCTCGTCCCACGTGAAGTCCTCGGTGAACCAGCCGCTCAGCTCGACGCCGTCGACGAACTTCGTCGCGTGGCGGTCCGCGAACTCCGGGCGGTCGGCGACATCCGTCGTGCCCGAGATCTCGTTCTCGTGCCGCACGACGAGCACGCCGTCGCGCGACACGACCACATCGGGTTCGACGGCGTCGACGCCCATCTCGAACGCGAGGGCGTACGACGAGCGGGAGTGCTCGGGCCGGTACCCGGGCGCGCCGCGGTGCCCGATGACGAGCGGAGTTCGGCGCGGCACCGTCCCAGCGTAACCACGAGCCCGCCTCCAGCCCGGGGGTGCAGCATCCGTTCATAGTCAGCTCACAGCACGAACCCGTGCCCGGTCACGGCCGGTCGGATAGTGTTGATCAACAGCATCGTGCTGGGATTCCCTTGACATTGGAGTGTGAGAGCAGTGGCCCTCAACAACCCCGCGTTCAACAACCCGGCCTTCCAGGACCCGAAGGCCGTTCAGACCTACCCCGGTGGTTCGCAGGCGGCGAACCTGGGCGGGCAGACGCAGTTCGCGACGGCGCAGCACGCCGGGACGGATGCTGCGGCCCAGGCCCACCTCGAAGGCATGTACGCGGCACCGTCCGCGGGTGCCGCCGAGACCGGCCGCATGTCGTACGAAGACACCATCTGGAAGACCGTCGGCCTGTTCGCCGTCCTCCTGGTCTTCGCCGCCATCGGCTGGGTGTGGACGCTCGGCGGCACGTCGGCGACCTCCCCGAGCCAGATCTCGATCCTCCCCTGGATGCTCGGCGCGCTCGGCGGGTTCGTCCTGTCGCTCGTCGTGATCTTCGGTTCGCGCAAGAAGATCCGTCCCGCGCTCATCTTCGGCTACGCGGCCTTCGAGGGTCTCTTCGTCGGTGGCATCTCGGCGTTCTTCGAGGTGCAGTGGGAGGGCATCGTCCTGCAGGCGACGCTCGCGACCCTCTCGGTCGTCGGCGTGACCCTCGCGCTCTTCGCCAGCGGCAAGATCCGCGCCTCGAAGAAGGCCACGAAGGTCTTCCTCATCGCGATGGTCGGCTACCTCGTGTTCTCGCTCATCAACATCGGCCTGATGCTCTTCAACGCGCCGATCGCGGGCGGTGCTTTCGGTCTGCTCAGCCAGCAGTTCATGGGCATCCCGCTGGGGCTCATCATCGGCGTGCTCGTGGTCATCATGGCCGCGTACTCGCTGGTGCTCGACTTCGACAGCATCCAGCAGGGCGTGCGCAACGGCGCCCCGCGCGCCTACGGCTGGCTCGGCGGCTTCGGCATCATGGTCACCGTCGTCTGGCTGTACATCGAGATCCTCCGAATGATCGCGATCGTGCGCGGCAGCAACTGACGCCCAGCGCTTCACACGAACGGCCGTCCGGTTCTCCGGGCGGCCGTTCTGCTGTGCGTTCGCTCCGGATCCCGGCACCCGACGCCGGCCGCGCCTAGGCTGATGCCGATTCGAGGAGTGGCATGGCTCGACGACTCGCGACGGTGGGCGCGGTGGCGCTGGTGCTCTGCCTCGCCGGATGCTCAGGAGAGCCCATGACCGAGCCGACTCCGTCCCTCCCGCAGCCTTCGGCTTCGGGCGAGCCGCCACTGGACCCGACGCCGCGCGGCCCGATCGCGCCGACAGGTGAAGCCGTTCCGGTGCCACCCGCCCGCTGGGATGCGATCGTCGCCGATCTCGCCGAGCGCGACGTCGCCGGGACTCCCGAACTCGTGTCGTCCCACGCCGTCACGTGGAACAACGGTGCGCTCGGATGCCCGTCGCCGGGCGTCTCGTACACGCAGGCGCTGGTCGACGGCATGCAGGTCGTCGTCACCGTCGACGGGCAGACCTACGACTACCGGTTCGGGACGACGGACACCCCGAAGCTCTGCACCCGCTGAGACGGGCTCTTCCGGTGGCGGGGGGCCGCAGCATCCGTCTCCCTCCGCACGAAGAAGTGGCGCCCCGCCTTACGACGGGACGCCACCTCTGCCGGTTGCGATCAGATGCGCCGGGCTACTTGGCCTTGACCAGGATCGCCTCGCCCGCACCCGCCGCGTTGTCCATGACGACGACCATGACTCCGCGCGGCTTCTGCTCGGCGAACGCCGCGGCATCCACCGCGACCGGCACCGGGATGGTGCCGCCCACCGGCACGGATGCCGACTGGCTGTTACCGAGCGCCGGCGCGAACGGGTTGTACGTCGCCGTGCCGTCCATCGCATCCGAGCCGTCATTCACGATCGACGACGCCTGCACGGCGTAGTCGAACGTGCCCGCCTCCTCGGTGAGCCCGAGGTCGGCCGCGAACACGGGCAGCAGGATGGTGCTGCTGTCGGTCGGTGCCGAGGCGTTGAAGCCGGTGGCGTACGTGATGCCGGCCGCCACGTCGTAGGCGAAGACCTGCGCGATGCCGTTCACCGAGCCGGTGGTCACGAGACCGCCGTCGGCGGAGAACACGATCCAGTCGGGCTCTCCGTCGCGGTCGGTGTCGACGTGCACCTCGTACTGGTTGCTCGCCGCGTTCGACCACCGGTTGTGGGTGTTGAGCGCGAAGACCACCAGCTGGCCGTACTCCTCGCTGTACAGGAACGAGCGGACGCCCGCGGCGCGCAGGTCGTAGCCGGTGTCGGCGAACGACTTCGGCGCATCCTTGCGGTCCTCGAGGCCCCACGTGTAGAACGACGCACCTCCGGTGAAGGCGCCCTTCTTGTTCGTGAGGACGACCGAGGCCTCGCCGTCGACCGGCTGCGACTTCTTGGTCACCTTGAGATCGCCCTTGGCCGAGACATCCGTCGTCGCACGCGGAACAAGCAGGTACGGAACGCGCAGCGTGTCGGCCGCCGACGTGAACACGACGTCGCCCGAGAACTCCGAGAACGCGAAACCGCCCGTCGTCGAGCTGCCCGCGGCCGAGGCCGCCGCGCTGAGCGTGACCGTGACCTTCGCCGACCGGCCGGCGGGCACGGTGACCTGTGCCGGGCTGACGGTGACGGTGGCTGCCTCGGACTGCGCGGAGGCCTGCGACGTGGCGTTGTAGGTGACCGCCTCGCTGCCGTAGTTCGTCAGCGTGACGGTCTTCTTGCCCTGGAACGTGTCGGCGCTCTCCTGGAACCCGAAGCTCAGCGCCGTCTCGCGCAGGCGCCCGTCGTTCGTCTTGAACGAGTCGCCGGTGGCGGTCACGTTCTGGGCGACCGCCTGAGCGGGGTCGACGAGGCCGACGCCGCCGCGGACGGGGTTCTGGCCGGCGACCTCGTCCGGGTCGGCCGTCGCCACGAGCACCGACGACACCTCGGCCGCCGACCATGCCGGGTGGGCCTGGACGGCGAGCGCCGCGACACCCGCGACGTGCGGAGCCGCCATCGACGTGCCCGAGATGGTGGCCGGACCGCTGCCGGTGCCGACGCCCGTGGACACGATCGACACGCCGGGAGCGGCGACGTCCACGCCGAGCGCGCTGTCGCCGCTGCGAGGCCCGCTCGAGCTGAACGACGCATAGCCGCGGAAGCCCGGGTTGGCGAGCGGGGTCTCGACGACGGTGGCCGGGAGGTCGTCGACGAGCTTCGGCCCGTCGGATGACCGCACGCCCAGGAACGGGATCGTGACGGTGTACTGCTCACCGGTGTCGGGGTTCTCGGTGATCGTGCCCTCGAACGGCGGGAAGTCGTTCGTCGAGTTGATCATCACCGCCGCCGCCGCGCCGGCCTTCTGCGCGAAGACCGCCTTCGCGACGCGCGCGCACGTGCCGCGGGTCGAGACGGCGAGCTGGTTGCCGCCCGGGGTGACACCGGCCTTGGTGTACGCAGCGGTGGAGCAGCCCAGCGCCTCGTTCTCGCCCGGAGTGGCGGGGTCGTCGGACAGGCGCACGACGGTCATCGACGGGAGTCCGGTCAGCACCGCGCCGTTGGCGTTGATCGCCGGGATCGCGACCCCGTCGACGGTGATGGTCGCACCCGGGAAGCTCTCGGTGCTGTCGACGGCCGCCACGCTGACGACGCCGTTGCCGTTGCCGGCGAGGTAGGGGCTCGGCCCCTCGTTGCCGGCGGACTTCACGACGACCACGCCGGCGCCGACGGCGTTGGCCGCGGCCACCTCGTCGGCGTCGTCGCCCCGGCCGAACGGCGAGCCGAGCGACATGTTGATGACGTCCATGTCGTTGTCGACCGCCCAGTCGATCGCGGGCACGACCACGTCGGTCGAGCCGCCGCAGCCGAAGACGCGGAGCGCGTACACGTCGGCCTCCGGCGCGACGCCCGGACCGATGTCGAACGTCTGGGCCGGCGTGCTCGCGTCGTACGGACCGGTGTAGGTGTCACCGCCCGCGACGCCGCTTCCCGCGGAGGTGCCGGCGACGTGGCTGCCGTGCCCGTTGCAGTCGAGCGGGTTCGCGTCGGGCATGGGGACGGGCTGGTAGTCCTCCGAGTCGGGGTCGGCGTTGTACGTGTCGCCGACGAAGTCCCACCCGCCCTTCACGCGCGGCGCGTCGGGGCCGAACTGCGCCGGATCCGCCGGCTGCGTCTCCGCTGCCCGCGCCGCGGCGTAGGCCTCGGTCGTGCCGATGCCGCCGAAGTTCGCGTGCGTGTAGTCGACGCCGGTGTCGATGATCGCGACCTTGATGTTCTCGCCGGTGTAGCCGGTGTCCTGCCAGACGTCCGGAACCCCGATGAACGGGACGGAGACGGCGTTGTCGAGCGTATAGGTCTTGACGGGGTGCACGGCGACGACGTTGGGGAGTTCCGCGACCGCGTCGACCTGGTCGGCCGGGATCGACACCTGGATGCCGTTGTACGCCGACTGCATCTTGGCCTGGATCCGGCCGCCCTTGCTCTCGAGCGAGCCGCCGATGGCGTCCTGAGCCGTCTTGAGCGACTGCTTGATCGCGGAGCGCTCGGACTTCGAGAGCTTGCTGCCCTTCTTGGCCTCGGCGACGGCCGTCGGGTCGCCCGCCATCTCGACGATGACGGTGACGCGTCCGTCGGCGCCGACGCTGTGCGGGCGGAAGCTCGTGCCGACGGGTCCGTGGGCGTCGGATTGCTCGAGTTTCGGTGTGGGGTCGTCTTCTGGTGCCGCGGCCATGGCCACGGTGGGAGTCGCGATCGTCAGCGCGAGCGCGCCGATGACCGCCAGGGGACGTCGGAACAAGGGGGAGCCTGCTTTCTCGTGTGTGGGGAACAGCGAGGGTCGTGAGGGGGACGTTAGGTGGGATTAACCAAAACGTCAACAGGAAACTCTCAGGTTGAGCAGAGAACTCAGCCTCCGGGCCGGCGGCTGGTCGAAACGATGCATGTCGCTCACCCCGCTGCTTCTGCTGTGAGCGGAACGGCTCGCGGTGGGCGACGCCGTCGCCTTATCGTGACGCCATGGCTGAGATCATCCCGCTGCCTGCGACGTCGCGGCGCCCTCCCCGCGAGCCGGAGCCGCTCTGGCGCGATGCGCTGGGCGAGCGGCTGCGCAGCCTTCGCCACGAACGCGGCGAGCGCCTCGCCGACACGGCTGACCGCGCCGGAGTCTCGCCGCAGTACCTCTCCGAGATCGAGCGGGGCCTCAAGGAGCCGTCGAGCGAGATGATCGCGGCCGTCGCCGGCGCTCTCGAGGTGACGCTGATCGAGCTGACCGCAGGCGTCGTCGACGACCTCCGCTCGCGCGCGACCGAGCGCGCGGTCGTCGGATGCTGCGTCGCCTACGCCCTCGCCGCCTGACGGGTCGGCTGTCGCCCCTGGTCGATGTCGTGGTGCGTCGCTAGCCTGGCCGGGTGACGCCCGCCAAGCCGGAAGCCGAGATCCTCGAGATCGACGGGCACGAGGTGCGCATCTCGAGCCCCACCAAGATCGTGTTCCCCGAGCCGGGGATCACCAAGCTCGACGTCGTCCGCTATTACCTCGCCGTCGCCGAGGGGGCGCTCCGCGGTGCGGGCGGTCGCCCGATGGTGCTCAAGCGCTTCCCGAAGGGCATCGACGCCGAGCCGTTCTTCCAGAAGCGCGTGCCCGAGAACCACCCCGAGTTCATCGACACGGCGACCCTGCAGTACGCGCGGGGCACGTCTGCCGAGGAGGCGGTGATCCGGGATGCTGCGGGCCTCGCCTGGGTGGTCAACCTCGGCTGCCTCGACCTCAACCCGCATCCCGTGCGCGCCGAGGACCTCGATCATCCCGACGAGCTGCGGATCGATCTCGACCCGATGCCCGGCGTGGACTGGTCGCAGATCGTCGACGTCGCGTTCGTCGCGCGCGAGGTGCTCGACGACGTCGGGCTGGTTGGCTGGCCGAAGACGAGCGGGTCGCGAGGCATGCACATCCTGGTGCGCATCGCGCCGGACTGGGACTACAAGCAGGTGCGCCTCGCGGCCGAGACGCTCGCGCGCGAGGTCGAGAACCGCGCGCCGGGGCTCGCCACCGCCCGGTGGTGGAAGGAGGAGCGCGGGGAGAGCGTGTTCGTCGACTTCAACCAGAACGCCAAGGATCGCACGGTGGCATCGGCATACTCGATCCGCCCCCTGCCGGATGCGCGGGTGTCGACCCCGCTCGACTGGGACGAGGTGCGGTCCCGCCGCCCCGCGGAGTTCACGGTGCTCACGGTGCCCGGCCGGTACGCCGAGATCGGCGACCCGCACGCGGGCATCGACGACGCGGTGGGCACGCTCGATGGGCTGCTGCGGCTCGCCGACGAACTGGGCCCGGCCGAGAAGCCGCCGCGCGGCGGCGACGGATCGGGCCGACGGCAGTCCACGATGCCGCTCATCGAGATCGCCCGCACGAAGGCCAAGTCCGAGTCCGTCGCCGCGCTCGACGAATGGATGAAGCGGCACCCGTCCGTCGCCGACCAGCTCCACCCGGCCGACGTGATGATCGACGGGATGCGGGGCTCGAGCTCGCTCTGGTACCGGGTGCGCGTGAACCTGCAGCACGTTCCCGAGTCCGAGCGCCCGCCGCAGGAGGAGCTCCTCGCCGACTACGACCCGTGGGAGGGGAAGGTCTGGCCAGGGGCGCCCGGCCGGTAGAGCACGGCGTCTGCGAGGCCGTAGGCCACCGCGTCGGCGGCGGTGAAGACGCGGTCGCGGTCGGTGTCGGCACGCAGTTTCGCAGCATCCTGTCCGGTATGCCGCGCGAGGATCTCCTCCACCTCGCCGCGCACCCGCACGAGCTCGTCCGCCTGGAGGATGAGGTCGGGGATCGCGCCCCTCCCCTTCCCCGCCGGCTGGTGCAGCACGATGCGCGCGTGCGGGAGGACCGATCGCTTGCCGGCCGCGCCCGCGGCGAGCATCACCGCGCCGACGCCGATCGCCTGCCCGACGACCGTCGTCGCCACGTCCGGCCGCACGTGCTGCATCGTGTCGTACACCGCGAGCATCGCCGACGGGTCGCCGCCCTCGCAGTTGATGTAGAGCTGGATGTCGCGATCCGGGCTGTCGGCGTCGAGGTGCAGCAGCTGCGCGATGAGCGCGTTCGCGACGCCCGCGTCGATCCCTGTGCCGAGATACACGACGCGCTCGGCGAGCAGGTGCGAGTAGACGTCCATGATGCGGTCGCCTCGTGGATGCTGCGCCACCACGTTCGGGATCGTGTACGAGCTCATGCCGCCACATCCGCGGGTCCGAGCCCGAGTCCCGCGGGCCGTCTCCGACGTGGCACCACCTGGGCGAAGGACTCCACGATCCCATCGATGAACCCGTAGTCCCGCGCCTGCGCGGCCGTGTACCACCGGTCGTGCAGCGAGTCCTCGAAGATGCGCTCGACGCTCTGTCCGGTATCCGCGGCGATGATTCCCAGCACGGTGTCCCGCATGTGGCGCAGGTCGTCGGCCTGCACCTCGACCTCGACCGCCGATCCTCCGATGCCCGCGGAGCCCTGGTGCATCAGGATCCGCGCGTGCGGCAGCGCGCGCCGCTTGCCGCGGGCGCCGGCAGACAGCAGGAACTGCCCCGCGCTGCACGCGAGGCCCAGCGCCAGGGTTGCGACGTCGTTGGGGATGAGGTTCATGACGTCGCGGATCGCGAGCATCGACGGCACCGAGCCGCCGGGCGAGTGGACCCAGAGGGCGATATCGGATGCCTCGTCCTCCGCCGCGAGCGCCAGCAGCTGCGTCGCGATCAGGGTGCCGTTGTCGTCGTCGAGCGGTCCGTCGAGCACGAGGACGCGCTGGTGGAACAGCTCGCGCCGCGCCTCGGCCCCGAACTGGGGGATCTTGCCTTCTTCAGCCATGCCCCCAGCCTGCGCGCCGGCCGGGGTCTCAGCATCCGTTTCCGCTCCCGGCGGCTCTGCCGTCGGCGGAACCCCGCTGGTGCCTCAGCGGCGTCCCCGGGGGCCGTCGGGTCGCACGACCGCGTCGTGGGCGAGGACTTGTCTGTGGGCCGATGAACTTCCGACTCACACGAACACGAACCACACCCACACGACGATGAACCTCCGACTCACACGAACACGAACCACAGCCACACGACGATGAACTTCCGACTCACACGAACACGAAACACACCCACACGACGATGAACCTCCGACTCACACGAGGAGTCTCCGTAGCCGAAGAGGAGCCGAGTGAGCCGGAAGTTCATCGACCGTAGGAGACAGCACCGTCGCTGATCCGCGCACCCGTACTCGGCCGACCGGGCAGGGCAACCCCACTCAGATGCGACGCGAGGGCCGCTCGACAGCCGACCGCAAGGCCGCGACGAGAGCGGGGCGCACCGCGCCGGGGGCGAAGGCCGTTGCAGCGGAGCGCGCCCGCGAAGACAGCTCAGCACGGTGGTCGTCATCGCGCAGCACGGCGATGATCGCGTCGGCGAAGGCGTCGACGTCGCCGGGGGGCACGACGATGCCGGCGTCGGCGATCGCCTCGCGCGGGCCGTACCGGGCGTCGAACGAGACCACGGGCAGGCCGCGCGCGAGCGCCTCGGCGATCGACAGCCCTTGCCCCTCGAAGGCGGTGGACGTGACGAACAGCGCGGCACGGTCGAAGATCGCGTCGCGATCGGCGGTGGCTCCGTGGAGCGTCACGGATGCTGCCACCCCGAGCTCGTCGATCAGCTCCTGCAGCTCCTGCCGCAGCGGACCGTCGCCGTAGATGTCGAGCCGCGCCTCGGGCACGGCCTCGGCCACGCGCTCCCAGGCCCGGATCGCGAGGTCGACGCGCTTCTGCGGAGCGAGCCGGTTGAGCATGACGACCTGGCGCGGATCACGCGCTGCCGCACCCGGTGGCTCCGTGCCGAGCTCGATCGTGTTCGGCACGACGTGGAACGTGCCGGGGTCGCCGAACCGCGCGGCGACCTCGTCGCGCTGCGCCGCGGTCGGCCACAGCACCGCGTCGTATGCGGCAAGCGTCGGCAGCCAGCGGTCCCACAGGCCGCTCACCGGCGCCGCGGGGTCGTCGTGCGGCGCGGGCAGGTGCGAGTTGTGGACGGTGTGCACGAGCCGCACCCGCGGTGCGTCCCACCCCACGAGCGCCTCACCGATCTGCCGCGATTCGCACACCACGACGAACAGTCGCGCGGGATCACCGGCGGCCGCCCGGCGCTCGTCGGCGATCGCTTCCAGCCATGCGATGTACAGACCGCGGAAGCCGCGCAGCACTCGATCCCCGCCCGCCGCGTGCGCCACCACTGCCACATCGCGAAGGTGCCACTCGGGATCGTTCTCGAACACGGGAAGCGAGACGACAGGCCGGGACGCAGCATCCGTGATCGTCCGATAGGTCACGCCGGGCGTGCGCCCGCCGGGCTCTCCGACCCGCTCGAGCCACTCGCCACCGGCGAGCAGCTCGTCGAACAGGTTGCGCACGCGCGAGGCGTCGGGCACGTGGCCGCCGTCGACGAACGCCTGCCGCTGCGCCGCATGCGCCTCGGGGGACTGTCCGTCGACGCTCAGCAGGAGCGGCTCGCGAGCACCGGCTGACTCGAGCAGGCGCAGCCGCGCGGGCACGGCGACGGCGAACCCGCCGTCGAGCCCCAGTGCGACGCGGCTGCCGAGAACCACGTAATCGGCATCGGGCAGCGTGTCCACGGGGTCCGTCACCCGTCCATCCTCCCGTACCGGATCGGAGATGACGGATGCCTCGGACCGAAATCCGAGGCATCCCCCACTGCTACTCCCACTCGATCGTCCCCGGCGGCTTCGACGTGACGTCGAGCACGACGCGGTTGACCTCGCGCACCTCGTTGGTGATGCGGTTCGAGATCTTCGACAGCACGTCGTAGGGCAGGCGCGTCCAGTCGGCGGTCATCGCGTCTTCAGACGAGACCGGACGCAGCACGATCGGGTGGCCGTAGGTGCGGCCGTCGCCCTGCACGCCCACCGAGCGCACGTCGGCGAGCAGCACGACCGGGCACTGCCAGATCTCGCCGTCGAGGCCGGCGCGGGTCAGCTCCTCGCGGGCGATGGCGTCGGCATCGCGCAGAATCTCGAGGCGGTCAGCGGTGACCTCACCCACGATCCGGATGCCGAGGCCGGGGCCCGGAAAGGGCTGGCGGCCGACGATGACCTCGGGCAGCCCGAGCTCGCGGCCGATGGCGCGCACCTCGTCCTTGAACAGGGTGCGCAGCGGCTCGACCAGCTCGAACTGCAGGTCCTCGGGGAGGCCGCCCACGTTGTGGTGGGACTTGATGTTCGCGGTGCCGGTGCCGCCGCCCGACTCGACCACGTCGGGGTAGAGCGTGCCCTGCACGAGGAAGCGGATGGGCTCGCCGTCGGCCTCGGCCTCCGCGACGAGCGCGGCCTCGGCCTGCTCGAACGTGCGGATGAACTCGCGGCCGATGATCTTGCGCTTCTGCTCGGGATCGCTGACACCGGCGAGCGCGTTGAGGAACTGCTCACGCGCGTCGACCGTGACCAGGCGCACGCCCGTCGACGCGACGTAGTCCTGCTCCACCTGCTCGCGCTCGTCCTTACGGAGGAGCCCGTGGTCGACGAAGATGCAGACCAGCTGGTCGCCGACGGCCTTGTGCACGAGGGCCGCGGCCACGGCGGAGTCGACGCCGCCCGACAGGCCGCAGATGACGCGGCCGGAGCCGACCTGCGCCTGGATCTTGGCGACCTGCTCGGCGATGACGTTGCCGCTGTTCCAGTCGGCCGGAAGCCCCGCCGCCTTGTGGAGGAAGTTCTCGATGACCTGCTGGCCGTGGTCCGAGTGCTTGACCTCGGGGTGCCACTGCACGCCGTAGAAGCGGCGCTCGTCGCTGCCGAACGCCGCGACCGGAGTCGCGCCCGTCGACGCGAGCACCTCGAACCCCTCCGGAGCCTTCGCGACCTGGTCTCCGTGGCTCATCCACACGTTCTGCTCGGCCGGCTGACCGCCCAGCAGCACGCCGCCGTCACCTGTGACCGCAGCATCCGTCGCTCCGTACTCACGGAGTCCGGTGTTCGCGACCTCGCCGCCGAGCGCCTGCGCCATGACCTGGAAGCCGTAGCAGATGCCGAGCGTGGGCACGCCGAGGTCGAAGACGCCCGTGTCGAGCGCGGGGGCGCCCTCTTCGTAGACCGACGAAGGGCCGCCGGAGAGGATGATGCCCACCGGGTTCTTCGCCGCGATGTCGGCGGCGGTCGCCGTGTGCGGCACGATCTCGCTGTAGACGCCGGCCTCGCGCACGCGGCGGGCGATCAGCTGCGCGTACTGCGCGCCGAAGTCGACGACGAGGACGGGGCGCTGCGAGGTCTCGGTTTGTTCGGTCAACGCTTGTTCTCCGTCGGGATCGCGTGGGTGAGGGTCGAGTGCCCGGCCTGGGAGTGCAGCTCGGCTGCCTCACGCTCGGCCAGGTAGGTCTTGACGTCGCGGCCGACGCGCGCCTCCATGAAGAACGAGAGGAGGGGCACGATGCCGCCCGCGGCCAGCATGCCCAGACGCAGGAGGTTCCAGCGCATGAGACTCCACACGCGGAAGCAGGAGATCAGGTACACGACGTAGAACCAGCCGTGCGCGACGAGGATGCCGAGCGACAGGTTGAACCCGTCGCCGGTCGACTCGAGGCCGGAGGCCGTCTCGACGACGGGGGCGAACCACAGGAACCCTCCGGAACCACCGAGGAACAGCTCGTAGCCGAGCCAGTACTTCGCGACCATCTCGGCGACGAGCAGCAGCAGCATCGTGCCCGTGATGATCGAGCAGATCTGGTAGAACTTCAGGGCTCCGCGGATCGCCGGAAAGGAAGCGAGCTTGGGGGTGCGGGGCATGACCCCCAGTCTACCCGCGGCATTGTGCCCGGATTCCTGGCTCAGGGCTGCGGGCGTCCCCGGTTCAGGAGGTCGCAGGTTCGGGATCGCCCTCCGCCTCGCGGCGGTCGTCCTCGAAGTCCTCGACCTCCTTCTCCCACGCGTCCTTCGCGAGGCGGTACCAGAGGTAGAAGGCGAAGCCGGCGAACACGGCCCACTCGACGGCGTAGAAGATGTTGAGCCAGTTGATCCCCGAGCCCTCGACCGGGGCCGGCGACGAGATCGCGTCGAGCCCGGCGACCGCGTCGACGGAGGCGATGTACGGGCGGTACACGAAGAGGGCGTCGACGTCGTGCCACTGCCCGAGCAGCGCGGCAGGCGACATGCGCGTCAGCGTCTGCGGATCCTCGCCGCGGGGCGGAAGGACCGGCCCCTCGTCTGAGATCAGACGCCCTGTCACCTCGACGGTCTCGGAGACGGATGCGGCGCCCTCGAGCTCCTCGATGGCCGCACGTGCGTCGTCCTCGCTGGCGGCCCACCCGAGCGCCACGGCGACCGAGGCCGGGCCGACGGTCGCGCTCACGTCGGGATCGATGCGCAGCTGCCCTGTCACCCAGTAGCCCAGGGCGCCGTCGTTGTAGCGCGACTCGACGATGAGGAAGTCCTCGGGCACCCAGGTACCGCGGGTCTCGACGCGCTGGCCGACCAGCGGCTCCGGGAGGTACTCGCCCGGCAGCGCCACGTCGGCCAGGGGCTGCACCTCCTCCGTCGCGCCCGGGGGCACCGGATTCGTCAGCACCGCGCGACCCAGCTGCCACTGCCCGAGCCAGGCGAACACTCCCGCGACGACGAGGCAGAGCAGCAGCATCCCGATCCATCGCGGGCGCAGCATCACCTCGCGCAGCGTCGGCGGGAACGCTTCGGCAGGCTCTGCGACCGGAGGGTCCGGCTCAGCCGCTCCCGTCGGGTCGGGGTCGGTCATGGCATCCGTCATCCCGCGGCATACGGCGCGACGACGACCTCGACGCGCTGGAACTCCTTGAGGTCGGAGTACCCGGTCGTGGCCATCGACTTGCGCAGCGCGCCGATGAGGTTCGCGGTGCCGTCGGCGACCGGCGCGGGGCCGTAGAGGATCTCTTCGAGCGACGCGACCTGGTCGACCTTCACGCGGCGGCCGCGCGGAAGCTTGGCGTGGTGCGCCTCGGGGCCCCAGTGGAAGCCTCGGCCCGGAGCATCCGTCGCCCGCGCCAGCGCCACGCCCAGCATGACGGCGTCGGCGCCCATCGCGATCGCCTTCACGATGTCGCCCGACGTGCCCACACCGCCGTCGGCGATGACGTGCACGTAGCGCCCGCCCGACTCGTCGAGGTAGTCGCGGCGCGCGCCGGCGACATCGGCGACCGCGGTCGCCATCGGGGCGTGGAGGCCCAGGGTCGCGCGCGTCGTGGACGCCGCTCCCCCGCCGAAGCCGACCAGCACGCCCGCCGCGCCCGTACGCATGAGGTGCAGGGCCGCGGTGTAGGTCGACGCGCCGCCGACGATGACGGGGACATCGAGGTCGTAGATGAACTTCTTGAGGTTCAGCGGCTGGTCGACGCTCGAGACGTGCTCGGCCGACACGGTGGTGCCGCGGATGACGAAGAGGTCGACACCGGCGGCGACGACGGTCTCGTACAGGTCCTGGGTGCGCTGCGGGGTGAGGGATCCGGCGACCGTCACGCCCCCGGCGCGGATCTCGGCGAGCCGGTCGCGCACGAGCTCGGGCTTGATGGGCTCGGCGTACAGCTCCTGCATGCGGCGGGTCGCGGCGGCCTTCTCGAGGCCGGCGATCTCGGCGAGCAGCGGCTCGGGGTCGTCGTAGCGGGTCCAGAGGCCCTCGAGGTCCAGCACGCCGAGGCCGCCGAGCTGGCCCAGCATGATCGCGGTGCGCGGGCTGACGACCGAGTCCATCGGAGCACCCAGCACCGGGATGTCGAAGCTGAAGGCGTCGATCGTCCACGTGGTCGAGACGTCCTCGGGGTTGCGGGTGCGCCGCGACGGCACCACCGCGATGTCGTCGAACGTGTAGGCGCGACGCGCCCGCTTGGCCCGGCCGAGTTCGATGTCCATGCTCACGCCGTCCAGCCTACCCGGCGGCCCTCGCGCGCCTCGAAACCCCGGCGCGACTCCGACGGCGTGGGTCACGGATGCCGCGGGGCTCGGCATCCGTGATCGTCAGCGCGCCCGCGCGACGCGCGTCTCGTCCCAGACCGGCTCGGTCGACTCGAAGACACGCCCGTCCGAGCCGAAGACCAGGAAGCGGTCGAAGGACTTCGCGAGCCACCGGTCGTGCGTGACCGCGAGCACGGTGCCCTCGAAGCGGGCGAGGGCGTCCTGCAGCGCTTCGGCCGAGACGAGATCCAGGTTGTCGGTCGGCTCGTCGAGGAGCAGCAGCGTCGCGCCCGAGAGCTCGAGCAGCAGGATCTGGAAGCGCGCCTGCTGCCCGCCCGACAGGCTGTCGAACGTCTGCTCGGCCTGGGCGACGAGACCGTAGCGGTCGAGGGCGCTCGACGCGGCCTCGCGGGGCAGGCCGGCGCGGGCGTCCTCGCCGCGATGGAGGATGTCGAGCAGCGTCTTGCCGTCGAACTCGGGGTGGCGGTGCGTCTGCGCGAACCAGCCGGGCACGACACGCGCTCCGAGGATGCCCCGGCCGGTGTGCGCCACGGGCTCGAGCCCCGCGCCGGTGGTGGTCAGGTGCCCGAGCCGCCCGTCGGGGTCGGTGCCGCCGCGCGCGAGCAGCCGCAGGAAGTGCGACTTGCCCGAGCCGTTCGAGCCGAGCACCGCGACCCGGTCGCCGAACCACACCTCCAGGTCGAACGGCTTCATGAGCCCGGTGAGCTCGAGCTGCTCCGCCACCACCGCGCGGCGCCCCGTGCGTGCGCCGCGGAGGCGCACGTCGAGGTCCTGCTCCTTCGGGCGCTCCTGCGGCGGGCCGGCCTCCTCGAACTTGCGCAGCCGCGTCTGCGCGGCGCGGTACCGAGAGGTGAAGGTGTCGTTCGCGGTGGCCTTCACCTTGAGGGTCGCCACGAGCTCCTTGAGCTTGACGTGCTGCTCGTCCCAGCGGCGGCGCAGCTCGTCGAGGCGCGCCATCCGGTCCTCCCGCGCGCGGTGGTAGGTGCCGAAGCCGCCGCCGTGCACCCACGCCGTGCTTCCGGCGCCGCCCGCCTCGAGCGTCACGATGCGGTCGGCGGCGCGCGCCAGCAGCTCACGGTCGTGCGACACCAGCAGCACGGTCTTGTTCGTCTCGCGCAGGCGCTCCTCGAGCCAGCGCTTGCCGGGAACGTCGAGGTAGTTGTCGGGCTCGTCGAGCAGCAGCACCTGGTCGGGGCCGCGCAGCAGCGCCTCGAGGGCGAGCCGCTTCTGCTCGCCGCCCGACAGCGTCGTGAGCTCGCGGAATCGTGCTCGCGAGAACGGGATGCCGAGGGCCGTCGTCGTGCACGTGTCCCACACGGTCTCGTACTCGTAGCCGCCGGCCTCGGCGTAGTCGGCGAGCGCCCCGGCGTACCTCATCTGCGTGTCGAGGTCGTCGTGCTCGATGATCGCCGCCTCGGAGTCCTCGAGCTCTCGCGCGGCGCGGCGCACGCGGTCGGGGGCGACGGCGATGAGGAGGTCGTGGACGGTCTGCCCCGCCTCGCCGTGGCCGACGAACTGGTCCATGACGCCGAGGCCGCCGTCGATCGAGACGACGCCCGCGAGCGCGGGCGTCTCACCGCGGATGATGCGCAGCAACGTGGTCTTGCCGGCGCCGTTCTGGCCGATGAGCGCCGTCGTCGACCCCTCGCCCACGCGGAACGAGACCTCGTCGAGGAGCGGCCGCCCGTCCGGCAGCGCATACGAGACGGCGGCGATGTCGATGTAGCCCACGGTGTTCCCTGTCTGCTCCGTCCGGCATCCGTCGCCGTGCAGGGAGCCGACCAGACTACCCCACGGGTCAGGCGGCCGGAGCGGCGTAGCGGCCGGACTTGATCGCGCGTTCGCGCGCCTTCGCCGCCTCGACCTCGCGGTTCTTCGGCGGTGCCACCGCGACGAGGTCGTCGAGCAGGTGCTGCGTGATGTGGGCGATCTCGTGGACGGCGCGGTCGAAGGCCTCCTGGTTCGCCTTCGACGGCTTCGTGGTGCCCGAGATCTTGCGCACGTACTGGAGCGCGGCGGCGTGGACCTCTTCGGACGAGGCTGCGGGCTCGAAGTTGTGGAGCGTGTGGATGTTCCGGCACATGCCCCCGACCCTACGCCGCGCCCCCGACGCGGGCCAGGGCGGCAGCATCCGTTCCCGACGTCCGCTCGTTCACATCGCGTGCTGTCACCGAGGCCACCCGTTGTGCGCGCCAACGACGCATGTACTCGGTGAGAACACGTGATGTGAACGGATGCTGCGGGCCGCAGCATCCGTCATCCGAACCGAGTCGCCTACCAGCGGTCGATGCCGCGCGGGAGCACCTCGAGGACGTGGGGCAGCTCGGTGGGGAAGCAGGAGCGGAAGAGCTCGGTGATCTGCGGGTCGGAGCCGTAGTCGTCGACGATGCGGAGGCCGATCATCGTGCTGATGAGCATGCCCTCGGCCATGAACGCGCGCGAGTCGTCGGCGTCGAGCCCCATCTCGTCGCGGAAGAACCGCCACACGGTTGCGAACCCCTTGCGGGCGGCCGCACCGATCGCGGGGTGGCTGCCCAGCAGGTAGGCGTGTGCCAGCGTCTGGTGGAGGCCGCGCACCTCGATCAGGTCGACGTACGCCTGGCCGATGCGCTTGGCGGCGGCCTTCTCGGGGGTGATGTCGGGGTCGTGCGGGGCGTCGGTGTCGGCGAGCGCGGCGCGGAAGCCCGCGAGCATGCGGGCCAGGGCATCATCGAGCGCGGCGAGGAAGAGGTTCTCCTTCGAGCCGAACAGCCGCACCACGTACGGCTGGCTGACGCCGGCCGCGCGGGCCACCTCGTCGGTCGTCGCGCCCTCGTAGCCGCGCGCACCGAACACCGCGAGAGCGGCCACCAGGATCTGGCGCCGGCGCTCTTCCGACGAGAGGCGCTTGCCGGTTTCGGGAACCGCCTCCTCCACGCCGACGGCGCCGGTGCCGCTGAGTCCGGGAGATGTCATGCCGAAAGGTTATCAGCGAATGACTTGACTTTGTAATCAGTCGATTACTACATTGTCTCCAGCAAGTAATCATCGAATTACAACGGAGCTTCCCGTGACCGACACCACCCTCACCGCGGCCCCGCGCCGCACGCGGCCCTTCGCGCTCGTGCTGGCCGCAGCATCCCTTCCGATGTTCATGGCCACGCTCGACAACCTCGTCATGACGAACGCGCTCCCGGTGCTGCACCGCGAGATGGGCGCGAGCGTCGAAGAGCTGCAGTGGTTCGTCAACGCGTACACGCTGGCGTTCGCCGGCGCGATCCTCATCGCCTCGGCGCTCGGCGACCGGTTCGGCCGCCGCACCCTCTTCGCGATCGGCATCGCCGTGTTCGGCGTGGGATCCGTGCTCGCCGCGCTCAGCACCGACCCGGGTCAGCTCATCGCCGCCCGCGCGGTGCAGGGCCTCGGTGCGGCGGGGGTCATGCCGTTGTCGCTCGCGCTGCTGAGCGGTGCCGTGCCGCCGGCGCGACGCGCGCTCGCGATCGGCATCTGGGGCGGCGTCTCGGGCCTCGGCGTCGCCGTCGGCCCGCTCGTCGGCGGGGCCATCATGGAGGGCTGGGACTGGCAGGCGATCTTCTGGATCAACGTGCCCGTCGCGATCATCGCGATCCCGCTTGCGCTCGTCGTCCTGAACAACGACTTCGGCGCCCGCGTGCGCATCGACGTGCCGGGTGCACTGCTCGCCGCCGCCGGTGTGCTCGCCCTCGTCCACGCGATCGTCCGCGGCAACGACGACGGCTGGGACTCGCTCGGCGTCATCGCCGAGATCGTGCTCGGCACGCTGCTCGTCGTGGCATTCCTCTGGTGGCAGACCCGCGCCAAGGCGCCGCTCATGCCGCTGCGCCTCTTCCACGACCGCTCGTTCTCGATCACGAACATCGTCGGCTTCGCGTTCAGCTTCGGCACGTTCGGCGCGGTGTTCATCCTCATCCAGTACCTGCAGGTCGTGCAGGGCTCGACGCCGTTCGAGGCCGCCCTGCAGACCACCCCGTGGACTCTCGCGCCCATGGTCGTCGCCCCGATCGCCGGCATCCTCGCCCCGCGCGTCGGCACACGGCTGCTGCTGGTGCTCGGCCTCGCCCTGCAGGGCGTCGCCCTCACCTGGATCGCCGCGGTCATGTCGACCGACCTCGACTACCCCACCCTGATCGCGCCGTTCATCATGGCCGGCGTCGGCATGGCCCTGGTGTTCGCCCCGTCGGCGACGGCGCTGCTCGCGACCCTCGGACTCATCGACCACGCCAAGGCGTCGGGCGTGAACTCCACCGTCCGCGAGCTCGGCGTGGCCCTCGGCACGGCAGTGATGACCGCGATCTTCGTCAGCGCCGGCGGCGAGCTCCTCCCCGACCTGTACGTCGACGCCGCGCGCCCCGCCGTGTTCACCGGCGCCGCGGTGCTGTTCGCCGCGACGATCGTGGCGCTGTGGCTGCCGGCCGGGAAGGGGACGGATGCTGCGGCTCCCGGCTCGCCGGAGGTCGAGGCTGAAGAGACCGACCCCGCGGAGGTGCTGCGCGCCGGCGTCTGAGCGATCGCGCGGAACCCGGGGCGGTCGTCCCGGGCTTCCGGCGTGTCAGTTCTTCCCGCGGAGCAGGCGGGTGAACACGCCGTCGAACGCGAAGAGCAGGAAGGCGAGGGACCCGATCCACGGCGCCAGCACCACGACGAGCGCCGAGATGATCAGGGCGCTGAGCGAACTGCGGCCGTAAGCGACAGCATCCGCGCGGCTCATGTCGGGCAGCAGCACGTCGTGCTGGCGCACCGCCCACTGCCATTGCAGCCAGCTGAACAGAATGGCGAGGAAGAAGGTCACCGGCATGGCGAGCCGGCCCGCGAGGTAGTCGGAGTACTCGGTCGTGAGGTTCGTGGCGAACGGCACAAGGACGATGAACAGCAGGCGTGCGTTGTTCAGCCACACCGTCGTCGAGTCGACGCGGGCGACGTGCTCGAACTGCTGCACGTGCACCATCCACATCAGGCACAGCAGCACGAAGCTCAGTGCGAAGTTGAGGAAGAGCTCGCCCATGCCGCCGATCGCCGCCCACATCTCGGCGTCGGAGTCGACCTCACCGAGGGAGTGCTGCGTGAGATCGAGCACGAGCAGCGTCGCCGCGATCGCGAAGACGCCGTCGGTGAACGCCTCGAGACGCGTGGTCCGCTGCGTCGCCAGAGGATGCCGCCGCTGCCTGATCATGGCGCCAGGTTAGCGACACCGTGCGCCGCAGCGCCCGTCACACTCCGTCACCGCCCCCTCGGCAGCGGCACGCGGTGCGATTGGATGGGAGCGGAGACGGATGCTGCGCCCCTCTGCATCCGAGACCGTGGAGGCCCCGTGACCGAGCATGTTCCGTACGTCGTCGTCGGCGCGGGCGCGATGGGCCTCGCGACGACGTGGCAGCTCGCGCGCCGCGGCCACCGCGTGGTCGCGCTCGAGCGGTTCGAACGCGGTCACACCCGTGGCGCCTCCCACGGCGCGACCCGCAACTTCAACAACGCCTACGCGGCGGCGCACTACCTCGACCTGCTCACCCTCGCCCGCAGCGAGTGGGACGAGCTCTCGCGCGCGACCGGAGAGCCGCTGCTGCGCCTGCACGGCCTGCTGACGCACGGCGACGACGCGGTCGTCGCCCAGGTGCACGGGGCCCTGGTCGGCCGAGGCGAGCGCGCGGAGGTGCTCACCGCGAGCGAGGCGGCCCGGCGCTGGAGCGGCATGCGGTTCGACGCCGACGTGCTGTTCACGCCCGGCGCGGGAGTGGTGCGCGCCACGGCCGCGCTCGAGGCGCTCGAGCGCGGCGCGCGCGGCTACGGAGCCGACGTCCGGTTCGGGCACCGCGTGGTCTCGCTCGACGAGCGCGCCGACGGCGTGACGCTGACGGTCGAGGCCGGCGGCGAGCGCCGCGACCTCGTCGCCGAGACCGTGGTGGTGACGTCGGGAGCCTGGACCCCCGGCATCCTTCCGCCGTCGTTCCCGCTCCCCCGGCTCACCGTGACCGAGGAGAGCCCTGCGCACTTCGCCCCGATCGCAGCCGACCCGGTGTGGCCGTCGTTCAACCATCTCCTGCCGCGCGAGCGGTACCCCGCGAACGTCTACGGCATGCCGACGCCGGGCGAGGGCGTCAAGGTTGGCTTCCACCTCGTGGGGCCGGTCGTCGACCCCGACGCGCGCACCTTCCACCCGGTGCCCGCGCTGGCAGGGCAGCTGCGCGACTACGTGGCCGAGTGGTTCCCGGGCCTCGACGCCGACTCGGCCGCGCCGATCAGCTGCACGTACACCTCGACGGACTCGCAGGACTTCATCCTCGACCGCCGCGGCCGCCTCGTCGTCGGCGCCGGCTTCTCGGGTCACGGCTTCAAGTTCACGCCCGCGGTGGGTTCGGTCCTCGCCGACCTCGCGACAGACGAAACGGCCCGGGCGGCCGAGCCCTTCCGCCTCCCCTGACGCGGTTCGACGGCAGAGAAACGGATGCTGCCGCCCTGCGCAGCGCGCGGGGCCGCAGCATCCGTCTCGCTGAAGCGGGCTACTTCTTGTAGTTGGGGGCCTCCACGACGATCTGCACGTCGTGGGGGTGCGACTCCTTGAGGCCGGCCGCGGTGATGCGGACGAACTTGCCCTTGGCCTTGAGCTCGTCGATCGTGCGGGCGCCGACGTAGAACATCGACTGACGCAGGCCTCCGACGAGCTGATAGGCGACGGCCGAGACGGGGCCGCGGTAGGCGACCTGGCCCTCGATGCCCTCGGGGATGAGCTTGTCGTCGGTGGGGACGTCGGCCTGGAAGTAGCGGTCCTTCGAGTAGGACGTCTTCTTGCCGCGGGTCTGCAGCGCGCCGAGCGAGCCCATGCCGCGGTACTGCTTGAACTGCTTGCCGCCCTGGAAGACGATCTCGCCCGGCGACTCGTCCGTGCCGGCGAGGAGAGAGCCGAGCATGACGGTGTCGGCGCCGGCGACGAGCGCCTTGGCGATGTCGCCCGAGTACTGCAGGCCGCCGTCGGCGATCACCGGGATGCCGGACTCGCGGGCGGCGAGGTACGCCTCGTACACGGCCGTCACCTGCGGCACGCCGACGCCGGCGACGACGCGCGTGGTGCAGATCGAGCCCGGTCCGACGCCGACCTTGACGGCGTCGACGCCCGCGTCGATGAGCGCCTGCGCGCCCTCGCGGGTCGCGACGTTGCCGCCGATGATGTCGATGTGGTCGAAGCTCGCGTCGGCCTTGAGGCGGCGGACGATGTCGATGACGCCGGCCGACTGGCCGTTGGCAGTGTCGACGACGAGCACGTCGACGCCCGCGTCGCGCAGCGCCTCGGCGCGCTGCCAGGCGTCGCCGAAGAAGCCGATGGCGGCGCCCACGCGCAGGCGGCCCTGCTCGTCCTTGGTGGCGAGCGGGTACTTCTCGCTCTTGTCGAAGTCCTTGATGGTGATGAGGCCCGCGAGCGTGCCGTGCTCGTCGATGAGCGGGAGCTTCTCGACGCGGTGCTGGGCGAAGAGCGCGATGACCTCGCCCGCGCTGATGCCGACGCGGCCGGTGACGAGGCCCTCGGTCGTCATGACGTCGCGCACCTTGGTGGTCTGGCGCTCGAAGCCCGAGACGAAGCGCATGTCGCGGTTCGTGACGATGCCGACGAGGTGGTTGTCGTCGTCGACGACCGGAAGGCCCGAGATGCGGTACTGCGCGCAGAGCGAGTCGACCTCTTCGATCGTCGCGTCGGGGGTGGTCGTGATCGGGTCGGTGATCATGCCCGACTCGCTCCGCTTGACGCGGTCGACCATTGCGGCCTGATCCTCGATCGAGAGGTTGCGGTGGATGATCCCGAGACCGCCTTCGCGCGCGATCGCGATCGCCATGCGCGACTCCGTCACCGTGTCCATCGCGCTCGAGATGAGCGGGGTCGCGACGGTGATGCGTCGCGTCACTCGGGACGAGGTGTCGGCTTCGCTGGGGATCACGTCGGTGTGGCCGGGCAGCAGCAGCACATCGTCGTAGGTCAGTCCGACGAAGCCGAAGGGGTCGTTGTGCTCCATGGGGGTCTCCTCGCGCGGGCGCGCGCGTGCTCTCGGGGTGGACGGCGGCGGCCGGTGCGCTCGTGACGCTCCGTACTCGATTCTAAGCGCCGCAGGGCGCCGTTTGTTCCCGCAGCAACGGCACGCGCGGGCGCGCGCGAGGGCGACAGGGCGAAGCGGGGGCCGTCCGGTTTCGATCGGATCACTTATCCACATGTGACCTTGGGCGAAACAGGGACGACACATTACAGTCGTAGCGTCGTCATCACGGCCGATGCGACCCGAGCTTCGGTGTCCGCGTGGTGTGCCGAACGGGAGGTTCTGTGGGTCCTACGACTGTGACCACGATCAACAGCCGCCGATGGATCCTCGTGATCTTCGGCCTGCTGCTGGCCGCGGGAATGGTGTTCCTGTCCGCACCCACGGGTGCGCACGCGGACGCCCCCGACACCCCCGGTGGGGACCAGGAGCAGACCGACTTCTACTTCGGCGGCATAGTCACCAATGAGGGAGAGCCCGTCGAGGGCGTGACGATGTCCATCGAGGGCAACGGCTTCGACGCCGAGACCGTCACCAACGCCGAGGGCCGCTGGCGGCTGTACGTCCCCGAGAAGGAGGAGTACGTCCTCACCATCGACGAGGACACTCTCCCCGACGGGGTCATCGTCGACCCCGAGCAGCTGCCCGAAGGCACCCAGCCCATCCAGGGCACCACCGGATCCTTCGAAGTCTCCTTCGGTCTGACGAACAGCAAGATCCTCAACCTGTTCCTCGGCGAGGGCGAGCGCGTCACGGCGACGGCGTTCGACCGCGTCGTCGCCCTCGTGATCAACGGCCTGAACTTCGGCCTGCTGCTCGCACTCGCCTCGATCGGCGTCTCGCTGATCTTCGGCACCACGGGCCTGACCAACTTCGCGCACGCCGAGATGGTGACCTTCGGCGCGATCGTCGCGCTCGTCTTCGGCACGTTCCTCTCGTGGCCGATGTGGATCGTGATCCCCCTGGTCGTCGTGTTCGGGGCGGCATTCGGCTGGGCTCTCGATGCGGGACTGTGGAAGCCGCTGAGACGCAAGGGGCTGGGGCTCGTGCAGCTCATGATCGTCAGCATCGGTCTGTCCCTCGCGCTGCGCTACACGTTCCAGTTCTTCATCGGCGGCACGAGCTATCAGCTTCCCGGAGCCGGAGCGACCAAGATCCGCATCCTCGGTCCGATCAGCCTGTCGATCATCGACATGATCTCGATGGGCATCAGCATCGTCGTGATCGTCGGCGTCGCCTTCTGGCTGGTGCGCACCCGGGTCGGCAAGGCGACACGAGCGATCTCCGACAACCCGGGGCTCGCCGCCGCCTCGGGAATCGACGTGGACCGCGTCATCCGCATCGTGTGGATGATGTCCGCCGCCCTGGCGGCCCTGGCCGGCATCCTGTGGGCCTACTTCCGCCCGGGTGTGCGGTGGGACATGGGCGTGCAGATCCTGCTGCTGATCTTCGCCGCGGTGACCCTCGGCGGTCTGGGCACCGCGTTCGGCGCGCTCATCGGGTCGATCATCGTCGGTCTGCTCGTGGAGATCTCCACGCTCTGGCTGCCACCCGACCTCAAGTACGTGGGCGCGCTCGCCGTGCTCATCATCGTGCTGCTGGTCAGACCACAGGGAATCCTGGGTCGCAAGGAACGAGTGGGATAGGGGCCGCGAGATGGATTGGGGACAGATCTTCAACAACACCGCGAGCTGGATCCTTCAGCCGACGACCATTGCGTACGCGCTGGCGGCTACCGGCCTCGCTGTCCACTTCGGCTACGCGGGTCTGCTGAACTTCGGTATGGCCGGCTTCATGGCGATCGGGGCGTACTCGTACGCGATCTCGATCCTGACCTTCGGCCTTCCCTGGTGGGTCGGCATCCTGATCGGAATGGTGGGCGCGACGATCTTCGCGTTCATCCTCGGTATCCCGACGCTGCGACTGCGTGCCGACTACCTCGCCATCGTGACCATCGCGGCGGCCGAGATCGTCCGTCTGCTGTTCACGACGACCGTCTTCGACGAGTTCACCAACTCGGCGGACGGGCTGGGCGGCTATCACGCCGGCTTCCGCGCGGCCAACCCGTTCCCCGAAGGCACCTACGGCTTCGGGCCGTGGACGTGGAGCGCCCAGGAGCTGTGGGTGCGTGTGTTCGGACTCTTCCTGCTCGCGATCGCGATCTACCTGGTGTGGGCCCTCATGCGCAGCCCCTGGGGGCGCGTGCTCAAGGGCATCCGCGAGGACGAGGACGCCGTCCGGTCTCTCGGCAAGAACGTGTTCGCCTACAAGATGCAGGCGCTCGTCATCGGCGGCATCTTCGGCGCCCTGGGCGGCGTGGTCTTCGCGCTGCCCTCGGCGGTGATCCCGGCCACCTACACGACGTCGATCACGTTCTTCCTGTGGACGATCCTGCTCCTCGGCGGCGCCGCGACGGTGTTCGGCCCCGCCGTGGGATCGGTGATCTTCTGGGTGATCATGGCGTTCCTCGACAACGTCCTGCCGGCCTTGGCCAGCGAGGGCATCCTGCCGATGACTCCGATCCAGGCAGGCATCCTCCGGTTCATCCTCGTGGGCGTCGCGCTCATGCTCATCGTGATCTTCCGCCCTCAGGGCATCTTCGGAAACAAGAGGGAGCTGACCTTTGTCAAGTAACCCGCCCAGCACGCCCGAACCGGCACCCGACGCCGCGGCAGCCGCGCCCGCGGGCTCCGCGTCCGCCACCGGTTCGGTGCCGACGGCGACCGGGTCGATCCGGCGCCCCAAGACCGCGGGACTCGCGAAGGGCGACGCCGCTCCCGGCGTCGCCAAGAACGACCCGATCCTGGTCGTGGACGGTGTGACCCGTCGATTCGGGGGCCTCACCGCCGTCGACGTCGATCACCTCGAGATCCCGCGCAACGCGATCACGGCTCTCATCGGCCCCAACGGCGCAGGCAAGACCACGCTGTTCAATCTCCTCTGCGGGTTCGACAAGCCCAACTCGGGGACATGGTCGTTCGACGGAACGCAGCTGTCAGGCATCCCGTCGTTCAAGGTGGCCCGGATGGGCCAGGTGCGCACGTTCCAGCTCACCAAGTCGCTGTCGCTGCTGACGGTGCTCGAGAACATGAAGCTCGGCGCTACCGGACAGAAGGGCGAGGGCCTGTTCGCGAGCATCGTCCCTGCTATCTGGCGCAAGCAGGACAACGGCATCGAAGACAAGGCGATGGACCTGCTCACGCGCTTCAAGCTCGACGCGAAGGCAGACGACTACGCGGCGTCGCTCTCGGGCGGTCAGCGCAAGCTCCTCGAGATGGCGCGCGCCCTCATGAGCGATCCCACGCTCGTCATGCTCGACGAGCCGATGGCCGGCGTGAACCCCGCGCTGACGGAGTCGCTGCTCGACCACATCCTCGACCTCAAGGACCTCGGCATGACGGTCCTGTTCGTCGAGCACGACATGCACATGGTGCGCCACATCGCCGACTGGGTCGTCGTCATGGCCGAGGGCAAGGTGGTCGCCGAGGGTCCGCCCGACACGGTCATGGAGGACAAGGCGGTCATCGACGCGTACCTGGGCAGCCACCAGGACGTCGACCTCGGCGTTGTGACCGGGCGCGTCGCGGGCGAGCTCGACACTTCTGCCGTCGAACTGCTGGAAGAGATCAAAGAGGCCGAGGAGGCCGCGATCGCCGAGGCCGAGGAGGAGACGAAGTGAGCCCTTCGACAAGCTCAGAGAACGGCGCAGGGTCGCCGGCTGCGGCGGGCGTCGCCGAGGCTGCCAAGAGCGAACGCATCGTCGTCGATGTCAAGGACCTCACGGCGGGCTATCTGCCCGGCATCAACATCATCAACTCGGCGAACCTCGTCGCCCGCAAGGGTGAGCTCATCGGGATCATCGGCCCGAACGGCGCCGGCAAGTCCACGCTGCTGAAGTCCATCTTCGGGATGGTGAAGGTGCGGGGCGGCGACATCACCGTCGACGGCGAGAGCGTGGTCGGGCTGAAGTCCGACAAGCTCGTGCAGCGCGGCGTCGGCTTCGTGCCGCAGACGAACAACGTCTTCCCGTCGCTCAGCATCGAAGAGAACCTGCAGATGGGCCTGTATCAGCGCCCGAAGGTCTACGCCGAGCGGCTCGATTTCGTCACCGGCATCTTCGCCGAGCTCGGCAAGCGGCTCAAGCAGCGCGCGGGTTCCCTCTCGGGCGGTGAACGCCAGATGGTCGCGATGTCGCGCGCCCTCATGATGGACCCGTCGGTGCTCCTCCTCGACGAGCCGTCGGCGGGCCTGTCCCCCGTCCGTCAGGACGACGCGTTCATCCGCGTCTCGGACATCAACAAGGCGGGCGTGACCACGATCATGGTCGAGCAGAATGCCCGCCGATGCCTGCAGATCTGCGACCGCGGCTACGTCCTCGACCAGGGCCGTGACGCGTATGAGGGCACCGGCCGCGAGCTGCTCAACGACCCCAAGGTCATCGGGCTCTACCTCGGATCCCTCGGCACGGAAGGGCACTGACGGGCGCCTCCCCTCAGACGACAAGAAGCGGAGCGGATGCCTCGACCCGAGGCATCC